>JBAZJQ010000002.1:0-146386 GCA_041651235.1 Candidatus Pacearchaeota archaeon
GTTCATATTGGTGTAAACAAGATGGTTTGCCACTAGCCTAATCGCCTTCTGGATATCATGATTAAGATTTGCCTGAGTTTTTTGTTGAGGTTTCTGGTTCTTGTAATTTTTTAATTAAATCAGAAGCTGTATCTGGAGTTATTTCAAAATCTTTGCAACCTGCTATTGTGAAAGTATTATTTTCTTCAGGGGGCAATGGAGGATGCATTATTATATCTTTTTTTCTGTAAGGACAATCTACTGCTCCTTTATTATGTAAATCTGCAGTACATCCATAATCTGTACAACCAGATTTTTTAAATCGATGTTTACAAAAATAATCTACCATTTTTAAGATTGCTCCAATTCTTCAACAAGCTGTTTTATTCTTCTTTTTTTAGCTGAAGGTAATATCTGGAAATCCTGACAAACTCCATCTCCTCCTTGAGTTTGTCTTTGAATTAATAATCTATAATGACCTTTTCCAAAATAATCAATTGGTTTTATATCAGATCCTTTATAAGGACAAACAAGAACTCTGCCTGAATCTAAATGTGCTATGCAATTGTAAACTCCTTCGGGAGTACCAGAATATCGCCTCTGATTGTCGCAGAACATTTTTGGAATATTATCTTTATCGACCATATAATTGTTTAGTATTTTTATTTAAAAATTTATGTATCTCCCAGTATTATCTTAAAGTAACAATAATCATAAGCTTTAAATAGAGTTTAAATTTATTTAAACTATGGTAGAAGACAATTCTGAAAAAACACTTGATGATAAGCAATATCAGACTCCTGAGATTAATGGAAAACCAATTCCTAATATGAATTCTGATAAAGAAGAAAAAGAAATGAAAAAAACAAGAGAAAAACTTGAATCTCTTAAGAAATTTATTTGTTCTAAATATAAATTTACAGAAGCAATTGGAATAATTCCTCCCCAGGCAGCTCAGTTTTTTGATGAAGAAAATGAATTAAAGGAAGAAGATAAAAAAAAGAAGCCAATGCATTTAGTTATTGTTTTGCCTGATGATAAGGAAAAAGAATATAATGAGATTAAAAAAGAAATAATCAAAAAAATAGCAGAGGATAAACAGAATATATGGCTTAATTTATTTTTAGAAAGAGATTTATGGGAAGTTGCTATGGATTCTAAGTATGAAATTATTGAAGCTATTGGGATGGCTTTTCCATTATATGATAAAGGAATCTTAGGCGCCTTGAGAGTTGCTCAAATTCATAAAAGTTTATGCTTAAAGAAATTTGAAAGGTATGTTTATTCTTATATTATTGCAGGAAGTTTAGTTAGAGGAGATACTGTGAAGACAAGTGACGTTGATGTTACTGTAATTATTGATGACACTGATGTAAAGAGGATGCCGAGATTGGAATTAAAAGATAAGTTAAGAAATATTATTTATTCTTATGTTATGCAGGCAGGAGAGTTGGCAGGGGTTCAAAATAAGCTGAATGTTCAGGTTTGGCTTTTAACTGAATTCTGGGATGGTGTTAAAGATGCTAATCCTGTTTTCTATACTTTTTTGAGAGATGGAGTTCCTTTGTATGATAGAGGAGGATTCCTGCCTTGGAAATTATTATTAAAAATGGGTAAAATAAAACCAAGCCCAGAATCAATTGATATGTTTATGTCCATGGGAGATAAGACTCAGGAAATTGTTAAGAGAAAATTATTGGATATTGTAATGGGAGATATCTACTGGGGTGTTATTACTCCTTCACAAGCTTTGTTAATGTTGTACGGGCTTCCTCCAACAACTGTTAAAGAAACAGTAAGTGAGATGAAAAGAATATTTGTGGATAAAGAAAAAATGCTTGAGAAAAAATATTGGGATATTTTAGAAGAAATTTTAATCAAATATTACAAAGGATATGAACATGAAAAAATCAAAGAAGTAAGTGGCAAGGATGTAGATAGATTATTGAAAAATTCAGAAGATTATCTTAAAAGATTGAAAGAATTAAGAGAAGAAATTGAAAAAAGAATGCAAGAAAAAACATTTAAAGAAATTTATGAAAATATTTTCCAGATAATGAAAGCATTATTTGGAAGTAAAACGGAAAATTTATTAATTAAAGAATATGAAAAAGAAATTATTAACAAAGGAAAAGGAAATCCTAAATTCTTGCATGTTTTAAATGAATTAGTTGACACAAATAAAAAATATGCTGCTAAAAAAGCTCCTACAAAACAGGCTTTTGAGCATCTAAGAAAAGATTCAGTTTATTTAATACAAGAATTAATTGAATATGGACAGAGAAAAGAAATGGGATTATTGCAGAAATCTAAAGTTATTTTAACACACAAAGGAAAGCATTCTGAGTTATTTTTAACTAAGCCTGTATTTTTAGTTTCTGAAAATAAAATAAAAAAGATAACAGAAAAGATTGAAGATTCTAATGTTAATGAACTAAATAAGGCCCTTTCAGAATACAAAGGAAATGCTGAAAAGCTAAACAGTCATTTAATGAAATTATTAGAAAAAGAACTAGGTGAATTTGAAATTCATATTTAGAAAGATTTTTGTTTAAAAATATTGTTTCCAGAATCTAAAGGTTTTTAAATGGATTTATTTTTATGAAATTATGAGCAAGAGAAGTAAAGCTAAGAGACAACAGGGACATCAAGAAAAATTCAGTAGTTCTTATAATTCTATGCGAAGGCAAAAATACGCTTTAATGGCTGCAAATAATCTCCCAGGATCTAAAGAGCAAGTAAGAAATAGGAAATTTAGTAAAGAGGAATTACCTAATGAAATTCTTGTTACTGGATATACCCCTTTAGAAGATTCTTGTTTTAGATTAGAGGAAAAATATACTAGTATTGATGGAAGTTATAGTTGTTCTATTATTCCAATAAAAGGAAATACTTTTATAGAAAACGTTTCTAGATCTGGACATACTGGTACAGGAGAGTATACTGATGTTATTCAGGTTAAAGGAAGACACAAACCATTGGTTGGTCTTGATCATGCCTTAAAAATAGGGGGGAATAATTTCTTAGTTTCTCAAGAAATTGAACAGATAGAATATATTTTAAATAAATTTGTTGATAGGGTCAAAGAAAATGTTAGAAATGCGCATCCTCGAGAAGAAAGTAGTACTTCGAATTTGGGAATTAATTGGATAGGCCGTTTTTAATAAGCTTTAAAAATCTTAAAAATCTTTGATTCTTAATGAGTTAGAAGACTATGCAAAGTCTTTTAAACCCTAATTATTATCAGTTTGTATAAATACTCTCAAAAAAATAAATCTTTAGGAGAAATGCCCTGGAGAGAGTGAGATTTTTGAGATTTATTTTATTAATAATATGAAAGCTAAAGTTGTTCAGTTTAGAAGAGGATTAAAAAGAATCCATGAAAGACATTTTATCTTAAATGTAGAAGCAAAATCAAAAGAAGATGCTGCTAAATTTGTGGGGAAAGAAGTTGTCTGGACTAGCCCTGCTGGAACTAAAATTAAAGGTAAAATTTCTGCGGCTCATGGAAATAAGGGACTTGTAAGAGCTATTTTCGAAAAAGGATTGCCTGGACAAGCAAGAAATACTGAGGTGGATGTAAACTAATTAATACATTAAAATGGCAACAACAAGAAAAGCATTAGCATATTCAAAAAAACAGCCAGTAGTGAATACTAGACATTCTAGAAAACAGCAGTTTAGTTACATTAAAGCTGTTCCTGTTCAAAAGATTGTAAAATTTAATATGGGAGATATACAAGCTTATCAAAGAGGAGATTTTGGAATTAAGATGACATTAAGCACAGAAGAAAATATTCAAATTAGAGATTTAGCTTTAGAATCTGTTAGACAAACTTTATTAAAGGATATTTCTGTTTTATTCCAGAAAAACTTTTTCTTTAGATGCAATGTTTTTCCGCATAATATTTTAAGAAATAACAGAGTTTTTTCAGGAGCAAGTAAGGGAGAGAGAGTTCAGACAGGAATGACATTAAGTTTTGGAACTCCTGAAGGAAGAGCTGCAATTGTTAAAAGAGGAAACCCTATTTTTACTGTTTATTTTAATGGGGAGAAAAATATCGCTTTTATGAGAAAATTCTTTAGAAAAGCTGCACCAAAATTACCCTGCAAATCAAAAGTTAGTGTAGAGATAATGAAGAAATAATTCTAATATTGATTATTATTGATATATTTATAATTTCAACTTATATTTGTTCTATTGATTAAGCTTAATCTTCATCCTCCTTGTTGTTTGCTTTAAGAGATTATAGCAAATAATCAAAAATAATTCTTGTTTTTGACTAACACAAACTTTAAATATAATTGCTGATTTTTTATTTAGATGATAGCAAAAAAAGAAGTTGATTTCAGGGATAAATATATTAAATGGTTTTCTGAATTAAGTAATAAAAATGTTGATATTGCTGGAGGCAAGGGAGCTAGTTTAGGGGAGATGTTTAATAATAAATTTCCAGTTCCTCCAGGATTTGTAGTGACTGCGCAATCTTTTGCCTACTTTTTAGAACATCATGGATTAGCTGATAAAATTAATAATATCATTCTTGGAATTGATATGGAAGATACTGCAGAGCTAGATGAAAAAGCAAAAGAAATTAGAGAATTAATTTTGAAAACAGATATGCCAAGTGATTTGAAAACTGAAATTATTGAAGCATATAATATTTTAGGAACAGAAAAAATAGAAGGCAAAGGTGTTTCTTCTGATGCATTAACTATTTTAAGAAATGCGCAAGAACCAATTTTTGTTTCTGTTAGAAGCTCTGCAACTACTGAAGATTCAGCTGATGCGAGTTTTGCTGGACAGCAAGATAGTTTCCTTAATATTAAGGGAGGACATCAAGTTGTTGAGCATGTAAAAAAATGTTTTGCAAGTTTGTATACTGCAAGGTCAATTTATTATAGAAAACAAAAAGGAATTCAGGAAGGACAATCTTTGCTTGCAGTTGTTGTTCAAAAGATGATTGATTCTGAAAAGTCTGGGATTATATTCTCTAGAAATCCAATGACAATGGAAGATGATATTGTTATTGAAGCTGTTTATGGATTAGGAACTGGAATTGTTTCTGGATTAATAAAACCGGATAATTATGTAGTATCAAGAGATTTGAAGATAAAAAGCATGACTATTGTAGATAAATTAGTTGCAATTGTTAGAACTGGTTCTGGTTCAAATGAAAAAGTTAAATTAAGTGCAGAAAGAAGCAAGAGCCAAGTTTTATCTCATTCTCAGATATTAGAAGCTGCAAATCAGGCAATAAAATTAGAAGAACATTATGGAAAACCACAAGATATCGAATTTGCAGTTGAAGAAGAAAAAATTTATATTGTTCAATCAAGGCCGATAACTACTTTAAAAACAAATGTTAAAAAAACAGGAGAATTATCTGGAAATATTTTATTAAATGGATTAGGTGCAAGTCCTGGAATTGGTGTTGGAATTGTAAAGATAATAAAGGGCATGGAGGATTTATCTAAGATAAAGAAAGGAGATGTTCTTGTTACTGAAATGACTGATCCAGATATGGTTGTAAGTATGCAGAAATCAACTGCAATTGTTACTGATGAGGGTGGAATGACTTCGCATGCAGCAATAGTAAGTCGTGAAATGGGAATTCCTGCTATTGTTGGAACTGGAAATGCAACTAGTGTATTAAAAGATGGAATGAAAGTTACTGTTGATGGAACTCATGGAAAGGTTTACGAAGGACAAGTTGCAGAAACAAGTGTTATTGAAATAGAACCAATTGTTGAAACTCATAAGATTAAATTAAAGTTAATTGTAGACTTACCTGAATTTGCTGAAAGAGCTGCTAAATCTGGTATTGATTCGGTGGGGTTATTAAGATTAGAAGGGATTATTGCAAGCTCAAATAAACATCCTTTATTGTATGAGAAAGAAAATACATTAGAAGATTATACTGAATTATTAAGAAATGGAATTGAAAAGATTTCCAGGCCATTTAAGTCTGTTTGGATTAGAAGCTCTGATGTGAGAACTGATGAGTTCAGTGGATTAAAGGGAAGTCCTGAAAGAGAAATTAATCCTATGTTAGGATTGCATGGAATTAGATTTAGTTTGAAGCATCCTAAAATATTTGAAGCTGAATTAAATGCAATTAAAAAAGTTGCTGAAGAGCATCCTAACAAAAACTTTGGGGTTATGTTTCCACAAGTAATTTCAATTGAAGAAGTATTAGAGTCTAAGAAAATATTTAATGCAATTGCAAGTGAAAATATGGATTTTGGGGTTATGGTTGAAACTCCTGCAGCTGTTCAGGTTATTGAGGACCTTGCAAAAGAAGTTAGTTTTATTAGTTTTGGGACAAATGATTTAACTCAGTTTACCCTTGCGGTTGATAGGGGGGATGATAATGTTCAGCATTTATATAATGAAATGCATCCTGCTGTTATAGCTCAGATTGAAAAAGTAATTAAAGCCTGCAGAGGAAAAGTTCAGACAAGTATTTGCGGACAAGCAGGAAGCAATCCAGAAATGGTTGAAAAACTTTTTAGATTTGGAATAGATTCTATTTCAGTTAATGCTGATGCTGCTAAAAGTATTTCTGAGTTAATCAAGAGCATGGAAGATAAAGGAATTAAACATGGAGCAGAAGGTTCATTAGCTAAAGCTAATGAAAAAACACAAAAGATGGAAGTAGAGATGGAGAAGAAAAAATGGGGATTTGATATAACTTGTGATGAATGTGGAAAAATAGACAATGTTCCATTTAAGCCTAAAAAAGGCTGGCCTGTTTATTGCAAGGAGTGTTATAAAAACAAGAGAAGTAAAAAAAATAATCCTGAATTGCCAACTTTACCTGTTGAATCTCCTAATATAAAACAATATGAAGAAGACAATAAAAAGATTCAGAAACAATTATTAAATGAAAATATAGGTGCTATTGAGCCCATAAATAATCATAAGAGAATTAATGATATCGCAAATAATATTATACAAGAAGTAGAACAAAAAAATAAAAAAGAAGCTGAAAAAGACAAAGAAAAAGATGATGATATTCTTATGGAGCCTGGAGATGATTTTAATTTAAGAGATAGTCTAGGAGTTTATAATCCTGATGAAGAAACAGGCAAAAGCCAGTATGATTATAGTTTTGAAGATGGGGAAGATGAGTATAGTGATGTGTTTTAGATTCTAAAATAAAAAAATAATTTTATTTCTGTTTATTATTTGCTATAAACATGACAATTCCTGCAGCCAGGGTTACTAATCCAAATAAAATTGCAGAAAGACTTGAATTTGTTGAATTTCCTATAACTGCTCCAGTCATCTTATTTGTTGATAATAAAACTCCAAAACCTGTTAAGGTTAATATAGTGCCAGTTAATTTAGGAATATAACTTTCCAAAGTTTTGTAAGATTTCTCTTTTAGTTCGTTTACCCCTGCAATAATTGCAGTCTTAACTGCATGATACTTATTTTTATCTATTACTCCTTTTTCATATAATACATTAAATGCTGCATCAGCAAATCTTGCTTTTTCTATTTGTTCAAAGGATTTTGCAAGTTGAGGAAGATTTTTTGAATAATTGCCTGATCTGATTAACGAGTATAATTTATTGAATGCGCCAAAGGTTTTGTCTAATTCTTTTTCTCCTTTTAATATTTCTCTTGCCCATCCCCCTGTCCAAAAGCGTTTAGAAGCCTCTCCTAAACTTTTTCTAAGAATGAATTCTTTTCCAAGTTCATTGAACATTTCCCCTGAAGATACATATCCTGCCAACTTTTCTATAATTGCTTTTTTTGCTTTTTCAGGAGTTTTAAATTTGCCTCCAGTATATTTTCCTTCTTTTATATTCTGAACTTCTTCATTAACATAATTTTTTAGTGCTTTAGGATCAATATAACTTGCTATAAAGTTTTCCTGATTTGCAAATCTTGGATGCTCTTCAACAAGTGTTTCAATTCCCTCCTTTATTGCAGAATCAACAATTTCTCCTAAATTAATTAAAGATTTTTTGTTAGGATTATTCCTTTTATCCTCTCTTTTATTACCTCTTCTTTGGTTTCTTGTCATAAATATAATAAAATAAAGTATTATTTAAATTTAATTGAAAAAATAAAATAATTAATTTTCTATTTTTCTTACTCTTCTATTGTTTTTGTCTAATTCAATAAAGATCGAAAAGTCTTTAGGAATAGATTTTCCTTCTTTAATTCTGAAATAATTGTCTTTGTTAATTAAATCGTAACAATCATTACAAACAGCTTTTTGTCTGATTATTCCCGTTGCTTTTCTTTTTTTGCATCTTTGGCATTTTGGGTGTTTCATTTCTTGTTTTCTCCTAAGAATTTAGTTAACGAGTATTCTATAATATGACTTCTGTTTCTGAATTTGCTGTCTCTAAGGGCATTTTCCAGTAATCTGATTATTCTTTTGTCTATTGTAATTGATATCTTTTGTTTCATTTTAAGTCGTTTCTTGTAAAATCATACTATATCCTACCTTTATAAATGTTCCTATTTGTTACTACTAATTAGTTTCATCAATAGAAAGATTTATAAAGTTCATTTGAGCTATAAAATTAAGAAAAATGGCAAAAGAAAACTTAGAAAATCTAGCAAATTATCAATGGGCACAATTAGCTGCTCAGAAATTAGAAAATAGGCAATTAGATATAGCTTTGCCAGCAATGCAAAAACATTATTCTCAATATGGATTAGAAAATGATCCTATTTTAGCAGGAGCCTTTAATGATGCTTATACAGGCATACAAACTGGAAATTTAACAAGTAGAGGATTATTAGAAGCAATCTCAGTTTATTCTAGTAAATATGAAAAAGCAAGAGATGAAACTATTGTTTCTGATTTAATAAAAGAATCAGGATATAAATTATCTGATGAAGCAAGAGCAGGATTAAGCAAATATGAAAATTGGAAATATAAGGATTTAATAAGTGCTGCTAAGGACAAAAAGAATAAAGATGATAAAGAATTAAAGAAAGCAGCTTCAACTGTACAAATACTTGAAAATTACAAATTTGAAGCAAGACTTACTCCTGAGATGATTACAGAAAATGTTGATAATCAGATGGAAGCATTTTATCCTAAAAAAGAAGAGAAGGATAAGAAAGATTAGGAATTCATTTTTTTAATTTTATTTATTGATAATCTATTAAGACATGAGCTTTGCAGATGAGTTGATTAAGATTTATTTGAATTTATGATTGAAGATTTTAATGAACAAATATCTTGTTATTTATTTTATAAGATTATTGATAAATTTGTTTAGATTATTCCCCAAGAAACAATCTGATTTTTGTTTAATATTAATATAGTTAATCAGATTATTTCTTCAATCAACTTCATGACAACTTTGAAGAATTCTTCTGCTTTATCTTGCCAGCCATCAATAATATCTCCATCTAAATTTTTTATATCTCCATGCATTATTCTTCTATGCAAATCATATAAATCTCTGAAATCAGTTACACATTGTATTTTCATTAATTTCTTGTCTACAAAATGCTCTTTTAATAATAATGGTATGTGTTCTGGACTTGGTGGAAGAACTTTAATAGACATTAATAGTGCTTGAGCAGCATCAACAAATGCCCAATAACATCCTTCAATTGCAGATATTTCTGATAATCTGCTTCTTGTAATGTGATTAGGAACTCTATTTAGTGCAATGTAAATTGCTTCTGGACTTGGTTTTATTTTTCCTTGTTCTAAAATTATTTTTAGTGGATTAAAAAATCCTCCGAAATCAATAATTGTTTCTCCATATCTTATTGCATTAATAATCACAGGATCTCCTCTAATTAAATCAGACCACCAAGTACTTAGTTTAATTGTATTGATATGAAGGTCTTGGCCATAGGGATTCCCTTGGATAATTTTTCCTAATTCTTCTCTATACCATAAAATTGTTTTTTCATCAAATTTAATTGATGCATCATCAACAATAATAATTATATCAATATCAGAACCAACCACTTCTGTATTTTTTACTGTTGAACCAAAGAGAATTATTGATTTAATCAACTTATCAAATTTTTTGTAGACTTTTGTTGCAAAATCCATTGCAATATCTCTTTCTGATTTTAAGTTTAACTGAGGCAATTGTTTCTTAGAAACTTTTTTATGAGCTTTTTCTTTTTTCATCTCTCTTATATAATACAATATATATTTTAGTTTTTAAATGTTTATTTTATTATGTTTTGCATATTATTGCAAATAAAAGTGTTAAGATAGTTATAAATTCTGTAGGGCTGTTTCCAAAAATATACAAAATTTCTTTTAAATCAATTTTCATTTGAAAGCTTTTCCAGTTATGAATAAGTATCCAATTATAATTAAAAAAATTATTACAATTATCCACATAATTATATCTTGTACTTTCATTTTATTGATTAGGTGTTCCTGAAAACTGACTTGTATCTCCTGAACCTGGCATTGCTCCACCTAATTCAGTTGGAAGTCTCGCAAAACTTGCTCCCCAAGTTGAGTGATATATTGGGGGATTAATTGCTCCTGTTCCTGAAAAATATGCTCCTGGAACTCCTATCTGGTTCCAGTATGGACCTGCTCCTGTTGAATATATAGAAGAGCCTGTTGCTTCTAATACATAGGGGTGAGGACTTGTTTTAAATTGACTAAAAAATTCTCCTCCTTCAAAAACCTTTTTTCCTCTGAATTTTTTTTCTTCTAAAACTTCTAATACATCTCTTAGAGGAACATTTCCCATTCCAGGAGGAAGATCAGTATGAGTTGAACCTAGATTATCATTGAAATGAACATGCTTCACATAAGGAGCAACATGTCTTGTTTCTTCAACGATTTTTTCATTTCCAAAACCTTGCTTTCTAATCATTCCTATATGAGATGTATCCCAAGTAACTCCAATTAATTTTTCAGCTATTTTTTCTGCTTCTGATTTTGACTTTCCTTCTTCTGTTAATTTTTTAACAAATTGTTCTCTTGTTTGTATAACTAAATCTTTTAAATCTTTTCCACTTGCAAGAGCAGCACCATAAGGAGGATTTTCAATACTTAATATAGGAGCATTATTACCAAATTCTTCATAAGCTTTGTATGCGACATTACTTAGTGTTTTACTTGCATTTTCTTTTGTAAATTTTTCAATGGATTCATAAACTTGAGGGGTATGTTGGTCTGTTACTGCTTGCATTGCTCCGATTAATTGCTGAATTGCTGATGAAAAACCAGATGGATCTCTTCCCATTGATTTTCTAATATTAGGACCTACTTCTTCTGCAACTTTTCTTAATTTTGCTCTTGTTTCTTCATCTGCATATTTATATGCTTTGTTGTATAACCCCTGCAAACTCTGATAAGTATTATTTAAAAATATCTGGGCATTATTAACATCATTAATTGCAGTTATTTCCCTAGGATCTAATTTTTCTGGATCTTTTATACCTTGGGTTAATGCTTCTGCTGCAATAGGCAAAGCATTTCTTAATATTTGATCTCCCCTGTCTTTATAAAAAACTAATTGAGATAGTTCATTATCCCAATAAGAATTATTAGCTATTTTTAGTTCCTCTTCAGGTTTGTATATTTTTCCTTCTGCTAATTCTTTTCCTTCATGGTGAGGATAATATCTAGTTTCTCTTGCTAATGGAATAAACTTTCCTGATTCTCTATCAACTGCAACCATTCTTCCAAGAACTTCTCCTTGTTCTTTATCTGGGATCATTTCTGAACCTGGTATCATTCCTGCTGCATGAATTGTTACAGGAATATTTCCATTAGGATTTAGTTCATGCCCTCTTTCCACAACATTCCATATTTGTCTTTCTGCTAGTTCTCTATTTTCTTTGCTCCATCCTTGTTCCCCAATAAATCCGGCAGGGTCAATTATTGGAGAATGTAATGTAGATTCTGCACCTGTTAGTTCATTTAATCTTCTTATTTCTTCAAATTGGTTTTTAGGAATTGATTCAAAAACCTTCATATCAGTAAGAGAAACTTCTGTTGTTTTCATTCCTTGATTTAATAATTTGCTTACTTCTGATAATTGATTTGCAGTTTGGATGCTTGTTGTTCCTCCAAGTTCTCCTGCAGGAATCCTAAACCCAGTAAAATTTCCATAATTAGGATCAAGAAGATAAGTTGTTCCTGGATAGATATTTTCATAGTCTGCCATTTTGTTTGTTTTGATGTTGATTTATTATTTAAACTAAATTTTGATATTTAGTTATAATTTAATTGGACATTATATTGAGCTTCTGTTGTTTAGCTTAACATCAGTATTCAAATTTTAATGAATAAATGTTTTTTGTTGTTAATTATTAATGCTTTATATTTCTTCCCCTCTTTTATAATATTATATTATTTTTATATTATTAAAACCTTCTTTTTCTTTGAAAAGGCAGTCTTCTATCTTCTTCTTCAGTTGCTTTTCTCATATGCTGATATGAATCTTCTTCTTGTTCAGGATAACCAAATTGCTGTTCAAATTGTCTTGGATTAATTGTTTGCTGTGAATTTTGAAAAGTTGTTAAATTTGGATTTGCTAGAGTTACATTAGGCATTGCTAAATCTCTTTCTTTTGGTATTTGTTCATAAGAAGGAGTAGAAGTGTATGGCAAAGAAGCATTAGAACTAGTATAAGGTTTATCTTGTATTTGTGTTTGAGATGTTTGAACATTTTCTAAATCTATTTCTAAATCTCTAACTGGTTCTATTGTTTCAGGTTGAAGTATTGGAGAAACTCTTCTTATTGGAAAATCTTCAAAATTTCTTGATGTAATCGGAGTTATCTCTTGATTATCCCAACCTAAACTCACTTTTTTCTCTTCCTTAGGTTCAATTATTTCTTTTTTGATAATTGGTTTAAATCCTTTTAATTTTCCTTTAATCTTATTTTTTTTAGATGATTTTTTCATAATCTTTTAAATAAAAAGAAGTATTAATATTTTGTGATTGATACTTTTCTTATTAATATTAAAAATCTAATTTATAACTTTTATTTTAACCCAAACCATTTTTCAGGGGTTGTTCTTGGGGCTTCTGCTTCTGCTTCTTCTGAATAAGGGAATGAAGCCATTCCATGAGCTTTCTTATAAATATCAAAAACAGTAAAACAAGAATTTATTGCATTTGCTTCTGCTAAACTTCTGATATATTTTTCTGCATAACTGTCTTTTTTAAGATCTTTAACATCTTTTAATTTATCTTCTTCTTTTTTATCTTTCTTTTCTTCTTTTTTAAAGAAATTAAATAATGCAGAAAATGGATTAATGTCCTCTTCTGTTTTTTTTGCATCTTCTTCTTTTTTCTTTTTTTCAGGTTCTAAAAAACTTTCTATATCTTCATTTAATTTTAATAAAGAATCATCTGTCATTCCCTGAATTAATTTTAATGCATCATTTAAATCAGAACTGTCTAATTTCTTTTTAAATAATTTTAATTCATCTTCATTTAATGCATAAGCTTTAAATGTAACATCTGCTCTTCCAGAAAAATAAGCTGGCTGTCCTGGGCTACTAGCACTTGACCTAAAATTAAAATCAATAATAACAATGGAATAATATTTTCTAAATTTTTTATCATTTATAAATCCTGGAGGAAGATCTTTTGCAATAACTGCATCTTTTACATCTACAGGAGATTTTCCCATTAAAGTTAGTTCAAATAATAATGTATTAAACAATCCAACCATTGCTGGATTTTCTCCTAGTTTCTCATCACCTTCTAATTTTTGAGCTGCTTTAAGATATGGTTTTGCCCATCTTGCATTTAATTTCAATGCATTAACTTGAGTTCTTAAATAAGTTTTTTCAATTTCAAATTCTCTTCTTAGTTGCTGTTCACTTCTTTTTCTCCATTCTATAAATTCTGAAACTCTTGGTTTTAAAACTCTTTTAACTCTTTCATTTAAATCTAATCTATCAACATCTTCTGGTTTTTCACAATACATAAATGAATCTCTTAGTGTTACAAAATTTAATTGGCTTGTTGTCATAGCATGGATGCTTCCATTTCCTCTTTGAATATCTACCTTGTCTAGCCAGATTTGTTTTAGTGCTAAAATTCCAGATTCTTTTTTTGTTTTATCTTCTGAATTAGCATCATCATAATGAGACAATCTTATTTGAAATTCTTTTAAGTCATATAATAGCCTCATTACTCCCTGCAAGATTGTGCTTACTGTTCCTAAAACTCTTGAAGTTTCCTGCTGCATATAAGATTTGCTTCTTGAAATTTCTGCAAATTGTCCTGAACCAGGTGATGAAGAAAAATTATCAATTAACTTTGTTACATCTCCTCCAAACATCCCATTCATGAAATCCAAAACCCAGTAATAAACTTGTTCTAATCTCCCCATTTGAAATTCATAAGTAAGTGTTTGCTGGTCTGAGGGGCCTTTTTTCTTTTGATAATAAGGACTAATTTCAGTTATTATTTTATCTATTTCACCCATTTTGATTTCCTATACTAAGATGTTTGGCTATATAAATATAATAGTAATAAGCTGTTTAAAAAATCTTCTTTTTTGTTATTAATGCTAATAAATTTTTATAATGTGATATCTTTATACCTTTTGCAGAGGATATGATTAAAATATTTATGAACAGATGTTTAATTGTTTATTTTTAATATATTATAGAGATATTTTTAATTATTTTACACTTTTTTCATAAAATCCATCATTGATTTTTTTTCAAATTTGATTATTTCTTCTGTATTTGCGTCAATTAAAATATGTAATATTGCTAGACTATCTAGCATGCAGGTTAAATTCCAAGTTTCTTTTCCTTCATGTTTTTGCAAAACAGCAATTATTTTCTGGAATTTATTTTGAATATTATAATCCAGGGCTGTTGTTTTTGCTAATTCAGGTATTTTATCTAAATCAATTTTAATAGTTGTGTTTAGTTTTTGAAGAGGTGGTTGATTTGGAGAATCTATTAGTTTATCTTCTTGAAAAGTAATATCCTCATTTTCCAGAGAAAAAGTAAAGATCTTATGGTCTGTTTTATAATCTAGTGTTTGTTTTGAATCATTTCCTGTAAAATCCAATATAAAAAATCCTACAACAAGTTCCGCATCTGGATGTTCTGATTTAAATCTTTCGAATATCTTAGAAGATTCTATCTTTTTTAATAATTGAGTGAAGTTCATATCTTCTCTTCAACTTCTTTTTTGATTTGTTTAATAAATTCTTCTCTGTTTATTGTTGTTACTTTTCCTTGTTTTCTGACAGCTAAAGAATTAGATTTTTCTTCTTTATCACCAATAACGATGATGTAAGGAATTTTTTCCATTTCAGCTTGCTTGATTTTTCCTTGTAAAGGTTCTGAGGTTAAATCAATATCTGTTCTTATGTTTAAAGATTTTAATTCTTCTACTAGTTTCTCACATGCTTTATTATTTTTATCTGTGAAATTAATTACTCTACACTGTATTGGAGAGATCCATAATGGAAGTTTTCCTTTGTAATGTTCTAATAAAATTCCCATAAATCTTTCTAAACTTCCATAAATTACTCTGTGTAACATAACAGGTTGCTTCTTTTGATTTTTCTCATCAGTATATTCTAGTTCAAATCTTTCTGGCATTGCAAAATCTAGTTGGATAGTTGCACACTGCCAGGTTCTGTTTAAAGAATCTTTAATATGAAAATCTATTTTAGGGCCATAAAAAGCACCATCTCCTTTATTTATTTTGAATTTCATTTTCTTTTTCTTTAAAACATCTTCTAAAGTTTTTTCTGCTTTGTCCCAAATTTTATCATCTCCAATCCTTTTTTCAGGACGTGTTGATAATTCTACATGATATTCAAAACCAAATAATTTGTAAAATTTATCTATTAAATCCATTATGTTTATTATTTCTTGCTCTAATTGTTTTTCTGTGCAGAAGATATGGGCATCATCTTGAGTAAATTGAATTACTCTGAATAATCCTGCTAAAACTCCTGAAAGTTCTTGTCTGTGAACAACTCCTAGTTCTCCAACACGAAGAGGTAAGTTTTTGTAAGATTTTGGAGAGTTTTTATAAACCAGCATTCCTCCTGGGCAATTCATTGGTTTTACAATAAATGTTCTTTTTTCATAATCTGATATAAAAACATTTTCTTTGTATTTCTCCCAGTGTCCTGAAATTAACCAGAGTTTTTTATCTAAAATTTGAGGGGTAGAAATTTCCTGGTAACCTGCTTTTTTATGTTCATGTCTCCAATATTCAATTAATTTGTTTCTTATAATTAATCCATTATTATGCCAGAAAACCATTCCAGGAGCAACTTCTGAAAATGAAAATAAATCCATTTGCTTACCTAAAATTCTATGGTCATTATCTTTTAGCTCTCTTGCATCTAGTTTAGATTTTGAGATTTCTCTAAGTAGTTGTTTAGGGTTTATATCTTCTTTAACTTCTCCATTATATTTTATTTCTCTTGATAATTCAGATAATGGATGTCCCTTGCATTTTAATTCAAATTCTTTGTAATATCCAAAAGGTGCTCTGCTTACTTGGAATTTTTGCTTAGTTAATTCTTTTTCAGCTTGCTCTAAAGTGCTTTGTGCAAAACTGGGGTTTGATAAACTGGGAGATAAATGAGCATAAGGATATAATACTATATTTTTAGAATTAACTTGTTTTGCAATATCTGCAATATTATCTACAAACTGTTTGATTATATTGGGGTTTTGTTCATCAGTTTTTTCAACTGCTGTTAAAATTACTAATGGCTCTTTAATTTCTTCGCCTTTTTTTGCTTTTTCAGTTAATTCTTCAATGCTTTTTAGTGCTTTTTTTAATGGCTTGAATTTTATGAAGTCGCAATGCAATGATAGGAATTTCATAAAAACAATAAAGAAATGAGATTTATAAAAGTAACTCAAAAACACAATATATTTATAATTTCATTTTACTAATAAATAAAATGATAATCCAAGAAAATAATAAATCACCAAACTTCTATTTTTATTCCTGTATTTTCAAAATGCTTTTTATTTCGAGTAACTAAAATTAGATTATTCATTTTTGCAAAACAAGCTATCATCAAGTCTATATTCTCTGTAATTTTTCCAATTTTACTTAATTTTGCATATTCTTTTCCATATTCTATACAGATATTTTCATTAAATTCCAGCAAAGTAAATGTATCTGTAAATTCTTTTATTAATCTTACTTTGATTTCCGAGTCTGAAGAAAGATATGCTCCTCGAAATAACTCGCATAAAGTTAAGGGGGTAATGAATACTTCATTTGAGACATTATTAAATTTAGAAATCGTTTCTTTATCTCCTCTTAAATAGTTTACAATTATATTTGTGTCTAGGCAGTACATTAAAATTTCACCTCTCTCAACTTAAAATTTTTTCTGTCTTTTTCTATATTATCCATTATTTTTCCCCATTCTTCATCATTCTTAAAAATTCCTGCAAATTTGCTTATATCTCTTTTCTTTTTCTTGCATTCAATTAATTCTACAACTATCTCTGAAAATGATTTATTATCTTTTATTGATTTCAATCTATCATAAGCATCATTGGATAATGAGATTACTTTAACCATATAGGTATATGCATATGCACCTATATAAATCTTTTGTTATATCTCCAAATACTTGTCTTTTAGATATAGTCATCACTTTAAAATGACAATTATAGAAACATTTAAAAAGGGATAAAATATCATAAAATAGGATAAAATGAAAACACAAATATCAATAACAATTGAAAGAGAAATGCTTGAAAAAGCTCAGGAGAAATTAAAAGAAGGCTTGTTTAGAAACCAGTCTCACTTGTTTGAATATTCATTAAAAAAGTTCTTGGAAGACGAGGAGGATAAATAAAATGGAAACATTAGTAGAAACATTAAGAGACGAATTAACAGTAGAACAATGGAGTGAAGTAAATAGAAGAATGCATACTCCAGAGTATAGAACCCAAGTTAATTTTGTGGATTTAGATAATTATAATTATTCAGAAGTTCTTAATCAATGTATTCAGGATGTTTTAGCTGAAACAGCTGGAAAATGCAGATGGAGAAATGTAGCAAACAATGATACTGAAAAATGGCTTGATTCACAGCCTAATATTACATTAGCTCAGAATTCTTATTGCAATATTTGCTCGGGAAGTTATGAAAATGCTAAACAGATAAATTGCAAAAATTATGTGGAGAAAAAATAAAATGAGAATACAAACCCAAATACCTATATGTTACAATAAAGAAATAGCAAATGTAGATTTAATTGCATTGCAAAATGGAAAGTTTCTTTTATGGAATGATTCTCAAGAAAAGAAAGATGCGCATCCTAATTGGAGATATGTTATGTATAAATTAAATTCTGTTTGCCAGAAATGCCCCGGATATGATAATAAGTGTCCTTCATATATTACAAATGGAGAGTTAAAATGAAATTTACTAATTATTTAACAAGAATTGGATTAGGAGTTGGATTGATTTTAGGTGGGGTTGGATTATTTAATGGAAATAGTTTAGAAGCTAAAGTTAATAAAACTGATAAAAAGGTTGTGAAATATGATGAATACAAATATGATTCATTAATTTTAAAAGAATCTCAAGAAACCTCACTAGATAAATATCTGATAAAGGGGCAAATAAAACAAGAATCTCGATTTAATCCTAATGCAAAATCTCCTGTTGGTGCAGTGGGATTATCTCAAATAATGCCAGATACAGCAAAAGAATTAGGATACAAACCAAATGAAATGTATGAACCTGGAAAAGCAATTGATGCTCAGACAAGATATATGAGGCAAATGTATGATTATAAAGAATTTGAAAAATATATTGGAGATGAAAAAACTAAACTTGCTTTAGCTTCTTATAATGCAGGTTATGGAAACATAAGACATGCAGTAAGAATAATTCAAAATGCAAGAAATGGAGAAAAGGAATATAAAATTACTAAAGGTTCTGGAAAAAAGAAAAAAGTAATCAGAGTTTTAAAAATAGAAAACTTAAAAGAATGTCCTGAAAATTGGGATAATGGATTTTCAAAAGCATTAGAATTAGTTGCAGGAAAAAGAGCAGCTGAAACTCAAGATTATGTCAGCAAGGTAATAAGATACAGAGAAGAATATTTGCTTGATGGCAAATCATTTAGATAATTATTCTTATCTAAATAATCACTTTAAATATTTATCAATATCTTTTTGAGATATTGATTTAAGTCTTTTTTGGTGTTCTATTAAAAATTTAGATATTTTATCAATAGCTATTTTTTTTAGTTCGCCTGTAAGCAATTCTCCTGATTTGTATCTGTTGTATATATTTTCTAATTCTTTATCATCTTCTTCAAATAATCTTAAATATTGGAATGAAACATCCACATCTGGATTCCCGCCTTTTTTTCTGTGCTCTTCTAGTGTAGGCTGTCCACCTGAAAATGCATATTTATTTATTTTATTTTGAATTTCTTTTGGAGAATCTGTCGGAGATATATAAGAAGTAGGATCAGATGCAGACATCTTTCCTCCTTTTAATCCTGGCAAAAAGATATTATATGTTGAAACTAGCTGTATAAAAGGAGGTTTTATTCTCTGAGAAATATCTCTTGCTAATCTTAAATGAGGGTCCTGATCAATTCCAACAGGAACAATAACAGGACAAGGCCCTTCAAATTCTTTTAATTGAGGATGAAGCATATCTGCTGTCTGTAATAAACCAGAAAGCATTTTTCCAGGACTTATTTCTCCATAAACTGCTTTGAATTCATTAAATGTAACATGTCTTGCTAATAAATTCTGCAATCGGTAATATGCATTTGATTTTTTTGAATCTTTGCTTCTTTCTGACTGAAAATAAATTTCACAATTTTCTGGTTTTAATCCCAGAGCAATATAATTGGGAATATAATATTCTAATGCTATTTTTCTTGATTCTTCTAAAGATTGTCCTCTTGCATTATATGCTTCTATATCTGCGACAGCAATATAAATTTTAGCTCCTAATTTTTGATAAAACACCATCTGCATAGCTACTAGCATATGCCCTAAATGAAATTTGCCTGTCGGCATTAAGCCAGTCATCATAACAAATTTCTTTTTGTTTTTAACAGCATCTAAAACTCTTTGGATATCTCTGTGAGCAAAAATAAATCTTCTTCTAAATAAAATTTCTTTTTCAAATTCAGGAATATTTTTTAAAGGGGTTACTCCAAACTCCCTTATTAGTTTATTATAATCTATTTTTCCAGATACTTCCCAGGGATTAATAACCTGTTTTTCTTTTGTCATATCTTAATTTATATATCAGAATATATAAAACTTGCTTATTTTGCTGAAGTTATCTATTCTGCAGGAGATATTTATAATCCATAAATTTTAAAAATAAAGTTAATTAACTGGGATTATGAATAAAAAATTAAAAAAGGCAATGAAGATCATTTTAGTTATAGTTATTCTTGTCAGTTTACTTTTTTTTATAAGGTTTGTATTTGGAGGACCAGAAGATACTTGGATATGTTCTGCTGGAGAGTGGATTAAACATGGTAATCCTACAATGCCGATACCTAATGGCCCCTGTAATTAACTGATAAATCTTATTTATATTGTACACTAATAAGATTTAAATATACAATTTTGTTTAATTAGCTTATGATGAAAAAAGAGATTGTCTTATTTATGATTGGAATATGTTTTTTATTGCCAGTTTTATCTGCAGGAGTTTATTTTTCTCAATTAAATGAAGTTTATAATCTCGGAGATACAATAAAAACAAGTGTGGAAGTTAGTCCATTAGAATTTGGCCCCCTTAAAGTTCAGTTAATTTGTGCGGGAAAATCAGTTCTTGCATTCTATGGAAATCCAAGTGCAAGTGAAGAAATTGAACTTCCTTTAAATTATCTATTTTTAGAAGATATTAAGGGCGGAGATTGTTATTTTTCAGCAGATTACAATAAACTAGAGTATCAAAGCAGGACATTTAAAATTTCAAATGTATTAAATATATTTTTAGATAAAAATAATTATGTTGTTAAACCTGGAGAAAATATAACTGTAAGTGGAACAGCAAAAAGAATAAATGGGGTTGGTATTAATGGAGATGTTGAAATAACTATTCCTTTATTGAGTTTAGCTGAAAATAATCTAGTGATCAATGATACGAGTACTAATGAAACAGAGACAAATGAAAGTGATATTGTAATCGAATCAAATACAGGAACTTTTCATGCAAATGTTGTTGATGGTGTTTTTTCAAGGAATTTTGATTTGCCTTCTGATACTGCTGCAGGCAATTATAGAATAGATGTTAATGCATTTGAAATGATTGATGATCAGAAAACAAGTGAGGGTTTAGCTATGGCAGATTTAGAAGTATTGCAGATTTTAAAGGGAATTGATCTAGCAATTAATCTGAATAATATAAATCCTGGGCAAGTTTTTGATTTTAAGCCAAGTTTATTAGACCAAACAGGAACTATAATCTCTGATGAAGTCTCGATATTAATAACTAATGAAGAGCAGGAGAGAATTTATGAGAAAATATATACTTCTGGTGAAACAGCAGGATATGATATCCCCACAAATTTCAGTTCTGGATATTATACAATAAAAGCATCTAGTGGAGAATTTGAAACCTCAAAAACATTTTTTGTTAATGAAAAAACTATGCTTTCATTTGAGATAGTTAATGATACTTTAATTGTTACTAATATAGGAAATATCCCTTATAAAAAAGATTTTGAAATTGAATTAAATGGCAAGCCATTTGTTAGAAGTTTGAATTTAGATTTAGGAGAAATTCAGAAATTTAAATTAACTGGAGATGGGTTATATGATGTAATAGTTAGTGATGGAGAAAATGAGATTATGCAAAATGGTGTTGCTTTAACAGGTAATTCAGTTAATGTTAAGGCAATTGGAGATGGTTCCGTGATATTTAGCAGCCCGGTTGTGTGGATATTTTTAATTATAGTTTTGGGTGCAGGAATATTATTTTTATTTAGAAATATGCTAAAAAAGAAATCTTTTGCTTATCCTTTTAGCAGAAAAAAGAAGATTATGGAGATAAAAGGTAATCCTGTTGTTAAAGAAGCTATAGCTAAACATGAAGAAGGAGCTATTGCTCCAAGATCCTTAGTTGCTCCAAAAAAAGCAGAACATGTTTTGGTTTTAACAGGTCCAAAAAATACTGTTAGTATGGTTGCATTAAAAGTTAAGAATGAGTTGTCTAAAGAATCTAAAATTAATTTAGGGTTAATAATTGAAAAAATAAAGGGAAATAAAGGAGTTGTTTATGAATCAAGGGATTATTACTTTATTATTTTTAGTCCTTTAATGACTAGAGTCAATAAAAATGAAGCTCATGCAGCAAAAACAGCAGAATTACTTGAGATATTATTAAAGAAATACAATAGAAAGTTTAAACACAGAATAGAATTTGGTATTGCAGTTGGAAGTGGAGAAATAATAAATAAAATTGAGGACCAAACTTTGAAGTTTACTCCTTTAGGCAGTTTCTTAGTATCTTTAAAAAAAGTTGCAGAGGCTTCTAAAGAAAAGGTTCTTATAACAAAAGAAGCTCATGAAAAATCAGGTGGAGAAATTAAAGGAAATAAAATAAGTGTTAACGGGATAGATGCTTATGAATTAAAGAATGTTGTTGACTCTGAAGCAAATCAAAAATTCTTACAAAGTTTTATGGAAAGAATGAATAAAGAAGATAATAAAAATCCTAAGTTTAATTCTCACCAAAGATAATTTTTCTTTGTTGTTCTGCATATCTAATTAATTTTCGTGCTGTTTTTCCATGCCAGCCTTTTGGCTGATATATTGATTGATGAAAGTTATCCAGAGTTTGTTCTATTTCTCTGGTTAATTGTTTTAATTCTGAAGTATCTAATTCTGAAACATCTGTAGCAAATTCTTCTAAACTAAATCTCTCTATACCTAATCTTTCTAATTCCTGATGAATATATTCCTCTATCCAATACTCTGGGATTGCATAATCTTCACTTATTATTGTGTTATTAGGATGACAATAAGTTTGATTTTCTAGATAATTATTTCCATCCATATTTCAAGGATAAGAAACCTTTTTAAATAGGTTTTGGTTATTGATGTTATGATAATCTCGACTACAGAATATATTAATGGGAAACTTCCTAAAAAGACTATTGGATTGGTTAGAGGAAATACAGTAAGAGCAAGATGGTTTGGAAGAGATATTGCAGCTGCTTTTAAGAATTTTGTTGGTGGAGAAATTAAAAGTTATACTCAAATGATTTCTGATGCAAGAGAAGAAGCTGTCCAGAGAATGATTGAACATGCAAAAGGAATGGGTGCAACAGGAGTTACTTGTGTTAGATTCACAATTGGAGAAGTTATGCAGGGAACAACAGAGATATTAGCATTTGGGACTGCTGTTGTGATTTAATCTATTCTTTCTTTTAGCTCTAAATTAGTTAATTTTGCTACTCTCTTTAATAAACTCCTTCCTTCTTCTGAATATTTCCAATAAAAAAGAATGGGGTTATAAGTATTTTTAGTAATTCTATTTATTGCCTTAATAAATGCAGTTGTAGCTAATCCTTTTCCTCTATAATCTTCTCTTAAAACTGAAGCGCATAAATAAATTGTTTCTGGTCTTTTGTTTAAATCTAATTTTTTAATATCTTCAAACATTTCCGCTTCATTTATTTTTTTGCTGAGAAAACTTGCCATTAATCTCTTATTGCATGGAAGCATAAATGCATATCCTATAACTTTTTTATTATGTTTTATTATATTCAAATAATCAGGAGTATTCTTATAAATCCAATCTCGTGTCTTCTTAACTGTTGGGATCTGATTAGGGTCTTTTTGTGTACCAAAATAATCTTCACTAATTTTGCTTGTATCATCTAAATCTCTTCTTGTAAAATTTCCAGTATCTGATGAAAAAGAAATGTTCCTCATTATGAGAATTATTATTTATATTTTATATAGTTTTCTTTCTGGATACCATATAATTTCGATATTTACAATTATCTAAATTAAGTTATTTCTAGTAATGTTTTACATTTCTTCTTCCCCAAAATATTGTTTTTCAACTTCTTCTGGGTCAAGTCCTTCTTCTTCAACTTCTTCTTCAAATTCAGCTTCGTTTTTGAAGTCAGGACAAAATTCTCTGCATTTATCTCTCATTATAATTAATTCATCAGTGTAACTAGGTTTGTTAGGGATTGGATCTTTTTTTGCACCAATAATTAATATTGCAGTCATTCTATTTCTCCTAGCTCTTCAGCTTCTTTATAATATCCTTTATGTTCTAAATCAAAATTAAAGAAAATTAAAAATTCTTTTAAGACTGTCTTGTTTACATTCATTTCTCTTAATTCATTTAATACAAACTCTGTAAAACAATAAGGACAGACAGAGGCTCTTTTTTCATTACATTTAATGCACATGGCCCCATATTCTAAATTTTTTCTAAGAAATTTATTTACTTTAGGCATTAATTTTGCTCTTAACTGATGATAGTTAGGATAAATTGTAAGCCAAGCTTCTATTTGTGCTGTTATGCATGATGGGCATATGGGATTGGATACTGGCTCGTGACATAAGCTACATCCATAATATGATTCAAGAGTTGGATAGTTTGTTTGTACCATTTTAATTTTTTAAGAACACTGTATTCAAGTTGTTTGTTAAAACAAAAACTTAAATAAACGGGTTAATAAAACAAACAGGTTTGACACAGTATAAACTATAAGAACACCAGAATACTGTTATCGAATTACACCTATTTATTTCCATATTTTATATAGGGGTTTGTTATTTAAATAATTTGTGGTTTTTAAGTTCATATAGCTAATCTTAAATAAAAAATAATTTTTTGTTAAAATTAACTAGAGTTACTGATTATTGGGGAGGATTTATATTAAGGTTTAAATAGTTAAGGCCCTTTGTTTTTGAATGGAAAAAGATAGATTAAAATCAGACAATGAAACTGCTTTTAAAAAAAGTGCAGAAGAGTATGCAAAAAAAGTTGGGATAAAATTAAACTCAGATAAAAAAATAGTAGATCAGCTAGCATTTGCTTTTATGAAGAAAAAAGAAAAGTTTGGAGATATTTACTGCCCGTGCAGAGTTGTTACAGGAAATAAAGAAAAAGATAAAGAGATTGTATGTCCATGTGTTTTCCACAGAGGGGAAATAGAACTGCAGGGGCATTGCAAGTGCAATTTATTTGTTGAATAAAATTTACATCCTTTCTAATATTTGTATTCTTTTATGAATTGGAGGATGAGTTGATAAGGCATTTTTAAAAGGATTTGATATAAATAATGGAGCAACTGCTTTGCTTATTTTTTTGTTTTCTTGATTAATTCTTGTTGGAGTTAAAGATTCATTTTCAATTTTCTTTAAAGCTTTTATTAATCCTGTTGGACTTCTCGTGAATTTAACAGCAGAGGCATCTGCAACATATTCTCTTTTTCTTGAAATAGCTAGCTGAACTAGTTGAACAACTATTGGAGCCAGAATAGCAAGGGCAACTCCTATAACCATTAAAATTGCACTTCCTTTGTTGTCTCTGTCATTTCCACCTCTAAACCACAGACTTCTTAAAAATATTTCAGAGATTATTGCAATCATTCCAACCATAACAGCTGTTAGTGTCATAAATCTAATGTCATAGTTTGCGATGTGAGATAGTTCATGAGAAATAACTCCTTCTAATTCCTGCTTGTCTAATTTTCTTAAAGCTCCTGTTGTAACACAGATAACAGAATGTTTTGGGTCTCTTCCTGATGCAAATGCATTAATCTGCCCATTTTCCATAACATATAATTTAGGTTTAGGCATTCCAGAGGCAAGACAGATTCCCTCTACAATATTATGATATTGTCCATATTCTGTTTCGGATGCTTGTTTTGCATTAACAGAAACTAGTGCAATTTTGTCTGCATTATAATAACTGATTAATAAATAAGATATTGAAACTATAATTGAAAGGATCATAATTATAAAGAAAAAATCTGGAGCAAATATCTTTCCAATTACATAGCCTAAAATTAAAAATATAATAAATATAACTGAAATTAAGAGAAAGCTTTTCCATTTGTTTCTAGAAATTTGGTCGTGAAATGAGATTCTATCCATTGTTTTTTCCATAATATTATATTGTTAAATAGGTTTTAAAGTTTATCTTTAGTTGATATTTATAATCTATTAAGATAATCTAATATTTATTAAGACATAAGCAGATTGATGAGAGGATTAAAGTGTTTATGAGATTTATGGACATTATAATAAAATTATTGGTAATATGAAATCCTTATATGTTGATTTTAAGTTTTTGTTTATTTTTATTATTAATTTTTATCAAAAAATCTTAAAGAGAAAAACAATATAATTAATCCTAAAACATATCCTGCAATTACATCACTGAACCAATGAACATTCAGGTAAATTCTGCTTAATCCTATTAATAATATTAAAATAATATTAACTGCTATGAATAATATCTTTAGAAATTTGTTTTTTATTTTATCTTTAAACAAATAAATAATTAGAGAGAAAAATATTAAAGAACCAAGAGCATGCAAACTTGGAAAACTAGGATCTGTTCTTTGAATTAAAGAGTTCAAAGGCCTTTGTCTTTGGATTATGAATTTAATTAGTTCTCCTAAACCTGCACTAAAAATTAAAATAACTGAACTAATAATCCCCTTTCTATATTCTTTTCTAAGAACTAAAATAACAAACAAAATCAGACCTAATGTAATCATTGTATTTGTATTTCCAATGTAAGTTATTATTGAAAAAAAACCTGTTAAAAATGGATTCCATAAACTAGGAATAGCTTTGCTTATTGAATTATCTAGTTGAAAACTAAATATGAATAATATAATTATTGATGCGATAGATAATAAGAATATAATAAGTTTATTTGATTTCATGATATAATTAAATAATCGGAATATATAAAGTTTAATTATGCAGATAAATAATCCATTATTTCCTGTCTTTGTTCTGGTGTAAAGGAGATAGATAATTTTCTTAAAGCTTCATTTTGAATCTGTCTTATCCTTTCTTTAGTATATCCTATTTCTACTCCTAATTGTTTTAAAGTTTTAATTTCTTTTGCTAAAAATCTTTGTTGAATAACGTGTTGTTCTAAGAGAGATAAATTCTCTAATTTATCTCTAATTAGTTTTGTATGATCTTGATTTTCTAATAATTGAGGGATATTGGATCCAAGATTTTTTTTATCTATCTTATCTAACCTTTTTTTTCTTAGATACTCTGTTTTTTCTTTAGACCTTAATCTTGATAATCTTTGGTCTATTACTCTATAAGCAAGCCCTGAAAATTTAAACCCCCTAGTATAATCGTATTTTTTTGAAGCATAGAAGATAGCGTCTGCTGCTTCTGAAAGAGCTTCATTAAAATCTACACATGGGCAAGATTTCAAAAAATAATAGGTTCTGCATACTAATAACCCTAAATAAGATTTTATTAGTTTTTCTTGAGCTAAAGTGCTAACTCCATCTAATCCATATTTAATTAAAAAACCAAGTGCTAATTCTTCTTCTAATTTTAAATTTGGTGTTCTTTCTCCAGCAAATAGTTTTAATTCACTATTAAGATATTTATTTTTCATTAAATTATTTCTTAACTATTGCTTAAAAGTTTAACTATAGAACTAATCCAACTCACTAAAGTTAACTTTAGGAACAACTCTCTCTGATGCAGCTATTTCTAAATAAGGTTTTTCTTTAAATCCAAACATGTTAAAAAATAGTTTTCCAGGGAAAGTTCTGCTTGAATTATTATAATCCATTATGGAATCGTTATAATATTGTCTTGCATAAGCAACTTTGTCTTCAATTGCTGATAATTCCTGTTGCAAATGTAAGAAGTTCTCATTTGCTCTTAAATTAGGATAGTTTTCAGAAACAGCAAATATTGTTTTTAATGCTGATTGCAGTTTATCTCCTGCTTTTACTTTAGAAGGCATATCTGTTGCTTTTAAGAAAGCTGTTCTAGCAGAAGTTACTGCAGTTAAAACTGATTTTTCATATTTAGCATAACCTTTAACTGTTTCCATTAAATTAGGAACTAAATCTGCTCTTTTCTTTAATTGAACATCAATTTGAGCTAAAGAATTATCAATTCTATTTCCTAAAGTTGCAAATCTATTATAATAAGCAATAAAAATTATGATTATTAATACAACTAGTCCCCCAATAATCCATCCTATCATAATATTTTATAGACTAAATGATTTATAAATATTGTGGATAAATGGATATATTAGTAATAAACCATCTAATGCTGCTGTTTTTGATGATTAGGTTGAGTGTCTTTTGTTAAATTGTTTGTTAATTTAAATTATAAATATTTGAAAGATAACAGCAATATTTAAAAATAATAAATAGTTCTAAAACTTATGGATGCTTTACAGAAAAGAGTTATTGCGACAGTATTAATAGGAGCAGTGTTAATTTTTTCTTTTTTTGCAATTACAGAGGCGATAACAAAATATACTGGATATTCTGTATTGCCTGATGAAAATGATTTTGAAAAGTGCTTAAAGGAACAAGATGTTGTCCTGTATATTAATACTAATGATGTTTCAGCAACATTAAATACAATTCAATTAAGAGATAATATTAATGATTTTAAAATATTTAATTGCCTAAGGGATAATGCTCCGTGTATAGAAAAAGGAATAACCTCTTTTCCTTCATGGGGAGTTAATAATAAAATTGTTTCTGAGGATATCTCTATGGATAGATTATTTGAGTTATCTGGATGTAAATTAGAAATCTAAATTAATAAAAGGAGGAAAAATGATTAGTGTTGATAAAAAAACTTGTATTGGATGCGGCGCATGTGCTTCAATATGTCCAGAAGTCTTTGAAATGAAAGAAACTGCTGATGGACTTAAATCAGTTGTTAAAAAGCAATCAAAAGCTTCTTGTGTAAAAGAGGCTGCAGATTCATGCCCAGTTAATGCAATCAATATTTAATTTTTAGTTTTTTACTTATTGCATATTTTTTATAATTATAACTCAGGGTTTTAGACAAAACAAACATCAAAGAGCTAAGAGTCCCAAGAATTAGATCTATCATAGTATCATCATTTCTATCCATTAAAATATTTAACTTTTCCAATCCCTGCATATCTCCTCTTAAAAAAACTCCCTGGAGCTTCCAATCAAATAACTTGTCTAAAGTAAATTCTCCTATTTCAAAAAAAGTTAGCAATGAAATTACAATTGAAATTGTTAAGAGAAGTTTCATATCTAATTTAATATCCAGCCGATTAATTAAAAAGAAAATTAAAATGCAGATCAATGCGGGAGTAACAAGATGCAGAATTTTATCATAATTCGGATAAATAAAATATGAGGGGCTCAATAAAATACCTGATGCTGAAATTAAAATAAAAATAAAATAATGCCTTGTCCTGAAATTTAATTTGAAAAATACGTCGACAAAATAAAATAAGACTATTGAGAAAATAAATCCTGCAACTCTGGTAAAATAACTTGTATTTTTTAGAGTATATAAAATTAATAAGATTAAAATTCCTATTATAACTGTAATTAATTGTTTACGCCTCTTTATCATAACAAATTGAATTTTATTTAGTATAAATATTTTTTGTTGAAAATAAAAAGATTTATAAAGAAGAAATATATAAATATTTTATGAAAAGAGGATGGGAGTTATTGGGTGTTATAATTTTGTTCAGTATTAGTTTGATTTTTGCTGCACATACCGTTCAGACCAACCTTGATGCAACTTCTTTTACTGCAAATGAAAGTATTGTTTTTATCTATAATGTAAGTGTAAATAATACTGACACATTAATAACTGCAAATATTTCTCAAGTCAATATAACTTTCCCAAGTCAATTTATTTTTATTAATCTAACTAATGGAACTAATGCGCCGGTAACATTTACTAATACCTCATCAGTTTTAACTTGGAGTAATGATACTGGAGCAGTTATGAATATTACTAGAAAATACTTCTGGTTCACATTAAATAGTTCATTACCTGGCAATTATAATCTTACAATAACTACTACTAATGTATCTGGCACTTTTAATACTAATATTTCTATTAGAATAAATGATACAGGGGTTCCAAATACAGTTGAATTTGCAAGTCCAACTAATGTAACTCGTTCTAATTTATCTCAGACTTATATAGATTATAATATAAGTGCTCCTGCAACTATGGCTGCTTTTAGTAGAATTGCTATTAATTTATATAATTCTACAAATGATGTAGCTAATAGTTCAGTAAATTCCAGTACTACTGCAACAGGTAGGTTTACAGGTTTAGCTGATGGGATTTATTATCTTAATGCAACAATTAATAATACTCATGCTGATAAAAATACAAGTATAACAAGAATAATAACAATAGATACTACTGCTCCAACACTTACACATGCATGTACTCCTGGAACTCTTAATGAAGGAGATGTTTTAACTTGTACTTGCACTGGAACAGATGCTACTAATATATCCATTGGACCAACTTATGTTGTTAATCCAGATACAGTAACAGCAGGAACTTATACTACAATTTGTAATGCAACAGATCATGCAGGAAATACTGCTTCTTCAAGTATAAGTTATGAAGTAGTGTCTTCTTCAGGAGCAAATACAGGTTCTTCTGGGGGAACAACCTATTCCAAAACAATTCTTGAGAATACCAAAGAGTTTAGTGAAATTAAAACATTAACACAAGAATTACAATCAAAAGAAAGAGTAAAACTTAAAATAAATGGACAAAACCATTATGTAGGTATTGCTTCATTAAGTACCACTAGTGCAACAATTGAAATAACTTCAACTCCTATAAAAGAAGCATTTAATATTGGAGAAGAAAAGAAGTTTGACCTTAATGATGATGGATACTATGATATTTATGTTAAACTAAATTCAATTACAGCAGGTAAAGCTAGTGTTACAATGAATTCGATATATGAAAAGGTAACTACAGAGACTTCTTCTACTTCAACTGAACCTAGCGATAGTGACGGATTAAATGCAGAATCAGGAAGTATGGCTTGGATTTGGATTGTAATTGGCTTAGTAGTTCTTATTGCTGCTGGTGCAGGTTATAAATACAAAGATAAATTAGGATTCTAATAAAAAGATTTAAAAACTTACTAGTTTTTGGGAAATTTATGCATCACCATAAATCTTATCTTGGAAACATAGCAGGATTAGGAATGATTCGTCAGATTGACGATATGATTATTGCAGGGCAAGAGTCAATTAATGAGGAAAGATTAAGAGAAGATGTAGAGAAAGAGATGGAAAGAGAGAAGACCCATAGATTAAATCAAGCATATGTTCAAAAATCTGATTCTAACCATATAATTAGACTTGAAAATGATTCTATGTGGACCTATGCTTATGCTAAAACTGGAAAATATAATCAAATAACTCAGTATTCTTTTTATAAAAGTATGTTAAAAACAATGTTTTTGAATCAAGAGATTAGTAAACATATGTTAATGCATGTATCTCCAAAAAAAATAGATGGACAAAGAGAGATTGATTTTCGGTATGATGAATTCAATTATGGAGGAAATCTGTTTTTCAAAACTCCGGAAATACATTCAGAAATATGTTTTGGTCAAGGTTATGAGATTTTTAAAGACTTACTTGAATTAAAACATAATAAACCTAAAAAAGCTTGGCTTAGATTATCACAAAATGAAAGTCTTGCTCAATTGTTATAAATTTAACTAAGTTTTTATCAATAATTATAGATTATAAATCCAAAAGGTTTATATAGTCATATGAATTATGTTTCATATGAATAATCGTACATACCATATTTTCTTTAGCAAATTAGCTAATCCATTAAGGATAAGTATTATTTCAAGTTTAGATAAAAATCCTAAATCAGTTAGTGAATTAATTAAAGAGTTGAAAATTGAACAGAGTAAGTTAAGCCATGCTTTAGGAGAATTAAAAGAATGTAATATTGTTGGATTTGAACAAAAAGGAAAACAAAGAATTTATTCGTTAAGCTCCACTATTAAACCCATTTTAAGAATGATTGATGTGCATAGCAAAGGATGCTGCAAAGCTAAATGTGCTGAATGTAAGGGGTGCAAATGAAAAAAATTTATTTAATACATGGCTGGGGAGGATATCCTGAAAATAACTGGTTTCCATGGTTAAAAAAAGAATTAGAAAGAAGAAATTTTGAAGTTCATCCTTTAAAAATGCCAAATCCAGATGAGCCAAAAATAAATGAATGGATTGATTTTCTTATAAAAAATATTAATGTTAATGAAGAAACATATTTGATTGGACATAGTATGGGTTGTAGAGCTATTATTGGTTTCTTAGAACATTGCAATAAAAAGATAAAAGGAGTTATTTTTGTTGCAGGATGGATTGCATTAAATAATTTAGAAACTGATCAAGAAAAAGAAACTGCTAAACAATGGACAAATAAAATTATAGATTATAATAAAGTTAAAGAAAAAGCAGATAAATTCGTTGCTATTTTCTCTAATAATGATCCATTTGTTCCTTTTAAAATTAATTCAGATTTTTATAAAAATAAATTAAATGCAGAGATTATTAAGGAAAAAAATAAAGGACATTTTGATGATGAAGCAGGAATAAAAGAATTACCTATTGTTGTAGATAAATTATTGGAGATGATGAAATGAAAAAAATTTATTTAGACAACGCTGCAACAACGCAAGTTGATAACAAAGTTATAGATGAAATGATTCCATATTTCTCTGAGAAATATGGTAATGCCAGTTCTCAGCATTTAGTTGGGCAGGAAGCCAAAAGAGCATTAGAAGAAGCAAGACATGTGATTGCTAAGTCAATTAATGCGAAAGATGATGAAATTATATTTACTTCAGGTGGAACTGAATCAAATAATATGGTATTAAAGGGCTTGTTTTTTGCTAATAAAGATTCAGGAAAAAATCATATTATAACAACAAAAATAGAGCATGACTGCATTTTAAATGCCTGTAAATGGCTAGAAAGCCTCGGAGCTGATATAACTTATTTAGATGTAGACAATGAGGGGTTTATTGATTTAAATGAACTAGAACAAGCAATTAATAATAAAACTCTTATTGTTTCTGTTATCCATGGCAATAATGAAATAGGAACAATACAGGATTTAGAAGCGATAGGAAGGGTTTGTAGAGAGAAAAATGTTTATTTTCATACAGATGCCTGTCAGAGCTATACTAAAACAGAAATCAATGTTAAAAAGCAAAATTTAGACCTAGTTACCTTAAATTCTCATAAAATTCATGGGCCTAAAGGGGTTGGTGCTTTGTTTATTAGAAAAGAATTGAAAGATAAAATAACTCCTTTAATGCATGGAGGAGGTCATGAATATAAAATAAGAAGCGGTACTGAAAATGTATCTGGAATTGTTGGGTTTGCAAAAGCAGTTAAAATTGCAGATAACTCTGATATTAAAAAAATAACTAAATTAAGAGATAAATTAATTGAGGGAATCTTAAAAATACCTAATACAAAGCTTAATGGGGCCAGAGATAAAAGATTATGTGGAAATGTTAATATCTCATTTAACAACATTGAAGGAGAAGCTATTGGGGGTTATTTGGATTCATATGGTATTTGCAGTTCAACAGGAAGTGCATGTTCTTCTCATACGCTGGCTATAAGCCATGTTTTGAAAGCTATTGGATTATCTGATTTAGAAGCTAATACTTCAATAAGATTAAGTTTAAGTAAATATAATACAGAAGAAGAAATTGACTATGTTTTGGATGTTTTAACTAAAACAGTTGAAAAACTAAGAAAAATTAGTCCAATTAAATTATAATGGAAAATAAAGAAATTAAAAAAATTGTAAAAGAAAATTATTCAAAAATAGCTAAGCAGGGATGTGGTTGCGGATGTGGATGTTCTAATGCTAAACAAATATCTAAAGAAATAGGCTATAGTGATGAAGAAATAAATCTGGTCCCTGAAGCTAATTTAGGATTAGGGTGCGGAAATCCTCTTGCATTAAGTAATATCAAGCAAGGAGAGGTTGTATTGGATTTAGGGAGTGGTGCAGGATTTGACTGTTTTTTAGCAGCTAAGCAAGTTGGAGAAAAGGGAAGAGTTATTGGGGTTGATATGACTGAAGAAATGATAGACAAAGCAAGAAAAAATGCATTGAATAATGGATTTAATAATGTAGAATTTAGATTTGGAGATATTGAAGAATTGCCTGTTGAAGATAATTCTATTGATATTATAATTAGCAATTGTGTAATTAATCTTGCTCCTGACAAAGATAAGGTGTTTAAAGAGGGGCATAGGGTTTTAAAGAAAAATGGTAAGATGTATGTCTCAGATATCGTCTTATTGGGAAAATTAACAAAAGAACAAAAAAACAATAAGGAGTTATTATCTGGATGTGTAGCAGGAGCATTACAAAAAGAAGATTATATTAAAAAAATAAAAAAAGCAGGATTTAAAGTTAAGATACTTCAGGAAAATAAAGAAATAAGCAAAACCCAATATCAGGGAATCTCATTAGAGAGTCTAAAAGTTGAAGCAATTAAATTGTAATTGGAGGTAAAAATGACAAAGAAAAAAACAAAAAAATGCAAATGCTGTGGATGTAATCCATGTAAATGCGATCCTTGCAATTGCTGTAAATGCTAAGAATAAAATGAAAAAAAGGAAAATAGAAAACAAGATAAATAAAAATATGACATTTTCTGAACTTATTGATAAATTCCCAGAATCAGTTGAAGTTTTACTTGAAAATGGAATGCATTGTTTCGGATGTCCAATGTCAGCTGGAGAAAGTTTAGAGCAGGGATGTTTAGCTCATGGATTAAATCCAGATAAGATTCTGAAAGACATAAATATAAAATTAAAAGGGAAAAGATAAAATGAGAATGTGGAATATTAAACCAAGTAAAATGTGTGATAAACACCTATTAGGAGAACATGTAGAAACACATATGTTTGTTGGATGTTTGAATAAAAACAAATCTGTTAAAGGTTATTTAGACAAAGGATTATTAGAAGTTCATAATTTAAGAAAAAGACATGATAGATTAGTTAGTGAAATGAAAAAAAGAGGAATGAAACATAAATCTAAACTTCCTAACTACAAAATGCAAAAACTTGGAAAAATTAATATTAAATTAAATGAAAAAGATCTTTTTAATAGATGCAAGGAGTGTGGAAAATGAATAAAGTAATTTTTGAATTTGATAAGAAAAAAGATTTATTTAATCTTTGGCAAACTTGCAATACAGACTGTAAATGGAATGATTTTAAAAGTAAATTATCTCCGAAAATGGTAAAACAATTAAAAGGAAGAGAATTTGCAGATTGTGTAAGATTGTTAAATAATTATTCAAAAAAAATTCATAATTCTAAAATAATTAAAATTAGTGAAAATGCAGTTAATCAAGCATGGGGACTGATTGAAAAAAAGTATTTTGCAAGACTTGAAAAAATAACAGGAAAAAAATTTGGAGATAGAAGAATTGATGCATATCTAACTAGTGTTCCTAGATGTCCATACTACATTAATCATAATTGGTTTATGGTGAATTATTTTTCCGGTATTCCTCACATGCTGGCAACTGCAGGACATGAATTAATGCATTTTCATTTTCATAGAAATTATTGGGAGGAGATAGAGAGGCAGATTGGTAAAGAAAGGACTGGAGATTTAAAAGAATCATTAACAGTTTTGCTCAACTTAGAGTTCAAAGATTTATGGGTAGTTGAGGATAGAGGATATGAACCTCATAAAAAATTAAGAGGATACATAGAAAGACAATGGAACAATAAAAAAGATTTTGATGTTTTATTAAATAAATGTGTAAAATATATTAATAAAAATGGAATACAATAAAAAAGTACTTGAGTTGTTTAGAAATCCTAAAAATATGGGAGAAATGAAAAATCCTGATGCTATTGGAGAAGTTGGAAATCCAAGATGCGGAGATATAATGAAAGTTTTCTTAAAGATAGATGAAAATAAAATTAAAGATATTAAATTCCAGACAATGGGATGTATTGCAGCTATTGCAACTTCATCTATGACCACTGAACTAGCAAAAGGAAAAACATTAGAGGAAGCCAAAAAAATAACTAATAAAGATGTTGCAAAAGCACTAGGAGATTTGCCTCCAATTAAAATGCATTGTTCAAATTTAGCTGCAGATGCTTTAAGAAAAGCTATTGAAAACTACGAGGGAAAACCTAAGATTAATAATGTTAAATCTAATAAATGCTGCATTTGTGATAAATAAAATCTTACTAATCTATTAAGACAAACAATTTGCAGATGAAATGATTAAAATTAGATATAGATTATTAATAAAGAATAAATGAAGATTATACAACAAAAATGAAAAATAAAAACGTTGGATATTTAATTGCAGGATTATCAGTTGTCATAATTGGCATAGTTTTGATTTTTAATTTAGGATTAAAAAATATTGTTGGACAAACGTGTTCTCATGGAACTAGTTGCACTATGTATGATACAATTGCTGTCCAGACTTATTTTAGTCTTGCAATTGCTGGAATTATTTTAATAATTGGTTTATTTTTTATTTTTTCAAAAGAAGAAAAAGAAATTGTTATTAAAAAAATAAAAGAAAAAGTTGAAGTTAAAAGAAAACCTGTTGATTATTCTAAATTAGATAAAGATGAAAAAATTGTTGTTAAGATAATTGAAGACGCAGAAGGAACGATATTTCAATCAGATTTAGTTGAAAAATCTAATTTCTCTAAGGTAAAAGTATCAAGAATTCTTGATAAACTAGAAGGCAGACAGCTAATTGAAAGAAAGAGAAGAGGAATGACTAATGTTGTTTTATTGAAGTGAAACTAGTTTCAAACATAGGGTTAAAAGCTATTTCTTTTTGAGAATTTTAGGAGGTAAAACAAAATGGATACAAAAGTAATAATTGCTGCAGTTATTGTAGGATTGTTAATTGTTGGAGCTGTAACAGCATCTGTTGTTACAAATAATCAAACAGTTGATGATAATGCTAAAACTACTACAACTGGATGTTCTAGTTGCGGCAATAGTTGTAGTGCAGAAAAAAATTGTGGTTTAGCAACTTGTGGTGCTGTTAATGGCGGAACCTGTGGTTGTAATAAAAAATAGTTCTTTTAAATTTTAATTTTTTTCTTTTTTCTTTTTCCAAAACATTTATATTCTATAACCTCTTATAAGAGATATGAAAAAACAGATGATTGAAACACTAACTGCACTTCTAACTGCTGCATTTGGATTAATTGCAGCACTAGCATGGAATACAGCAATTCAGGCTATTTTTAAAAAGATTTTTGGAGAACAAAGCAGTATTTTAGCTATGGTTATTTATGCACTTGTTGTTACAATTATAGCTGTTATCTTAACTATTTGGATTGGAAAACTAACACCCAAAAATGAATAAAAGGAGGTGAAAATGGCAAGAAGAAAACCGAAACAAGATAAAGAAATGATGAAATGTAATATTGGTAAACATTGTTCTTGCGGAGGAGTCTATGGAGTAGGATTTATTGGCTCTGTAATTTATTATATATCTACTGCAAGTGGATTCTGGATGGGAGTTTTAGGAATTTTAAAATCTCTTGTTTGGCCTGCGTTTTTAGTATTTGAATTACTTAAATATCTAGGAGCTTAATTTTTTATTTTTTTCTTTCTTAGATAATATAAACTAGATTATTAAAATATAAACAAAGAATTATCTTTTCTTCTTTTTTCTAGAAACTGATTTTGTTTTTCCCAAATTCATCTTTGAGAAAACATAAATGTAAAGTATTTCTAAAATACCTACTGTATTAACTATTAAAAATATTACAAACCAAATTTTATTATTTTTATTTGCTGATTTCCACAATGCCAATCCCTTCCAAATTAATGTCCAAATTGAAACAATAATAAATAATACTAAAATTGCTGTTGCTGAAATTCCTAAATAGTTTCCAATAACTGAATAAGGATCAGTTCCAGATAATATATTTGTTGTATCTACCATCTTTTTATATTATACAAAATATATTTTAGTTTATAAATGTTTTTATTTTTATTTAAAACATTTATATGACTCTATACTAAACTAAATATCAATATCTTATTTAAACAAACAATTGAGCTTCTGTTCATCAAAACTTATCTCATAAACATTTTAATTTTATCCTATGTAAAACATATAAAGTTTTATATTACGAAAATAATATAAAATATAGAAGAGAAAAAATAGATAAAAATTTATTTCAATATCTTGTATGCCATTTTATCACAGAAATCTTTAAATACTAATTATTTTTCTATAATTTCGTTGCCACAATTTCTTGTGGGTAAAAAAAGAGGATATACAAGATATTGTATGTTCTTGCGATATCATGAAATGCTTATTTTGCGCAGCAGATACTAAAGTTACAGATAAACGGGAGTCTCCTGAAGGTACTCGTAGAAGAAGAGAGTGCCTAAAATGCAAAAAAAGATTTACAACATATGAAAAACCAGAAGAAAAAAATATTCTTGTTGTGAAAAAAGATGGGAGAAGAGAGCATTTCAATGATGAAAAATTAAGATTAGGAATAATCAAAGCCTGTGAGAAGAGGCCTGTATCAATTGAAAAAATTGATCTGATTGTTGAAGATATAAAAAATAAATTATTAAAAAAGGGTAAAGAGGTTAAAACTGATATGATAGGAAAATTTGTTATGCAAAAATTAAGAAAGCTAGATAAAGTTGCATATATAAGATTTGCTTCTGTTTACAAAGATTTCAAAGATGTTAAAGATTTCAAAAGAGAGGTGAGTGAGTTATGAATAATGTTCTTGTTGCTGGTGATGAACTACCCAAGACAAGTTTAAAAGCAAAAAAATATTCTCCATTTCCATTAGATTCTTATGATGTACAAAGACATATACCTTTAGAAAAAGCTTATTCATTAGTCAAAGATCAAAATAATTCAAATTTAAACCCAGAATTTATTAATCAAAGTATTCAAGGCGGGGATTTAGCTGTTTATAATTTTAATGGGCATGAATATGTAGATAGATTGGATATTGGAAGAGTTTATCATAGTCCAAAAGAAAGTAGAGGAGTTAAAGTTCAAAGATTTTTTTCAAGAGAAGGAGAAGATGTGTTTGAAAGTTTTGGTCGTTATGCTCCAAGAGATTTGGCAATAAAATCTAAAAGTGGAAAAAATATATTTGAGATGAAGGGGGCGTTATTTCCTGAACAATGGACAGATGAAGAAGCTAGAATTGTTGCACAAAAATATTTCTTTAGACCAAACAGAGAAGAATGGAAAGAAAAAATAAAGGCTAAAATAGGAAAAACAGAAGAAAATTCTCCTAAAGATTTAATTAATAGAGTTTCTAATTTCTTTGCAGATAAAGGATGGGAATTGGGGTATTTTGCATCTGAACAAGATAGAGAAAATTTTAGAGAAGAACTTAAATTTTTGCAAGCGCATAGGATGGCTGCATTTAATTCCCCTGTTTATTTTAATGTTGGAATATATAATGAATATGGTATTGAGGGCCCTCCTGCAATAAGTTTTGTTAAAGACCCAATTACTGGAGAAGTTAGAGCAGATAAAGGAGGATGTTATGTTAATCCTGTTGGGCATGCTTGTTTTATTAGAGCAGCAAGAGATAATTTAGTAAGCATATTACAACAAACAGTTGATGAAGGAAGTATTTTTAGTCATGGTTCTGGTTGTGGAGGAGATATTGGTGCATTAAGAGAAAAAGATTCTTCTCTAGGCGGGGGAGGAAAACCTTCGGGACCTAGAAGTTTTATGGATATATTTGATAAAGCTGCTGGAATAATAAAATCGGGAGGAAAGTCTAGAAGAGCTGCTAGAATGCAGACTATGTATTGTACTCATCCAGATATTGAAGAATTTGTAATCGCAAAAGTTGGCGAAGATAAAAAAGCCCTAACACTTATAAAAAATGGATATGAATCTGGAATGGATGGGGAAGCATATAGAACCGTTGCTTTCCAGAATACAAATTTGTCGGTAAGAGTTACTAAAGAATTTTTTGAGGCAATAAAAACAGGTAAAAAAATTCCATTAATAAGTGTTAATAGAGGAATTGAGACAGAACAAATATCTCCAGAACTTCTTTTACAAAAAATTGCTTTTGGAGCTTGGAGAATTGGAGATCCTGGATTACAATATGATGGAGTTATCCAAGATTATCATACTTGCCCATTATCTGGAAGAATAAATTCAAGTAATCCTTGTGGAGAATATATATTTGTAGATGATTCTTCATGTAACCTAGCGTCAACAAATCTTTTAGCATTCACAGACAAAAAAGGAAAATTTGATGCAAATAGTTTTTCAAGAGCAAACAGAATAATTGCAATAGCTCAAGATATAATGAACAGAATTGGAGCATATCCGGTTAGAGATATTGCTGTGATTAGTCCTGAATTTGCAACTATCGGGCTAGGTTATGCTAATTTGGGTGCAGCATTGATGAGAAAAGGATTAGCTTATGATTCTGATGAAGGACGAGCTTTTGCTTCCTCAGTAACTGCATTAATGACTGGAACTGCATATGAAACCTCTACAGAGCTTGCAGAAAATCTTGGAACTTTTGTTCACTTTGAATTAAATAAAAATCCTATGTTAAATGTTATTAAAAAACATAAGAAAAATTTAGAAGATATTGCTTGGAAACATGTTGATGAAGATGTTAAAAAATCAATTTATAGTACCTGGACAAGATTAGAGGATAGAGGAGAAAAATTTGGATTTAGAAATGCTCAGGTTTCTGTAATCGCTCCTACTGGAACAATATCTTATATAATGGGTTGTGATACAACCGGATGTGAATCTGCTTATGAATTAATTACTAGAAAATTTCTAGCTGGTGGCGGAGAATTAACTTTAGTAAATAAAGAAGTTCCAAATGCACTTGAGAATTTAGGGTATAGTCCAGAAGAAGTTGAATTAATACAAAGTCATATTATTCAAAATAATTCTGTTGTTGGATGCCCGGATATAAAACCAGAACATAGAAAAATATTTGCAACAGCAAGAGTAGACCAAAATCAATCTGGATCAATTCCTTTTGAGGGACATATTAAAATGGTTGCTGCAATACAACCTTATGTTTCTGGAGGAATTTCTAAAACAATGAATCTTCCAGAACATGCAACTGTAAAAAACATTTATGATGGGTTTATGCTCGGATATCAGTTAGGATTAAAGGGATTAACTGCATTTAGAGATAATAGCAAACCTATTTCTGCTCTTGGCGATCAAAGATCATTTAAAGAATTAAAAAGGGGAGAGAAAGAAGATTTACCTGCATCAAGAGCAGCTCATGAATTTGAACTTACAATTGCTAATAATGGCGGAGAACCTCAACCTTTTCATATGATTGTTAGTGAATATCAAAACGGGAAGCCTGGACAAATTACATTTTTAGCTTATAAGGGGGGGTCTTCTTTAGGATCTTTATTAAAAACATCTGGGATAGTTGTATCTAAATCATTGAAAAGAGGGGTTTTTTTAGATGATATGGTTGAAGGATGGATTGGAGAAGAATTCAGACCTAATGGAATGGTTTGGGGACACAAACATGTACATAATTGTAAATCTCCATTAGATCTTGCTGCAAAGATATTATTAATAGAATACATGGGTAGAACAGAGTTAGCAGATGATCCTAGTGCTGTGGATCTAACTACATTAAGAGGATTCAAAAATGGAGCATTGAGAGCATATGAAAGAGAAAAAATAGATGACTGGAATTTTAATCAAGTTATGAAAGATGCGGAATTAGGAGGATTTGTTGAATCTACATCCAAAATTACTCTTGCAAAAAAAGGAGATGAAAAATCTAGAGAAACAATAAGATGTCCTAGTTGTGAGGGAAATACCCTAAGGAGGATTAGCTCAAATTGTTACGAATGTCCTTGTGGACATAAAATAGGTGGATGTACAAGTTAAATCGCAACATTTATTAATGATTTAATTCTATGAAATTTATGCATATGTTAAAAATCAGAGGCGACAATGAAAAATGGTTGCAAGAAATGATTCAGCAATGGAAATTACAAATGAAGAATTTGATGAAATAATAAATAATTCTCACGAATTAGTAGTTGTAGACTTTTATGCAGAGTGGTGCATGCCATGCCTGATGATGAGCCCAATTATAGAGGATTTAGCAGAACAAATAAAAGAAGTTAAGTTCACTAAAATTAATGTTGATGATAATCAGGCTTTAGCTGGAAGATATAATGTAAGTTCTATACCTTGCTTAATTATTTTCAAGAAAGGAAAAGAAGTTGGCAGAATAATCGGCTCAAGACCTGCTGATGAAATCGAAGAAAAAATCAGAGAGTATTTTTAATTTTATTTTATAATTGAGGATTAGGAATACCAAATTTTAAAACAATGAAACTTCTGTTGATTAAGCTTGATGTCAATAGCTTCTTTGTTTGTTCTTTAAGATTATTGATATTTATGTTTCAAATCTATATTATTTAATGATATAATCTATTTAAATGAATAAAAGTTTTTTATTTTATGAAAAAAGAGCTGGAAGTTATTTTAATTGCACATCCTAAAAATATGGAACAGATAGTTGCTTCTGCTGCTAAACTATGTTATTCTCCATCTGCAATTAAAGATATACTACATGTAAATTCTAAAGAAGCTAGAGAATTTATAAAATACTTAATGAAATTAGGGCATGAATCTCCATTAGAACATGGGACTTATACATTTGGTGTAGAAGGTATTTCTCGAGCTTGTTCTCATCAATTAGTAAGACATAGAATTGGATGTTCTTATTCTCAGCAGAGCCAAAGATATGTTGATGAGAGCAGTCAAAAAAATACAGGTGATTGTTTTGATTTTATTGTTCCTCCAAATATTTCTAAAATTGGAAGAGAGCAATGGTATACTGAAAAAATGCAGATAATGCAAGGTTGGTATGATGAAATTTCAGGGGCTTTAAAAAGTGCAGATATAACTGGAGAGGCAAATACTGAAGATGCAAGATTTTTGCTTCCTAATGCAACAGAAACAAAGATAATAGTTTCTATGAATCCAAGGTCTTTACTGAATTTTTTTAAACAAAGATTATGCAACAGAGCTCAATGGGAAATTAGAAGATTAGCTGAAAAAATGTATGATTTAGTTTTGCCAACTGCTCCTTCGATTTTTCAATATGCTGGCCCGCCTTGTGTATATGGAAGATGTAGGGAAGGAAAAAGGAGTTGTGGCAAATCTGAAGAGAAAAAAACAAAATTTCTAAAAAAATAAACATTTTTAAACTAAATTCTTTTAGTGATTTTATCAGTTTTAATTAACTGAGCTATGGGGCCATAGCTCAGCCCGGTTAGAGCACCTGCCTTTTAAGCAGGGTGTCGGGGGTTCAAATCCCCCTGGCCCTATTTTAAAATTAGAATTATTTATCTAAAAAAGTTAAAAATTATAATAAAGTTTTAAGAAAATTCCAAAAATATTGATTTATATACTTTATTATAATTTTTAGAACATAATAGAAAGATTTATAAATCCCCATTTAGATTTTATTATAACTATTATAAAGTTGTAAAGGTAATTATCTCATTTATCTTCCCAGATATAATTATCCAAAATCCCAAAAAATGCACATATTAGAGCCCACACACACAAAATTGAAACCTGAAGAGGTTAAGAGATTACTTGATGAGCTAAATATTTCTCTTGCACAATTACCCAAAATTAAAATTATTGACGCTGCATTACCTAAAGATGCAGAAATTTCTGATGTTTATAAAATTGAAAGAGCTGTTAATGGGAAGAAAACAATTTATTATAGGGTGGTGTCAGTATGAGGCTAGAAAATTCTAAAGAGGAACATGTGCTTGTAAAAAAATATCTTAAAGACCATAGTCTAGTTGAATCGAATATTACTTCTTTTAATAATTTTATAAAATTCAGAATGCAGGAAATTGTAAATGAAATCAGTGAGTCAATTCCTAAAGAAGACACAGAAATCACCCTTGGAAAAATTAAGGTCGGAAAACCAGAGATTACTGAAGCTGATGGTAGCACAAATTTATTAACTCCTACTGAAGCAAGAATAAGAGGTTTAACTTATTCTGCACCGGTTTTCTTAGAAATAACAATAAAACAAGAAGGACAATTAGAAAGTCATGATGTTGAAATAGGAAGAATCCCTATTTTAATAAAAAGTGAAATTTGCAATCTTAATGGATTATCCAGAGAAGAATTAATAAAAGAATATGTTGATCCTTTGGATTTTGGGGGATATTTTATTATTAATGGAAATGAAAGAGTGATGGTTATGACAGAAGATCTTGCAGAAAATCAGGCATTTATTGAAAATTCAAAAAATAAAATAATGCTTAGATTGTTTTCAAAAAGAGGAAGCTACAGAATTCCCATTTCAATAACAGAAACACCTGAAGGAATTGTAGAAGTTTCTTTTTCAAGATTTAAAAATATTCCAGTTATTATTATTTTGAAAGCATTAGGGTTAACAAAAGAAAGTGAGATTGCAGAACATATTGGAAAAGAAAATGATAGCTTAATTGTTAATTTATATGAATACACTGCTATCCAAAATCAGGAAGAAGCTATGATGGCTATTGCTGAACAAACTTCTTTACAAGGAACAAAAAAAGAAATTTTAGACAGAATAAAACAAAGACTTGATTCCTATTTCTTACCTCACATTGGATTAAAAAAAGAAGACAGATTAAAAAAAGCAATTACTTTATGTAAATTTGTAAAACAGTTTTATATTGCAAAAGAAACTCCGGATAGTTTAACAGATAAAGATCATTATGCTAACAAAAGAGTTAGAATGTCTGGGGATTTACTATCTGATTTATTTAGAGTAAATCTTAATATCCTAGTAAGAGATATACAGCACTCATTACAGAAAATTCAAAAGAGGAAAAAATTCTATTCTATAAAATCAATTGCGAAATCAACATTATTTACTCACAGAGTTGAAAGTGCAATTGCAACTGGTAACTGGATTGGAGAAAGAACAGGAGTTACTCAGAATATGGATAAAACAAATTATCTTAAAATCTTATCACAATTACAAAGAGTTTCAAGTATGCTTCCTGGAGAACAAGAAAATTTCTTAGCAAGAACATTGCATCCAACACACTATGGAAGATTTTGTCCTGTTGAAACTCCTGAAGGAACTGAAATTGGTTTAAGAAAAAATTTAGCATTATTAGCAAAAATTTCTACAAGAACTGATTTAGATGATGAAAGTTTAATCAAAATTCTAGTTAATCTTGGAATGAAAAGAGAGATTATTAAAGAAGTTGGTAAAGATGTTTTCTTCAATGGAAAATTTATTGGACATGTTGAAAATTATAGCAAATTAATAGGAGATTTAAAGAAAATGAGAAGAGATGCGCAATTGCCAATTGAATTAAGTATCAGATACGATAAAGTTTTAGGAATTGTTCTTTTGTCAACAGAAGAAGGAAGAGTAATGAGACCTTTGATTATTATTGAAAATGGAAAATCAAAATTAACAGAAGAACATCTTCAATTAGTAAGAGAAAATTCTTTAGCTTGGCAGGATTTATTGAAAGGCGGAATTATTGAATATTTAGATGCTGCTGAAGAAGAAAATTCATTAGTTGCATTAAATCCTGAAGAGATTACCGAAGAACATACTCACCTTGAAATTGATAAAATTGATTTGTTTGGAGTTGTTACTTCAATTGTTCCTTATGCAAATTATGACCAGAGTTCAAGATTAATCAGGGGAAGCAAAACTCAAACTCAGTCATTAGGACTATATGCTGCTAATTTCTTTACAAGAATAGATACTAATGTCTCTATACTGCACTATCCACAAAAACCAATTGTTAGAAGTTTTGTTTATGATACTTTAGATATTCATCCAGCAGGACAAAATGTAGTTGTTGCTGTTATGACTCATGACGGATATAATATGGAAGATGCTTTAATATTAAATCAAGGTTCTTTAGATAGAGGATTAGGAAGAAGTACTTATTTTAGGCCCTATGGTTCTACTGAACTAAATTATGCTGGGGGATTAAAAGATCAGATTACAATACCTGAAAAAGATGTTTCAGGATACAGAACAGAGGATAGTTACAGATTCTTAGAAGATGATGGTATTACTTATCCTGAAGCTCAATTAACCTCTGGGGAAGCTGTTATTGGAAAAACTAGTCCTCCTAAATTCTTGTCAGAAGTAAGAGAAATTTCAATTAAAGCAAGAAAAGAAGCAAGCTCGGTAATAAGACAAGAAGAACAAGGAACAGTTGATAGCGTATTTATTACAGAAGATAATCAAGGAAATAAAATTATCCAAGTTAAAACAAGAGATTTAAGAGTCCCTGAACTGGGAGATAAATTTGCAACTGCACACGGACAGAAGGGAGTTATTGGTGCAATTATTCCTGAAAATGATGTTCCATTTACATCAAGAGGAGTTAAACCAGATGTTATATTTAATCCTCACTCAATTCCTGGAAGAATGACTGTTGGCTTCTTAATTGAATTACTTGCTGGAAAAGTTGGAAGCTTATCTGGAAAAATTATGGATGGTACTGGATTCTCTGGACAAAAAGTAGAAAGTCTAGAAGAAGAATTAAAGAGTTTAGGATTTAGAGAAGATGGAAAAGAAACAATCTATCATGGAGTTAGTGGTAAGATGATGAGAGTTAAGATTTATGTTGGAAGTATGTATTATTTGAAACTTGGAAGAATGGTAAAGAACTTATTGCATGCAAGAGCATCTGGAAAAGTTACATTATTAACAAGACAACCAATTGAAGGAAGATCAAAGGGAGGGGCATTGAGATTAGGAGAAATGGAACAACAGGCATTAGTTGCTCATGGAGCATCATTATTATTAAAAGAAAGATATGATTCAGATAAAGTTATTATTAATATTTGCAGTAAATGTGGTGGAGTTGCAATTGAAGACACAATAAGAGGAAAAATGTTTTGCCCTCTTTGCAATAGCCAGGAAATTGAACCAATTGAATTATCTTATGCATTTAAATTATTAGCAGATGAAATTCAATCTATGCATATTAAAACTAAATTTAATTTGAAGAATAAGTACGAATAAAATGGAAAATCAATGTCAATATCACCCTTGTATGAAATTAAAAGTATTAGCTCAATTAGGTATTGAAAAACCTGTAGAATGCCAACAATCACATCAACAATGTGAAGAATATTGTAGAATAGAAACTTCACCAAGACAACCTATATTGGAAAGGGGAATTAATTAAAATGATACAACAAAATCAAACACAAACACAAACAACAGAGGCACGATGTCCCTATTTAGGATGTAAAACTTGGCAGAGATTATTTGATAGAGATGCTGAAGAAGCAAATAATCAGAAAGATAAACGATGCACAACTCCATTACATAAAAGCTGTTCAACATACAGACAATTAGAAGAACAAAAAAGTTCAGATATAAAAAATTATGTTTATCAAACATATCCTCAATTAAATGGAGCATCTCAATAAAATGGCAATTAAACCAATAAAAAAACAAGTTGAAAGTTTGCAATTTACTTTATTTAGTCCAGATGAGATTAAAAAAGTCAGCAAAGCAAAAATAATAACTCCTGAATTATATGATGTAGATGGTTATCCTGTTGATGGAGGATTAATGGATTTAAGATTAGGAGCAATTGATCCTGGAGTTAGATGCAGAACTTGTGGTGGAAGATTAAAAGAATGTTTAGGACACCCAGGAAGCATTGATTTAGCAAGACCTGTTCTCCATATAAAATATATTGCAGTAGTTGAATTATTTTTGAGAAGCTATTGTTCTGAATGCCATAGATTAATGATTAAAGATAAAGATATGGAAAAATACAAAACAGCTTCTGCTAGATTAAAAAGAGCAAGAGATGCAAAAAAATGTCCTCATTGTCAAGCAGAACAAGAAAGAGTTAAATTAGAAAAACCAAGTACATTCAGAATAGGTAAAAGGAGAATTTTCCCTGGAGAAATAAGAGATAGATTAGTAAGAATTTCGGATGAAGAAGCTAAATTAGCTGGGATTAATCCAAAAATATTCAGACCTGAATGGTCTATTTTAACATTATTATTAGTTCCTCCTGTAACAGTAAGACCTTCAATTACTTTAGAATCAGGTGAAAGAAGTGAAGATGATTTAACTCATAAATTATCAGATATTATAAGAGCTAATCAAAGACTTTGGGAAAATTTGAATGCTGGAGCTCCAGAAGTTATTATTGAAGATTTATGGGATTTATTACAGTATCATATTACAACATTTTTTGATAATTCTATTTCAAAAATTCCTCCTGCAAGACATAGAAGCGGACAGCCATTAAAAACAATAACAGAAAGAATTAAAGGTAAAGAAGGAAGAATAAGGCATAACCTTGCTGGAAAAAGAGTTAATTTCTCTTCGAGAACAGTTGTAAGCCCAGATCCTTCATTAAAGATTAATGAAATAGGAGTTCCAATAGAAGTTGCAGAAGTTTTAACTGTTAATGAAAAAGTTAATTCAACTAATATTGAAAAACTAAAAGAAATAATTAGAAAAAAAGAATACCCTGCTGCAAATTATGTAATAAGGCCTGATGGAAGAAGAAAAAGAATTACAGAAGAATTAAAAGAAGAAATTTTAGCAGAATTACAACCAGGTTATGTTGTTGAAAGACAATTAATTGATGGAGATGTCGTATTATTCAATAGACACCCTTCTCTTCACAGAGCAAGTTTAATGGCTCATTTTGTAAAAGTTCTTCCTTATAGAACATTTAGAATGCACCCAGGTGCTGCACACCCTTATAATGCAGATTATGATGGAGATGAAATGAATATTCATGTCCCACAAACAGAAGAAGCAAGAGCAGAAGCAAAAACTTTACTAGATGTTAATCAAAATTTATTCTCACCAAAAGATAACAGCAACTTACTAGGATGTAATGTGGATGCAGTTACTGGAGGATATTTACTAAGCAAAGGCGATTTAACTAATCAAGATACTGCTCAATTATTATATCAATCAGGAATTGATGTAAGATTAGCTGGAAAAAATATTAAAGGTAATGACATTATTTCAGAAATAATTCCTAAAGTAGATTACAAAGGGAAAACAAAGACAGGAGAAAATTTTATTATTGAAAATGGAAAAATTAAAGAAGGGGTTGTTGATGAAAATGTGTTTGGTGTTGAAGCAGGAGAATTTATGAAGACTCTTGATAAAGAATTTGGAAGAACTAAAACAATTGAAGTTCTTGAAAATGTTTTTAGATTAGGAACAAAATATCTTTCAAATCATGGATTTACAATTGCTGTTAATGATTTAGGTGTTAATGAAAGAGTTAAGAAAGCTACAGAAGATATTGTTATTGAAGCTGAAAATGAAACTAAAAGACTAATTGAAGAATGGAAATTAGGAAAAATTGAGACAATTCCGGGTAAAAGTCCTGAAGAAACAAGGGAAATTAAAATTATGCAGATATTAAACAATACAAGAACTCAGGTAGGTAAGGTAATTAAAAAAGAATTCCCTCAATCAAATCCTATTAGTATTATGATGAATGCTGGTGCTGGAGGAAATGTTCTTAATATCAGCCAGATGGCTTGTTTTGTTGGACAACAATCATTATGGGCAAAGAGAATTGGAATTGGATTCAGCAATAGAACTCTTAGCTTGTTTAAAGAGGGAGATTTAAGCCCTAAAGCAAAAGGATTTATCTATAATTCATTCTTAAAAGGATTACAACCATATGAATTCTTTTTTGGAGCAATGACAGGAAGAGATGCTCTGATGGATACTGCACTGAGAACTCCTAAATCTGGTTATTTATACAGAAGATTAGCAAATGCATTACAAGATATAAGAATAGAGTATGATAAAACAGTAAGAGATGGTGCAGGAAGTATTATTCAGTTTAAATATGGTGATGATGGAAAAGATGTTTCTGTATTACACAAAGACAAAGAGATTGCTCCTGGAGAAGCAATTGGGATTATTACTGCTCAATCATTTGGGGAGCCTTCAACACAGATGGCGTTAAGTACATTCCATGCAGCAGGAGTTGCAGAAATGCAGGTTACTCAAGGATTACCAAGATTAATTGAGATATTTGATGCTAGAAGAACTCCTTCAACTCCTGAAATGGAAATTTATCTTGATAAAGAACATAATAATGAAAAAGATGCAAAGATTATTGCTGAAAAAATACAAGAAGTTAAATTAATTGACATAACAAAAGAGATAAAAATTAATTTCAGTGAAAAGAGAATTGAAGCTGTTATTGATACTAATGCTGTTAAGAGAGTTCATTCTTCAATTGAAAGCATTGCAGAAAAATTAAAAGAAAAAGTTAAAGGGAAAATAAAAGCAAGCGGCAATTCAATTATATTTGGAGATAAAGAGTTAAATTTCAAAGAGTTATATAAATTAAAAGAAAAAATAAAAGATAGTATAATTTCTGGAATAAAAGGAATTGAACAAATTCTAGTTGTTAATAGAGACAAAGATTATGTAATTTTAACTGCTGGAACTAATCTTAAAGAGATAATTGAGTTCAAAGGAATCGATAAAACTAGAACAGTAAGCAATGATATCCACGAAGTTTGTGATATTTTTGGAGTAGAGGTTGCCCGTGCAGTTATTATTAAAGAAATTGAAAAGGTTAAAAATTCTCAGGGACTAGAAATCAATGAGAGACATCTGAAATTAATTGCTGATGCAATGACCTCTGAAGGGGTTGTTAAGGGTATAACGAGAATGGGAATTATCTCGCAGAAATCATCTATACTTGCAAGAGCAAGTTTTGAAACTCCAATAAAACAATTTATCAATGCTACATTAAAAGATAATAAAGATGAATTAAATTCAGTTATTGAAAATATAATTTTGAATCAGCCAGTTCCTGTTGGTACTGGACTTCCTGGCTTATTAGTTGAAGTTACTGGTCCTTTATCAGACAAGAAACAAAAATCAATTAAAGCTGTTGAGAGTTTAACCAAGAAAACAAAAGAAACAACAGGAAAAAAGTAATTACTATTCTAGAATTATTTATATATCTCATAAAAATAAATAATAAATTATCCGTTCATCAAGCTTAATCTTAAGGTGCTACTTTCTTAAATTTTTTGTCTATAACTAATTCAAGATTTTGTAATTCTTCTGGAGAGATTTTATTAGAGTATAATCTTTTTAAATTTCCAATAAATCTCATTAGATATGCTTGTTCTATATCTACTCCAAATTCTTCAGCAAGCCAAACTGAATAAACCAATAAATCCGGTATTACTTTCGTCTTAATATCTTCATCTGAAATTTGTCTGTCCTCTTCAATATCATGAACATAACCCGCTAATCTTCCAAACAACTTACCCATATGAGCATAGGTATGTCTTACTTTATCAAACCCAGAAAATCTCTGAGCTATAAATCTTTTATCATAACTTCCCTGAAGCTCCTGTAAATCTTTAATTGTTAAATTAGGATTTCTTCTTAAAATATCTTCGAAACTCATTTATTTTTTTATTGAAATATGTTAATAAATATATGTGTTACAGGTCTTTCCATTGTAAGTTATTTAAAACACTTTTTCGAAGACAAAACATTTAAAAACTAATTATACAATTGTTTTTTAACAAGGTGAAAAACTTTTAAGAACTAAGATTTAACATGGTAAAAACTTTAGATATGCAATCAATAAGATATACAAATATTTTCAACAAAGTTACAGGAATAAGCAGCAATCATTGTTTTTCTTATAATAATGCTATTATTTTTGCTGTTCCGAGAGCATTAGTTGTTCGAGCAATTGGAATAGACAATAAAAATTTAAAAAAACTAAGTGAGATTATGCAGAAGAAAATAAAAATTGTTGCGATACCTAATGGAAGAGAAGACATAGAAAAATTTGTTTCTGTAATAACTCATCCAGTTAAATTCAAAGATATTGAAATTAAAGATGATGAAGCGATAATAAATGCAAGTTCACAGAGCAAAGCATCTCTTATTGGAAGAAGAAAAATAAGGCTTGAAGAAATGGAAAATGTTCTAAAACAATATTTTGGAATCAAAAAAGTTATGATACGGTAAAGTTTGATAAAGATAGTTTATAATCCTTTAAAGGTCTCTCTGAGAAACCTTTAAAAACCCCTTTAATGATTAATTAATATCTCTGAGTATTGGTAAGATTTATAAGATTACTAAATAATATATTCATACTAAAAATAAAACAACAAATGGGATTAAGAAGCGCTACAAAATTAATGAAAAATCGAAGAAAATTTCGATGGAAAGATAGAAAATATAAAGTTAAAACTCTAAACTTATTTAAGAAATCAGATCCACTTGGAGGTAAAAATCAAGCAAAGGGGATTGTTACTGAAAAAGTTCAGAAAGAAGCAAAACAGCCAAACTCGGCGATGAGAAAATGCTGCAAAGTTCAATTGATTAAAAATTCCAGAACAGTTACTGCATTTATTCCTGGAAATTTAGCTCAGAAATTTATTGATGAGCATGATGAAGTTATTATTGAGAGAATTGGCGGGAAACAAGGTAGAAGCAAAGGAGATATTCCGGGAGTTAGATGGCAAGTTATAAAAGTAAATGATCAGCCTCTTTCAAGATTATGGATGGGCAAGATAGAGAAGGGAAGAAGATAATGGTAATAAAATTAATAACAAGAACTGAAGATATAACTGCAGATAATTTTAGAACTTATCAAACAATAGCTATAGCTCCTGCTAATCCTCAAATTATTCAAAGAACAGAAAATGTATTAACCTCCTTAGAAACATTAGAAAATATAAAATATAATATGAAAGGTATTGGAGAAGAAAAAAGATATATTGAATGTAGGAGAGCTGGATAAAATGGAGCAAGAATTTGAACAAATGGATGAAGATAATTTTGAAGGTGAAGAAGAATTATCTCAGATAGAAGAAATTGAAAAAGAAAAACAAAAAAATGGATTTAAATTATTTGGGATATTTGATGTTTCAGATATAAAATTAGAAGATCCTGGATTAAAAAGATATATCAATTTAGAGCCTAAGCTTGTTGTAAAAAGTCATGGAAAAAATAGAGAAAAATTCTCAAGAGGAAAAATTAATTTATTAGAATTATTTGCAAATTTAGTTGCAGTTCCAGGACACAGAGGAAAAAAACACAAAATTCAGACAAAATGGGCAACTGGAAAATATTCAAAAAATATGATGGTGGTTATTAAATGTTTAAAAATTGTTGAAGAAAGAACAAAGCAAAATCCAATCCAAGTTTTAGTTAAAGCAATTGAAAATGGAGCTCCAAGAGATGGAATTACTGTTATTGAATATGGTGGAGCAAGATATCCTCAAGCAGTTGATTTAAGTCCAACAAGAAGATTAACAATGACATTAAGATATATTGTACAAGGAAGTTATGATAAAGCATTTAACAAGAAAACAAAAATTGAAGAAGCTTTAGCAAGTGAAATCATAAAAGCATATAACAAAGAAGCAGATAGTTATTTGCTTGCAAAAAAGAATGATTCTGAAAAACAAGCTGATAGCGCGAGATAAAAGCAAAAGCTTTTTGCGGAAACAAGTTTAAACAAAAAACAAAAATGGCAAAAAAAGAAACATCATTGGAAAAAATCAAGAGAATATCTTCAAGTCAAGATGGAATCAGAAACATTGCTACTTCTGCGCATATTCACCATGGAAAAACTGCTTTAACTGATAATTTACTTGCTGCTGCAGGACTTATGAGTGAAAAGCTTGCTGGAGATTTAGAGGGTGGAATGTCAACCTGGCAGCATTCTGATGAACAAGAGAGATTACTAACTGTTGATGCTGCAAATGTTTCAATGGTTCATGAATTTGATGGAAAAGAGTATATGATTAACCTAATTGATACTCCGGGGCATGTTGATTTTTCTGGAAATGTTACAAGGGCGATGAGAGCAATTGATGGGACAATTGTTTTAGTTTGTGCTTCAGAAGGAATTATGCCTCAAACAGAAACTGTAATTAGGCAGGCATTAAGAGAAAGAGTAAAACCTGTTTTATTTATTAATAAAGTTGATAGAATGATCAAGGAATTAAAATTAACTCCTGAGGGAATGCAGGAAAGATTCATGAAAATTATTGAAAATTTTAATTTATTAATTGAACAAATTGCTGAGAAAGAATTCCATAGCAAATGGAGAGTTAATGTTGCTGATGGAAGCGTTGCTTTTGGAAGTGCAAGAGACAACTGGGCAATGTCAGTTCCTTTTATGAAGAAAAAAGGAGTTAGTTTCAAGGATATAATTGATTTATATGATAAAACAGAAGAAGAAAGAAAAAAATGGGTTTGGGAAAAAGCCCCTTTATTTGAAGTGTTATTGGATATGGTAATTAAACATCTTCCAAGCCCTATTGAAGCCCAAAAATACAGAATCCCCAAAATATGGCAAGGAGATATTACCAGTGAATTTGGAAGAGGATTGTCTCATTGCGACAAAAATGCTCAACCTGCTTTTGTTATTACAAATACTATTATTGATTCAAAATCTGGAAAAGAAATTAATGCAGGAAGATTATTTTCAGGGACATTAAAACCTGGAATGGAAGTTTATCTTAATACTGCGAAGAAAAAGCAAAAAATTCAACAGGTTTTAGTTTACAATGGAATAAAACCAGAACAAATGGAAGAAGTTGTTGCTGGAAATGTTCTTGCTATTACTGGACTTATTTCTGAACCAGGAGAAACAGTTACTTTACAGCCAGAAGAAGCTTTCGAGAATATTAAGCATATCTTTGAACCAGTTATTACAAAATCGATTACTGTTCCAAAACCTCAAGACTTACCAAAATTAATTGAAGTTCTTAAAAAAGTTGCAAAAGAAGATCCTACCTTAAAAATTGAAATTAATGAAGAAACTGGAGAGAACTTGATGTCAGGTATGGGAGAATTACATTTAGAAATTATTGAAAATAGAATTAAGACAGAAAAGGGAGTTGATGTAAGAACTTCTGCTCCTATTGTTGTTTATAGGGAAACTGTATTTAAGCAAGGGGGAGTTGGAGAAGGAAAATCACCTAACAAACACAACTTATTTTTTATTCAGGTAGAACCTTTAGAAGATGAAGTTTACAAAGCAATTAAAGAAGGAAAATTACATGAAGGAAGATTTAAGAAAAAAGAAGAGGAAAAATGGAAAGTTTTGAATGAATGTGGGATTTCAAATGATGAAGCAAGACAATACAGAGAGATTTACAAAGATTGTGTATTCTTAGATAAAACAAAAGGAGAAGTTCATATTGGAGAAGTTATTGAGATGGTAATGGATGGGTTTGAACAAGTTATTAATGCAGGAGTTTTAGCAAGAGAGCCTTGCACAAAATTGAAAATCTCATTAGATGATATTAAACTTCATGAAGATGCGATTCATAGAGGGCCTGCTCAGGTTTACCCTGCTGTAAGAGATTCTATTAGAATGTCTATTGAATCTGCAACACCAGTTTTATTTGAACCAGTTCAGACTCTTTTAGTTGAAGGGCCTTTAGATAAAATGGGAGAATTAACTAAATTATTCCAAGGCAAGAGAGGACAGATTATTGATATTCAGCAAACTGCAGGACAAATTGCAATGAAAGTAAAACTTCCTGTTGCAGAAATGATTGGATTAGCAAGTGATGTAAGAAGTTCAACAGAAGGAAGAGGTACATTCTCTATGATTGATCAGGCATTTGAAAGAGTTCCTCCAAACATACAACCTAAAGTTATACAAGAAATCAGAAACAGAAAAGGTTTAGCTGCGAATGAATAAAAGTTATTTTAGAATATAGATTTCTTTAAAAATAGATTATTTATTTTATTCTTATGAATCCTGATTTAAAAAAGAAAATTGAACAAGTGAATGCTTCTTATCAAAGAAGAGAAAAAGAAGCAAGGAAAATCTGGAGAGGATATGATAATGAAGTTAGTAAATTAACTGGAATAGTAGCTAAAGAATTTAGAAGAGTCTTAGATGAAATTGATTTGCATGATTCTGCAAGCAGAAAAATAGAAATTCCAAAATTTAATGTTAATTATATCTATGAAGAAAAATGCTTTGATGTGGAGATACGAGAATGGGGGGTTAATGTTGATGGAACATTAATTTCTGATAGAAATAACCCTCATTATCAATATTGTGCTTATGAATATTTAAAACAAATAAAAGGGGCTCAAGATGAAATTAATCCTAAAATTATCCAATTCCAAAAAGATTTTAATGTTGGATATATATTTTATGATTGTCAGTGTGGAAGCGACCATAAGTAATGAATAAAGTTTAAAAACATTAAAATAATTCTAAAATCCCATGAAATTTAAATATGATCCAAAACATTTAGGAAAGGGATATTATAGTTGTAGAAGCTGTGGAAATGTATTTGCAGCTGGAATAAAACCATTTCATTGTGCAGATTGTTCTGATGCAGGAGAAGGATGGAATGTTGCTGTTTATAATTTTGGTAAAGAGGAATTAGAAGAAATTGAAGGGATAGGTCGAAGTTCTAATAATCCCGATTTAACAATAAGAGAATTAGAAAGTATAAAAATAGTTTGATATTACAATAATCCTTTTATATTTAAGATAGATTGCAAGACTATGGAAAAAAATGAGAAATTAGAAAGATTAAAAAGTTATGTAAGTAATGCTGGAAGAGGATTAAGTTTAGAATTAACTTCAACATATATAGTTGAGGCAATTGATTCTGGAGCTAATTCAACTGAATTAAGAAAAATATTTTTAGAATATGCCCCTACCCTCAATCATCGAATGCATGATCCTACTTATGGCTGATAAATAAACCAAACTAAATTAATTACAAACTAATTCTTCTTTAGAATCTACATCTAAGTTCTTTTTTGTAAGCATCCAATCAAGCTTAATTAAGTTTTTAACAAAGTCATTGTCCATATTAAGTTGGTAATAATCAGATTTTCCTATCTTTCTTGTTTTAATTATAATCCCAGATTTAACAAAATCAGAAAAAAACATTTTAAGAGAATTATAACTTACATTGCTTTCTTTAGCTATTTCTGTTAAAGGATAATCAAAAAAATGAAACCCTATTAAAAAGTCAAGGACTCTTAACTGAGGAGTATCTCCAAATTGCATAAGGAAAAAACTTTTAGTTTCTTTTATTTTCATTTCATTCATTTCATTAATTTAATTATAATCTTATTTATTAACAGATTCGAGCACTTTTTTAACATCTCCAGAAAAAACCTTGCTTGCTCTTAAAATTTCTATTCCTTTAATTTTACCATTTTTATCTATGTCTATGATTATTCCATTAGGAAGTTCTATACTTTTCCAATATTCTCCTTCATTTATCTCTATGTTCAAAATATCTTCTTCTTTATCATACCATTCTTCCATTTTTTTTAATCAAGCCAAAAGGCAGTTATTATTTTAATTTTTCCTTGTTGTTTTTTGTAAACAACTTTCAAAATTCTTCCTGAGGGAGGAATTCTGCATATTGCATTTAGAGCGTCTTCCCAATGTTTATCTTTTAATTCATTGGAATTTTTAACAGCATATTCAATTTCATAATCAGTTATATCTTTTCTATATTTTCTTTTTCTTTTCCAATGCTCTGAATTAATCACCTCCATCTATTATTTAAACTTTTATGTATTATATATTTTTCGCATTACAATAATCCTTAAATATTAGAAAAGGATTTAATTTTTATGAATAAGAAGATATTTGGTTTGTTTATTTTTAGTATTTGTCTTTTAATTAGCTTGAATTTTGTTTCTGCTGCTGTTTGTTATGATGGAAAATATTACAAAGACTGCGATAAAGTAATTGCAGAAGAAAAAGGGAGATATTACTCTCCTTACTATAATAATGGGAATTATTACACTAGCTCAAATGATTATAATTATTATCCTTCTTATAGTTATAATAGAAATTATAATGAACCAAGATATTATTATGATTCAGATAAAAAATACAGAGTAGAGAATTTTAAGGATGTAACTGAATATAATAGAGAAACTTCTTGGACAATAAAAGACCCTTGGAATTATGAAAAGTATACTACAACAACTTCTGAAAAAACTTCATATGAAAAAAATACAAAAGAGCCTATAAGATATTCTCCATATAGATATAATCTCTATGATAATAATGGTTGGGATAGTTGGAGCTGGAATAAAGACAGAGATACTTTTGATGATGACTGCGATGGATGGAGAGGTTGCTGATAAAAATGGCAGTAAAATTAACTGGATATACACTTGAATACAAAGAAGTTGAGACTTTAGAATTTCCTAAAATACTTGATCACCTTGAAATAAATGGATTTTATTATAATGTTCGTGATTGTGAAGCTAAAGAAGGAGTAGGATGCAAATTGTATAAGGATAAAAAGCAAATTGCAATAATTGAATATAATGATAAGAATGGTGATATGATAATAAAAACAACTGAAACAAAAAAACAATCTTCTTTTGAAAATATTTCTGTATTAGAAAAATTAATTGATGAGTTTATTTCTAAGAGTAACTAAAGATTTATTTTTGAATAATATAAAACAACTCGTTTTCTGTTTGGAATTTTTGATATTGCAGATTGTTTCTTTCAAGCATTAATTCAAACCATTTTCTATCTGGATAATTCATGAATTTTCTTGTTATTGTTTTTGTTGCAAAACTTGCAACAATATACCTTGTTTTATTTATTAATTCTTTTATTAGCTCTTCGCTGATTTTATGATTTTCTTTATCAAGAATATCAATTACTTTAAACAAAAGAACAATATCTGATTTTGGAATTTTTTTTATTTTTTCTGTATTTCTTAAATCCAATATCTTTGCAATTCCATTCAATCCCTGGTTTTTCATTGTTAAAAAATATTCATTTAAAAAATTTATATCTTCTTCATCAATATCGTAGGCAAAATAATACACTTTTTTTAAATTCATATAAGGATAAGATAATGGATTAAATCCTGAACCCAAATCAATTATTGTCTGAGGAGTATTAGTTATTGAAAATATTTTTTTATAAATTTCAGAATAATTTTTTAATCTCTCTTTTGTTGATAAAACCATTGATAATAATTTGTTAATTGTAGAAGTTTCTTTTTGATTTTGTTTTAATTTTTCTAAGTACTGATATCTTTTGTTTTTTTTCTTAGTTTGAAAACTTGAATAAGATTTATGGAGACTTGCTCTTATAATCTTAATATCTTCTTTATTTATCTCCTCTGTTTTATTTTTTTCTAGATATTTTTTAATTTCTTCGACGATGATTTCATCTGAAATTGTTTTGTATTTTTTATTTTTTTTAATTTCATCTAAACTGTTTTTAAGTAAATTATTTTTGATCATATATTCAAAAGAAACAAAACCTTTATAAACCCTATTTTTTATGATATATTACAAACGTTTTTATTAAAACGATTTTGATTAAAACATAAAATGGCTGTCGAAAAACCAACAATGAATGTCGTATTTGTAGGTCATGTAGACCATGGAAAATCTACAAGCGTAGGTAGACTTTTGTATGATTCTGGTGTTTTACCTGAACAAGAAATGAAAAAGCTTAAAGAAGAAGCTATTAAACAAGGTAAAGCTGGTTTTGAATTTGCTTATGTTATGGATAGAGTTAAAGAAGAAAGAGAAAGAGGAGTTACAATTGACTTAGCTTATCAAAAATTAATTACACCTAAAAGACAAATTACAATTATTGATGCTCCTGGGCACAAAGACTTCGTTAAAAATATGATTACAGGGGCTTCACAAGCTGATGCTGCTTTCTTAACAATTGCTGCTAAAGAAGGAGTTCAACCTCAAACTAAAGAACACTTATGGCTATTAAGAACAATGGGTGTTGGGCAAATTGCAATTAATATCAATAAAATGGATACTGTTGAATATAAAGAAGAAGCATTCAAGAAAGTTAAAGAAGAAGTTTCTGCTTTATTAAAAACAGTTGGTATTAATCCTGAAAAAACTGTTTTCTTAGCTACAAGTGGTTTAATGGGAGATAATGTTTACAAAAAATCTGATAAAATGCCTTGGTACAAAGGACCAACTTTATGGGAACAATTAGATTTGTTTGATGAACCTAAAAAACCAACTGATTTACCAATGAGAATGCCACTACAAGATGTTTATGATATCACAGGTATTGGAACAGTTCCTGTTGGAAAAATTGAAACAGGGATTATGAAAGTTGGACAAAAAGTTATTGCTTTACCTGGAAGAAGCGGAGTTGGAGTTGTTGGTGAAGTTAAATCTATTGAGATGCACCATGAACAATTACCTCAAGCTTTAGCTGGATACAATGTTGGTATTAGTGTTAAAGGAATTGGAAAGAAAGATGTTGCTAGAGGAGATGTAATCTGTGATGCAGCTCAACCAGCTACAATCGCAGAAGAATTCACAGCAAGAATAGCTGTTATTGACCATCCTACTGTAATTGCAAAAGGGTATACACCAGTATTCCATGTACATACAGCTCAAGTTCCATGTCAATTTATAGAATTAATGCATAAAATTGATCCTGCAAGTGGACAACCAATGCCAGGAAAAGTTGATTTTCTTAAAAATGGAGATGTTGCTGTTGTAAGAATAAAGCCAATGGGTAACCTAGTTATTGAAGATTCAAAAATAAACCCACATATGGGAAGATTTGCTATCAGAGACGCTGGTAAAACAGTTGCTGCTGGTAACACTATGTCTATTGTTGCTAAAAAAATTTAGAGCTGATTTTCAATAAGTAAACTTAATTGAATTCTTAAAAATGTTATCCACTATTTTTGCATATGCTATTGAATTCATCACAACTCTTAGAAAAGTTGTTTTAAGTTTCTTAGAAATGAAAATTTATGGGTGAAGGAAAAGCTATAATTGAATTTATCTATAATTTATTAAAATATCAGATATGCAAATGAGATGATTAAAATTTGGATGAACCGATAACTTATTGTTTGTTTTAATAAGATATCAAAAAGAATAAACTTTTATTTTTGAGTTTTTCAAATAATTAAATTATAAAAAAGAAAAAAAAGAAAAAATAAAAGTTTTAGTCGTCCTCGTCCAAATCCAACTCGTCGAGAGAGTCAAAATCAGAATCATCAGATGCATTATCCCTCTTCATTTTTAATTTAGTATTATACCGAGACTATTTAAAGGTTTTTGTCATATTTTTAGATATACTGAAAATCAACAAAATTTAAAAACCAAAGATGTTTTGTTTAGAATATCGCCTTCTTATATTCTAACCATAAAATTTATAAAGGTTTTAAATGTAGGATTATTATCATAAATCACAGAAAGATTATAGAATATTCAAGATCATTGATATCACATTGATTATTATTGATGTCACTCTTATATTCACTTATTTGAGAGATACAGATAGAAAAAGAAAATAAGGAAGAAGAATTCTAGAATCTTTACAAACTTTTTTAGAAAAATAAGTTTGAACAAAAAAACGAATATACCACAATATGGCAAAAATAAGTCCAGTATCGATAAAATACATAATTCATGCTAGATTCCAGGCAGAAGGAGCTGTTGAAAAACCAGATATAATTGGGGCTCTATTCGGGCAAACAGAAGGTTTACTTGGAGATGATTTAGAAATGAGAGAGCTTCAAAAAACAGGGAAAATAGGAAGAATTGAGGTTGGAGTTAATTCTGAAAATGGAAGAACCAGCGGGGAAATAGAACTTCCAAGTGCAATGGATAAAACAGAAACAACAATTATTGCTGCTGCTTTGGAAACTATTGAAAGAATAGGGCCCAGTGATTGCAAGATAATTATTGATGAAATAGAAGATGTAAGAGGAAGCAAGAGAGATTATATCTTGGAAAGAGCAAAAAAATTAATGGAAAAATTAGGAGATTCTGGAAATGGTATTGATGAAATGACTAGTGAAATTAAAACTTCATCTAGAACTTCTAAAATACAAACTTATGGTACTGAAAATCTTCCTTGCGGGGATATTTCTGGTGATGAAATAATTATAGTAGAGGGAAGAGCAGATGTTGTTAATATGCTAAAAAATGGAATAAAAAATGTTATTGCAATGAATGGTGTTAATTTACCTGAAACAATTAAACCTTTAACTAGAGAAAAACCAGAAGTTACTTTATTTGTTGATGGAGATAGGGGAGGAAATTTAATTATAAAAAATGTAACTGAAAATGCTAAAATTGATTTTATTGCTATGGCTCCTGAAGGAAAAGAAGTTGAAGAACTGACAAGCAAAGAAATTTTGCAGGCTTTAAGAAAAAAAGTCCCTGCTTCAGAATATATCGGGGATAAAAGAAGCAGAGGAGTTAGAGAATATAAGGAAAAAGAATCTTATGAATCTGCTCCCGCAGAAACAAAGGTACCTTCTGCAGAAAGGAAAATTAAAAAATTAACTGCAAAAGAAAAAGAGAAGATAAAAGAAAATATCTCTGATTTAGTCGGGACAAAGGGAGCTTTTATTTTTAATGATAATTTAGAAATTACAAGAAAACTCCCTATGGGAAGATTACCCTATTTGGAAATTAATGAAGAACCTTATGTTATTGCAATTGATGGGACTGCAACACCCAGAATGATTGAAGTATGTGAAAATTTAGGATGTCATAATCTTGTTGCAAATAATTTTGTTGCTACCGATACTAATATTAATTTGGTGAGTCTGCAATAATTGATTTATTGATAATTTTTTAGGACAAAAGATATGCAGATGAGAAGAAATGAATTTTCAACAAATTTAAATACTCCTTTTGTTATTTATTATTATGGGAATAAAGAGGGGTTTGAAAAATATTTTTAAGTTTTCTGAAATTGAAAATGCAAAGAAAAATGTAGGTATCGCATTAATGATTTTAATCTTAGGATTAATTATTTTTAGCATCTATTTTTTAGTTTTTTATGCAAAACCCTGCTCTGATGATAAGTGCTTTGTTAGTTCAGTGGAAACCTGTAAATCTGTTTCATGGGTTAGGGAAGATGAACAAGCATCTTGGATTTATATTGTTAAAGGAAATGCCGGAGGAGATGCATGCAAAGTAGAAGTTAGATTAAAAGAAATGAAACAAGGAACAATCGATAGCGAAGGCTTGCAGGGAAAACAAATGACTTGCATCTTTCAAAAAGGAAGCACTCAATTTCCTGAAAAAGATATTTCACAATGCACAGGGCCATTAAAAGAAGAATTACAGGATTTAATTATTCAGAGAATGCATAATTATCTTTTGGAAAATGTTGGAGAAATTAAACAGGAATTTACAGCTGTTTAGAATAATTTATTAATTCTTGATTGTTAGTAAGGATAATTAAAACTAATAAATATTAATAATCTATTAAAACATAAGCAGAGTTGATGATTAAGCTAATAAACTCATCTGCAAAGCTGTTGTTTTATTACATTACCAAAAAATAAAAATGATAATTCGATTTGGTCCAGCAGGACTCGGGCCTGTAAAAGATGCAATTGAAAATCTTAGGATATATTCTAAATTAGGACTAAAAGCATGTGAAATTGCATTTACTTATGGAGTTTATATTAAAAACAAAGAAGATGTGGATGCAATCAGAAATGCTGCAAAGCATTTTGGGATAAGATTGAGTATTCATGCACCTTACTGGATTAATCTTAATTCAAAAGAAAAAATTAAAATAGAACAAAGCAAGAAAAGAATATTAGATTGCTGTGAGACTGCTGAGTATCTTGGTGCTGAAATTGTTGTTTTTCATGCAGGTTATTATTCTGATATGGATAAAGAAGAATCTTACCAGAATATTAAAAGAGAAATTTTAGAGATTTTGCATGAAATTAAGAAAAACAAATGGAAAGTTAAAATTGCTCCTGAAACCACTGGTAAGAACAGTGTTTTTGGTTCAATTGAAGATATTGCAAGATTAGCTGAAGAAACTAAATGCAGTTTTTGCATTGATTTTGCTCATATTTTAGCTAGAGAAAAGGAAATTAATTGGGAAAGAATAAATGAAAGTTTTGGAAAATATGATAAATGGCATTGCCATTATTCTGGAATTGAATATGGAGATAAGGGGGAAAAACATCATAAAATAACAACTAAAGAAGACTGGAAAAGAGTTTTAGATAATATTCCTAAACACAAAGATATAACAATAATTAATGAGAGCCCTTCACCTGTTGAGGATTCTGTCTTGGGTTTGAGATTGGTTTAATTTTTTTTAATTGAATTTCTTTAGGTTTTACTGGAATTTGAACTGGTTTTTCTGTTTGTTCTTTGGGTATATCTGAAGTATACTCGTGTTTTCTTGCTATATTCCAGTCAATGTTTCTAAGTATACTCTTTGCTACTTCAGGTTTCTTTCTTATTTGATTTAAAATATGAAGAATTTTCTTAATTAATTCGTTATAAGTTTCTCTTTCATGCTCTTTTAGATTATCTAGTCTAATTTTTGTTTCTTTCTCTATTTTAATCGTCGTTATATTGTCTTTAATTGGCTTTTTTATTGCTTTGGTCATACTTTAGTACACCAAAGTATACTATTTAAAGATTTATGATTTGTAATTATTATTAAGTTACTACACTATAGAAACCTTTATAAACAGGATATTGTTGCTGATATTAATTAAATTTTAAAAACCCTAACATGAAAACAAAAGTTATTTTGGTTTCTTTTATAGCATTATTTGCTATAGCTCTTAGCTTGAACGCAGTTTTAGCTACATGTTCTACTAGTAATAGTGGATTTGTAACTATTGATAGAGTAGTTGCTGATGGTGTGTTATACCTTGATTGTGAGGATATAGCTGTAACTGTTGGTAATTCTATTGATATTGAAGTAGTTTTTACTGCAAATGCTGATGTAGATAACGCAAGAGTTAAAGTTTATACAGAAGGTTATAAAAACGATGTTACTGAAACAAGTTCTGAGTTCAGACTTGTTAAAGACAAAACATACGTTAAAAAGTTTACTTTGAATATGCCTTCAAGTATGGATCTGGATACAGACCCTGAAAACTTAGCTCTTAATGTAAGAGTGTATGCTAAAGATGTAGACGCAGTTGAAAAGTCTTACAAGATTAGCGTGCAAAAAGAATCTTACAGTTTAGATATTTTATCTATAGAATCAGATAGTGAAGTAGTTGCTGGAGATACATTAGCTTTAGATGTTGTTGTTGAAAACAATGGCGCTAATAGATTAGATAATGTATATGTTAAGGCTTCTATTCCTGAATTAGGAATTTCAAAGAAAGTTTACTTTGGAGACATTGAATACACTGAAGACGATAATGATGAAGACATCAATGACGCAGTAGAGAAAACAATCTATTTGAACATACCAAGAAATTCAATACCAGGTGTTTATAATATAGAAGTTGAAGCAAGCAATTATGACGAAACAGTTAAAGCAAAGAAAAGCATAACAGTACAAAGTGTTGAAGCTGGTGTAATCCCAACTGTTACAGCAAAAACTGTAGCTATTGGTGGTGAAACAGAATTCGAACTAGTTCTTGTTAATACTAATGATAGAATGGTTGTTTATTCAATAACACCAGGTGAATCAGAAGGATTAATTGTAGAATCTGGTCAATCTATTGTAACTGTCCCTGCTGATTCTAGTACAACTGTAAAAGTAAGAGTTAAAGCAACAGAAAGTGCAACTGAAGGTACACATTTAGTAACTGTTAATGTTAACAGTGAAAGCGGACTTGTAAGACAAGTTACTTTCAGCGCTAATGTGGAAGGAACATCTAGTACAACTACTAACACAGTATTTGTATTAACTGTTGTTCTTGCAATAGTCTTCGTAGTACTTTTAATAGTTTTAATAGTGCTTTTAACTAAGAAACCTGCAGAAACTGAAGAATTCGGAGAAACAAGTTATTATTAAATTTTTTATTTTTTATTTTTTTTATAATTTGTTTTTATGAAGAATTTTTTATTTATTTTAAATATCAATTATCCGCAAACCTTTTAAACGAATATTTATTATATGAACTCCAATAAAAATGGAAAATCAAAAACAAGACAAAACATTAGAATCTCAAATAGATATTTTAGGTTTAGTTGGTCTTGTTAAAAGATTAAGAACTACTCCTGAAACTCAAAGAGAAACTATAAATCAATTAATCACTCAATATAATGTTTTATTAAAACAAATTCAGGGTTATGTTGAAAGTATACAAAATTCTGATTGTTATGCAAGAAGAAGAAAACAATTAATGGATCTCCAAGATATTGCTGGACGAGTTATAGGTGATCATCAGAGATTATACCATCAGATTTAAACTTCTAAGCTATTACAACTATAAAGTAGTAATAAATAGGAATATTTAAATAGTCTATTTATCTATATAAATTATGAGGTAAACCAAAAATGGCTGAAATAAATACAAATCACAGAACAGATCACAATCTTATTTGTCCTACTGCTAAATTAGTAGCTTATGCTAGAGCAAACTCAGATATTCCTTATTCAAGAGAGATCTCAGATATTGTTGGAGCAGAGCAAGTTTCAAAAGAGCTTTTAGGAGAAAATTTTGAATTTGGAAATGGTTTTTTAGCCCCTTATATGGAAGCTAGATTTAAAGCACAAAGTAAATATTTACATGGAAAAAGCATTCTTGAGCTAGCTGTAGGAATTTTACCAAGAGGCTTAATAGAAACTTCTAATCCTAGAATAACTTATGTTGGAACTGACCTCCAAGAAATGATTGGGGAAACTAAATCTGTTATGAATAAAGTTATTAATAGAAATAATTTATCTAGACCAAATTTACATTTTGAAACTGCAAATGCCTTAGATTATGAACAACTTAAAGAAGCATCAAAATATTTTAATGGAGGAGATTTCAGTGCAAGTTTTGAAGGATTATTTGTATATTTAAATAGAGATGAACAAAGATCGTTATTAAGTAATTTGAGAAAATTAGTAAATCCTGGACATGGGTTTGTTGTAACTCCCGATATAAGTGATTTAGAAACTAGTGTAAAACGTAGAGCAACATGGGATGAAGATTTTAAACAAAATGTAGTTAAAGTTTTACCTAAAATTACTAATGCAACTCAAAGAAATATCCTAGACAGTTTTTTTCCTACACAAAGTGAAGCAGAAAAATTTATAGGAGAATGTGGATTTTCTGCACAATTTTATCCCCTTTATGATGAAAGTTATAAATTGTCTACTGCACAAAATATTCCAGTGAAATATGAAAAGGATACTAATAATTTTGTTAAATCAATGAAAATTTGTGTTATGACTCCAAAATAAGATATTTAAACTTCCAGGCTTAATACTTTAGAAACTCCTTCTTGCATTGAAACTCCGTACAAAACAGAAGAAGATTCTGAAATAATAGAATCATTATGAGTAATAATAAGATATTGGCCTTCTTTCATGTACTTTTTTAATAGATAAGCTAGTTTTTCTGAGTTTCTTCTATCAAGAGCTGCATCTATTTCATCAAATATATAGAAACAATAAGGCCTGAATTCCTGAATTGCGAAAATCAAAGATAGAGCCACTAAAGTCTGCTCTCCACCTGACAAGGAAGTAACATCAAAATATTTACCTCCTCCAACTTTAACTATAATATCAATTCCTGCTGCAAAAACATCTTTTTTGTCCTGTGGTTCTAAAGTTACGATTCCTTTTTCACTTAGTTGAGAAAAATTTCTTGAAAATAATTCATTAACATCATTTAGAGTATTAAGGAAAGTTTTTCTTTTTTTTCTGTCAATTTGTTCTATTACTTTAAGAATTTCTGATTTTTCTTTTTCTAACTGGTCTACTTTTTCTTTTATTTTATCATATTCTGCTTTAATTCCCTCATAAACTTCTAGTGCCCTTAAATTAACACTTCCTATTCTTGCTAGAATATCTTCTACTTTTCTTAATTTAACTTCTAATTTTTCAATTGAAATTGGAATAAATTTCATATCTGGGAATGCTTTTATTTCCTCGATTAAAGTTTCTTTTTTAGCATTTATCTGAGCTCTTGTTATTGCATAATTATTAATATCATTTTCAGATAGTCTTTTTTCATTTTGCTGTTTCATTAGATTAGTTTCAAACATTCTTATTTTGTCTTGAAGATTGTTTTTTTCTTCAAACATTTTTTGATATTTTCTCTTTAAAATTTCTGCTTGCTCATCTTTTTCTTCTGTTATTTTTGTTTTTTCTTCTAAATCTTCAGATATACCTTTTAAATCTGTTTCAATTTCTTCTTTATCTCTTATATTCTGCTTTACAGCCAGCTTCATTCTTTCTAATTCTCTTTGTTTTGTAGAAATCTCCATTCCTAAATTTCTTTCTTCTGTTCTCTGCAATTCATTAACTTCTAATTCCAAGGTTTCATAATTTTCCTCGCCCATTCTTGTTTTCGCTAATTTTTCTTCTGTTGATTTTTTCTTTTTTTCTAAATTATCATGTTCAGTTTCTAGTGATTCAATTTGCTCTTTGTTTCTCTTCAGTTGCTCTTTTTTTTCAGAAATATTTTTTAGTTTGATTATATCTATTTCTCTTGTATTTATTTCAAGAGAATCTTTAGAAATTTTACTCTCAAGATTTTGTATTTTTTCTGTTTTTTCACTTATATCTTTTGCTAGATTTTTTAATATTTCCTTGAAATCAGAAATATCTTTGTTGGTTTTATCATGAACTTCTTTTAGATGCTCTTCAGTCATTTTTGTTTTGCATAAAGGACAAATATCCAGCTTAGAAACCTGCAACTGAATTTGCTCTGCTTTTTTTATTTCCTGCTCTTTAATAGCTGAATGCCTTTCATTTTCTAAAAGAGTTTTTCTTAATTGTTCTATTTCTTGCTTGTTATTTTTAAGTGACTCTTTTAATTTAACTAAAGCTTCTTGATGCCCTTCTAAGGAATTTTTTATTCTCAATTCCCCTTCCAGCTGCTCTATTTGATTTAGTGTAAAATTAGATTCATTTTTTAGTCTTTGAATTTGTATTTTCTTATCTTCCACCTGACTTGTTAAAGAAGAAAAATTAGATTTTAATAAATAATATTGCCTTTTTAGTTCTTTTAGTTCTTCTAACTTAGCTTTCTTGGAATCGAGTTCTTTTTTTCTGTCTTTTCCTTTTTCTTTCATCATCTCTTCTATTTCTTTTTCTGATTCCTTTATTGTTTCTAAAAGAGACTGCTTTCTTCTTTCTATTTCTGTAAGCTGATTTTCAAAATTTTCTTTTCTTGCTGTTAATCCTGCAATTTCTTGTTTTAATGTAGAAATTTCATTTAATAGGGTATCTTGTTCTAATCCTGAAGAAGTCTGAATTTTCTTGGATATTTCATTTGCTTTATCATTCAATAAATTAATTTCTTCTTGAGTTTTAGATATTACTTGTTCTTTTTTAAGAACTTCCTGTTTCTTTGATTCTATTTTATTTTCAATTTCATTTAGTTCTTTTTGCTTATCTTGAATTTTCCTATTTAGAATAGAGGCTTTGTACTGCTTTACTGCAAATTCAAGTTTTTTAAATCTTAATGCCTGCTCTCTTTCATTTTCAAGATTTTTCAGATAGTTTGTTCTTTCTCTCAATACCGCGTTTATTTGTTTTAATTTCTCTTCTGTTTTTTCAAGTTCCTTAAGTGATTTTTCTTTTCTCATTTCATATACTGAAATCCCTGCAACTTCTTCTATTACTTTTCTTCTATCTTCTCCAGGCATTTTAACAAACTTCTCGATTTCCCCCTGAAGAATTATATTAAAACCATGAGGATCTATTCCTCCTTGAGATAATAATTCTAGAACTTCCTGTCTTGTTTTTGTTTCATCATTTATTTTGTATATACTCTGTCCATTTTTTCTTACTATTCTTTTTATTTTTATTTCTTCAGTATTTAGTGCAAAAATCTTATCTTTATTATCTAAAACTATTTCAACAAAAGCTTCATTTGCTCCTTTGAATTGTTTGTTTCCTGAAAAGATTAAATGAGATGCTTTTGCTGCTCTCATTGATTTAATAGAAAGTCTTCCTAAAACAAAGCATAGTGCATCAGTTATATTGGATTTACCAGAACCATTTGGACCTACAATTACATTGATATGTTCATCTAAATGAATAGTTGTTTCTCTTGCAAAACTCTTAAAGCCCTTTATTACCAGCTTTTTTAAATAAGGCATATGTTATAGAAAGAAAAAGGATTTTTAAATGTTGTTTGATGTCACAACATTTAAAATATTATTCATATTTAACCTTAAAACGATATTGATTCTGTAGATTAAGCCTAATCTTCAGTTGTTTTACTGTTTGTCTTAACAAGTTATAAGAAATATAAAGTTATAAATTTAGTAAGATTTTTAAAATAAGAAAAACAATCTATAATATGGCAATGAATCAATTACATCCTGGAGCAAAATGGGTATTTAGACTTAGAGGATATGCTATTGCTGTATTTTTATTAATATTTTTCTCATGGATGTTATTTCCAATACTTGGTATAGCAGATAGTTTAATATTTAAAAACGGTTTTGCTGCATTATTTCTTATAGCTATTATTGGAATTTTTTTATATATTGTTGCTGTTATAATAGTTGGAGAGATTTATGCAAGAATGACTTACAACAGATGGTTTTATGAATTTGGGCCAACAAATCTTAAACTAGAAAGAGGAATTATATGGAAAAGATATTCTAATGTTCCTTATGAAAGAGTTCAGAATGTTGATATTCAAAGAGGAATATTAGCAAGGATGTTTGGATTTTCATCAGTCCATATACAAACTGCAGGATATTCCTATTCTCCAAGAGGGGGAATAGGTTCAGAGGGATATCTTCCTGCAATTGAAATGGATAAAGCAGAAGAGATTAGAGATTTTTTAATGAAAAAGATTTCTAAAAGACATGGACAGGGACTTTAATAATCCATAATACTCTTATTGTTATCTGCATGATATCTTTTATATGTTGACCAGGTTGTTCTCATTATTTCAGGATATTTTTTTCCGTGTTTTTTAACAAAATCCTGGGTTTTAGGATGAGCAGGATAACCCGGCCCACAATCTCCATATTTATCTCTTATTTTTTTCATTTCATCTTCTCTTTCTACTTTTGCAATAATAGATGCTGCTGAACAAACAGGATAATTAACATCTGCTTTATGTTCAACAATTAGCTTGATATTTTTGTCTTTAATTAAATTTTGAAGATATTCTGTATATTTATGAGTATTAATACTTGGAGCATCAATTATAGCTACATGGGGTTTTAACTTGTTTATTATTTCTGCTTGTTTATGAGCTTCTAGCCAGTTTAAATTTAGTTCTTCTGAATTCAAAGCATCATCTATTTCTTTAGGATCTACTTTAATAAAATGATATTCAAAATTTTCTCTTAGATGTTTGTTTAATTTTACTCTCTTATTATGAAATAATAATTTAGAATCTTTAACTTCTCCTAGCATTGCTTCTTTGCCTTCTTCAATTATAACTCCTGCGATAATCATAGGGCCTATTACTGGACCTCTACCTGCTTCATCAATTCCAACAACTCTCACCATTTTGAATATAAATGAATAAGGGGGTTTAAAATTATTTTGGTGATTAGAAAATAGCGAGGGTGGGATTTGAACCGCACGACCTCCGGGTTATGGGCCCGGTGAGCACTCCAGGCTGCTCTACCTCGCTATAATAAACTAGATATTACTATACTTTTAAAGCTTACTGATATCGATAACCTAAGATATATTTTTAAATGAATAATTAATAATTAATTCATGAAAGCAAATAATTTAATGAGTTATGAGTTGTTTATTATTGTAGGAATTATATTATCAATCAGCACTTTATTAAAACTTCTTGGATTTTATGATATATCTTCTGATTGGTTCTGGTTTATTGCAGGATTAGGTTTAATTGTTGAGGGAACTATTTCATTTATAAAACAAAAGAAATTTGACAATAAGTATAAGATATTATGCAAAGAAGAATATGAAAAGTTAATAGCTAAATAAAGTGAGTTCGTTACTAACTTCAATTCTATTTAGCTTAATCTTCTGTTGCTCAAGCGTTCAGATTACAAGATTATTGATTAAAACTTAAATTAGATTATTTTTATGCAAGGCAGATAAGATTTCAAAATCTTCCTGGGTCATAATTTCTTTTCCTTCAGGATATCCATTAAGAGATTTTAATGCTGTTTGCCAGGCCGCATAATCCTCATTTTCCATTGCTTTTGTTATTGCTCCTTCATTTACTGCAATCTTTGCTTGTTCTTCATTAATAATTGCTGCAAATTCTTTGTTTAATTCTTTTAAGTAATCAAAATCTTTTTCTAAGAAAAGATTATTTGCATTTAAGAAATCTGCTGGATTTTGCTGTATGTTCTTCAAAACATTTACAGAGCTATTTTGGTTAGAATCATATGTAGGAACTGCTAATGCTCCACCAACAACCAACATTGCTAAGGCTAATGCTCCAAAAAACTTTTTCTTGTTACTGGTCTTGTGTTTATGTTTTTTTGTTTTCATAACACTAAACCTCCTTTCAGGAGTTATAGAAAATAAGCATATTTTATTTATAAGGAAGATGGACTGAAAATCTATTATAATTATTTCTTCTTTTTTAAGAAATCAAGAATTTCTTAACATCTCTTTACCTGCATCAAACAAATTTCCTAATATTCCCTTCTTTCCAAAATATTCAAATTCATCGTGAAATAACCAGTCGGGATTTTTCTTTCTTCTTCTTGTACATAACACTCTACCAATGAAAATATCGTGTGCACCCAGGTGTATTGTATCCACAAGCTCACATTCAATACTTAATGGAGACTCTTTAATAAGGGGGATGCCATATTCACTAGATTCAATTGTTAATCCAGAAATCTTAGACTTATCTACATGTCTACCAGAAACCATACCGCAAAAATCAGTTTCTTTAAAATGCTTTGTTTCCATAAAATTAATGCCAAATAAACGATGTTGTTTTATTAAATTATTAGTATATCTAGAGGATCTTACAGAAATGTAAAAGATATTATCTGTCAGCTGGCCTACATAACTAACTGCCATTATATTGGGATTTGTATCTCCGCTAGTGATTAGAGTTACTTGGTGCGGTCCTGGAACTACTCCTCCTTGAAAAGATTTTTTTATTTCCATTTTAATTTTTAGTGGCTAGGTAAAATATCTGCTCTAAATTTAGTGCAAGATTTTTTTCCATTTAATTCAACTTCTACTTTTCTATAGTCTTGGCTATTCATATCCCTATATGTTCTTACTCCAGAGATATGTGGTTCAAATAAATCTGCTCCCTTTTCTACCATAAATCCAATTCCTGCCCAGGGCGGAATACTAGTCCTACTTGTTTTTGAATCTTTTACTTTATATTCAAATCTTCCTAATTTTAATCTCGAATCTGTTCCTGGAGGATATGGTACAAATGAAGCTTTAAATGGAGGAATAGCTTTTCCATCTTCACCTACTGATTCTCCTTGATAGAAGTTCATATGATATCTAGCAAGAGCGGTTCCAAGATAGATGCAGACTCTTGTAGCTAATTCTTCTGAATTTGCTGAGGGGAGTTCACTTCTTGTTCTCTCAATATAATGATCCCTCATAATTGGGGGTATTACTCCTTTCCACCCTAATTCAGTTAAGGCGCCATATTCAGGTAAATTAGACCATTCACTTTCTGGATGTGCAGTTGAAGCAATCCAATATTGAAAAAAAACTTGAGCATTTTTTTTACTATTTTTTAAAAATTCTTGAGGAGTAACTCCTTTTTTTTCTAATATTTTTGATTCATCAACAAATTTCAAATGATCATCTATCCCTAAAGAGATACATAAATTATCTAAACTTCTTGAATAATCTCCGATTTTGCACGGTAAGTTAAGATCTCCAGTTAATGCAACTTCACCTACATCTTCTCTCAAAACTTTAACATTTATTCCTGGGCTATATATTCTAGAAATATCTCTATGTAATCCTTCAAATCTCCTCATACCCATTAAGTCCATTATATCTGCATCATTTCTGTCGCCGAATTGACCATAGCCCTTTAAAGCGCCCCAAAGAGAGACTAATTCTATTGGTTTCCCTAAATTCATCCATTGTAATACTCTGTTTTTAGCATATTGTTGTTCTTGATCACAAAGACAACTTCCAAGTCTTATCTTCTTGGAACCTTCCAACATATCAATAATTTTATCAGCTTTTTCTGAATCTGAACAACTAGGATTTACATTGGGAGAATCATCTATATGTAAATAACTGCTTATACATTTGGCTAGTTTTTCTGATCCTTCCCCCTTAAATACTAAATCTTTTAGATTTATCATAAAATGACTATAAAAATCAGGTATTTAAACCTTCCTTTTTTTACTCCTAATTAATGATAACATAATCCCCTAAGAATTTAAATAAGACTTTCCCTTATAACAATAAATGGTAGAAATAGGTAAGAGAGTAGGTGCCCTATTAAAAGAGACTTCTTCAGCGGTTTATTTCTTTGGTTATGGCGTGTATACTGGAGAAGCTATTCCTTCTAATGAGATTATTTATCTTGGTAGAAGATACAATGAACTCTTTCCAGGAGACAAAGTTGCAAAAATAAAGTTAGATAATGGAGGTAGTATTTATGGATGTGAGTGTTGGTGGGGTCCTGAAGAATATATAAAAAAATTTATCGGAGACAGACAAGTTAAGATCGTCTCTCTACAAAGACATAGAAAGATAAATCTCAAAACACTAATAGATTAATTTTAAAGTCTCTACTAATTCTTTAAAATTTTATAACAATCCAAACCTTTAAATCCTTAAAATATTCTATATTTTTAAGTCGCCATCGCATACAGAAATTGAAAATTTCTGTCTCTTCAAAACCCATAAAAGATTTTGAAGATAATGGTATTGAAATGGATTGCTAAGAGGTGCTTCACTTGTGAAGCACTGATTGAAAAAGGTAAGGAGTTACTTTTTGGCTATTTTCTAACAATATCTAGAATTTTCTTCTCAATTGTAGAAAATATTTTTTTGTATTCCTTACAGTTATAATCTTTGTTGTTTATATCTCCGGTTAAATACCCTTGCATGGGGCAACCTCCATTACAGATTTCTCCATAATCACATTTTTTGCATTCTTTTGGGAGATTCATGGGTCTTTCTGTTAGCTTTTTCCTTAATGGATGGTTCCAGATTTCATTAAAACTACCCTGAGTTATATTCCCATATAAGAATTCTCCTCCTCCACAAAACCTTCCGCAGGGATAAACATCCCCATTAGAATCTATCCCGATAAATGATTGCTGACAGTCTTTATAAAAGAGACATTCAATAGGCTTGCCGATTAATAATGGAACCATATATTTCCATAATGCAGATTTCTGACCTTCATCTCCTTCATTTAACCATCTATCAAAAAGCCTTAATTGAGAATTTGAAAAATTGCCATCTTCCATCATTAAGTCTTCAAGAGCTTCTTTTGCCCTTCCAATTGGAGAAACCCCAACAAGCTTATAAGTTTTTTTATTTTCTTTCATAAAATCAATTATTTCATCAATTGACTGAACATTATGCTTGCTGATTACAGCTAAGTAACCATGTTTGACCCCATATTCTGCTAAGATTTTAGATCCTCTTTCTATAGAATCAAATGCTCCAATATCTCCTTCAAAAACTCTAGTCCGATTGTTAACCTCTTTAGGTCCATCAATACTTAGTCCAACCCCAAAATTATTTTCTTTAAAAAAATTAGCCCAACTAGGATTTATTAGTGTACCATTTGTTTGAATAGTATTCTGAATTTTATATCCTTCTGCTATTAATGGTTTTTCTATTTTTACAACTTCTTGATAAAATTCTATGCCTGGCAATAATGGCTCTCCGCCATGCCAGATAAATTTAGTAGCCACATCAGGTACCCTTGTAGAAATTTTTTCTATTGCACATTTTGCTGTTTCTTTAGTCATATATGATGACTGTGGGTCTCCAACTGAACAATATTTGCATCTAAGGTTGCAGTCCCTAGTAGGTTTTATTACTACAGTAATTGGTTGATTCATATTCAGAACTCCTAATCACAATAATCTCCATGTGGAGGAGCTGTGTCTTGATGAGCACTATAATCTGTATGATCGGTGTGTCCAGGCCCATCATTATATTGATTAAGTTGTGCACTTAGGGGAGTCATTCTTGCAGGATCTATTCCTCTCGCAATTCCAGTTTTTAAGTCGTTTACAAGCGACCTAAGAAAAGGATTAGATATCCTTTCTTCTTCAATATTTTCAAGGCATAACTTTATCATGATAAAATAACAACTTGGTTATTTAAAATATTTTTTATCAATAATTATGAATAAACTAAAAAAAATATTTAAATTATTTAGTTTTAGATAGATTTAAATAATAAAATAAAGTATTATATCCCTGATGGAATTAAAACCCTCTGATAAAAAATTATTATCTTACCTTTACCAAAATAATAGAGATAGCTTTAAGAAGATTTCAAAAGCAACTAATTTGTCCAGACAGCAAGTTGAATATAGGGTTAAAAACTATATAAAAATCGGATTAATTAAAAAATTTGCAACATTCTTTAATTATAGTTCTCTGGGTTATAATTATATGGTCATCTTATTTCTTAAATTTTCAAAACAAGAATATCTTAAAGAATTTTCGGATAGTCTTACTTCCCTAGGTTTTTGCATATCAAAAGGAGAGGTATATAATGATTATGACCTTTTTATTAATTCTATCTTTAGGAACGAGGCGGAATTTACAGAAATATTAAATAATCTTCTCGACGAGTATAAAGGAAAGATTTCAGATTATCGAATAATAAAACCCATCTCGATGATAAAATATCCTTTAAAATTTATTAAAAACAAAGAAGAAGAAATTGAAATTAATTTTACCACAGAAAGCATAACTCTAGATAAAAAAGAAATAAAAATATTAAGATTATTAGAACAAGATAGTAGAATTAAAATAATTGACATAGCTAATTCAATAAATATATCTGCGGAATTAGTTTTGTATAAACTAAAAAGATTATATGAGAAAAAAATGATACTTGGTTCCAGAATTTTATTTGATATGGAAAAATTAGGATACAATTTTTCTGTGATAGGACTTACAATGAGCACATTATCTAACAAAGTTCAAAGTAAAATTAAGGAATTCTCAAAACAATCTCTTCATGTAAATTCGGTTATATTCACGATATCAAAACCAAATTGTTATATCCAACTTTTCCATAAAGATGAAAGAGAATTGAGAAGAGAAATTTATAAACTTAAAAAGTTATTTTCAGAGGAGTTACTCCATCTTGAGATTCTATTAATTGAAGGAGAAAAAGAGGCAAATACTCTTCCTTTTCTTGGAGCTATTAATGTAAAATAACCCTGACCCACTATTAATCGGATTTATCAGCTCATGCTTCCCCCTATAGCGGAGATTATAGCCTCTAGCTGTTTAGCATATAATAAAGGCATAATCTTTATAATCCTTTAATTTTTAGTTATTCTATCGCTCGCTTCAGTGATTAGTTATTTAAATAGAAGAATGCTCTAATCCCTAAAGCTCGATGCCGACATCGCATAATGGTATTGCAATGGATTGCTAATCCATGCCCTTCGGGGTCCCCAGGTTCGATTCCTGGTGTCGGCGTAATTTTTTATTTTCCCTCTCTTAACTTCATTCTTATAATCTTTCCAGAATTTGTTTTAGGTAGTTGTTTTATGAATTCAATTATTTTAGGATAAGAATGTCCTGCATAGTGTTGTTTTACAAACATTGAAAGCTCTTGCTTTAATTCATCTGAAGGATTGTAATTTTTATTTAAAACAATAAATGCTTTTATTATCTGTCCTTTTATTTCATCTGGAACACCTATTGCTGCTGCTTCTTTTACTGAATCATGTTTCATTAAAATAGATTCTATTTCAATTGGAGAAACTCTTTCACCAGAAGTCTTGATTATATCATCTTCTCTTTGTTTAAAGAAAATATGATTGTTTTTTATTTCAGCCATATCTTTTGTTGTAAACCAGCCATCTTTAAAATAAGATTTGTACATTTTTTCATGTTTATAGATTCCAGTCATTAGTGCTGGGAAGTCTGGTCTTAGTGCAATTGTTTCATTAATTAACTTTGCTGTAATCCCTGGAATTGGTTTCCCTAAAGAACCTTCTATTTTATCATCCCAAGAAGCAATTACAATTGCTCCTGTTTCAGTTTGCCAGTAAGTGTCTGTTATTTCAATTCCTAATTTTTTATAGTGAGAAAAAACAGCTCCTGTTAATGCTTCCCCAACAGAACTTATATTTTTAACTAAAGACAAATCAGATTTTTTAATATCTGGTTTTAATAATCTTAGTGCTGTTGGTGCTGTGTAAATATTATCTATTCTATTATTTTTAATAAACTCTATCCACTTAGGAGTATCAAAATGAGGATTATAAGTATAAACCGAGCATCCTATTGCAAATGGAGCAATTATTCCATAAACACTTCCTGTTACCCAGCCAGGATGAGCCGTGCACCAGTATCTAGAGTTTTCATTTAGCTTTAATGCCAGTTTAGCTGTGTAACATTGCTGAACTAAAGCATAGTGGGGAATTTCAATTCCTGCAACAGGTGTTCCTGCTGTTGAAGAAGTAAAGATCATTAAAGCGGTGTCCATTTTATTTTTTAAAACTGCCTGGAATTCTTTTGGCTGAGACTTAATGTCTTTTTTGTATTTATCTTCATCAATTATTAAAATGTGTTTTAACGTGGGGATTTTTTTGTGAATCTCTTTTGAAATTCTTTTAGATAATTCTTTATTTGTTACAAGAACATCTGCATCACCTCTATTTAATCTTAATTCTAATCCATCTTCTTGAAAAGCTTCAAATAAAGGAATTGCTGTATTTCCAGATTTTATTGCACCTAAAAAACAAAAATAAAATTCAGGGCATTTTGGAAGAAAAATAAAAACCTTTGAATTTTCTTTTAATTTTAATTTAGAGAGCAAATTTGCAAATTGATTATAATTTTCCATAAATTCTTTATATGTAAATTTGCTTAGAAAACCATCTTGAGAATACAAAGCAAGTTTATTCGGAGTATTTATTGCATATCTGTCAATAGATTCAACTAAATTCATTTCATCATTATGCATTACTATTTCTTTTTCATGCTGTTTCCAAATTTCTGCTATCATTCTACCCATCCCTCTTTTGTTAAAATATAAGTTTGAACATCATGAACTTTATTGTCAGCATTTGATTTATCTTTTTTAGAAATAAAAAATCTTTTTTTAAAACCAAGCTTTTCTAATAATTTTTTAGAAGCTATATTATCCGCAAAGGGGGCAGATTCAATTGTTTTTAATTGTAATTTTGTAAATCCAAAGATGATTAAAGCACTGGTTGCTTCAAAAATAATTCCTTTTCTCCAATATTTCTTTCCTATCCAATAATCTAAAAAACAATTTCCTTGAATTTTATTTAACATATGCAAGGAAACAATACCAATTAATTGCCCTTTATATTCTATTCCTAATTCATAATTTTCTCTATCTTTTTTTATTTCATTTTTAGCATAATCTATCTTAAGTTTAGCATCTATATCGGAAAATGGATATGGGATAGAATGGAGATTTTTAGATACCTCTAAGTCATTAAGGTTTTCAACTAAACATTTGGCATCAGAATCTTTTAATTCTCTTAAAACTAATCTCTTTGTTTCAAGTTTCATTTTCCTCTCCCATATAAAAACCATCCAATATTCACTAATCCAAGAGCAATAATTCCTATTGAATTAGCAATCATTATTGCAATATTTCCTATCTGAATTCCATAAATAACCCAAATTATGTTGCCTATTAGTAAGATTAAATAAGTTATTATTGAAATATCTTTAGCACTCTTTCTTTTAAAGATTTTGTATGCTTGGGGGAGGTTTGCCATTCCCATTAATGCTCCAGTAATTATTGCTAAAGAGGGTATTATATTCATTTTAAATTTTTATTTACAATTTTTAGAGATTTTCTTTGGTTATTATGAGTCAACTTATTGACTGCTTTATCAAATTCAAGCCATTTATAACCAAGATGCTCTTTTTTATCAAATTTAATTTTTTTATCTTTAGTTTGTCCTGAAAATAAGGTATATGTTTGCCCCATTAATCCAGGCCTATCTGAAAATTTTTTCTTGTATTTATATCTTCCGAAGGAATTGTACTTCTTTATGTTGAATATTCTTTGTCCTGTTTCTTCTTTTGCTTCTCTTTTTGCTGTTTCTAATAAGCTTTCGTTTTTTTCAGCTCCTCCTTTTGGGAATTCCCAGCCTTTCCAGTGATGTTTTCTTTTTAATAAAAGATAATAAAGTTTTTCTTTTTCTTTTCTGTATATTACAACAAACACCCCTTTTCTGTATTTTAATTTCATTTTAGGTCTTTTATACTATAAAAGATTTGTGTTGTTTTTAAATTTGTTGGAAGAATTATTCTTTTGCTATTAAATTTTGTCTATTAAAAAGGTAACAAGTTATATCTGAAAGATTTTCTTTTGTAATTTTTTCATTAGGTGTATAAATTTTTAGTAATTCTTCTTTCATTGTATCATAATCTCCCCCGGAAATCATTCCTTTTTTAAGAAATTCGTGAACAGTTACATCTTTGCCATAAGTAATAGATATGCTATTCATTACCCAATCTAATTGTTCAGATGAAATTACTGGACAATTTAGATTTTTTACATAATTTCTAGAAGAACCACATCCATTTAAGGAAAACCCAACCATCCCTAATGTTGAAATTGTAATTAGTGTAGTAAGTTTCTTTCTAAAGCAATCTCTTTTCATTAATTAAGTAAAATAAAGATATATTTAAATATATTGTGATTTCTTTATAGATATTTAAAATGAGATTAAATATATTAATTGGCGGAAGAGCTGGACAGGGGATTAATAAAGTTTCTGAAATTGTAAGTAAAATATTAGTTGATTATGGATATTTTATTTTTAATTATAGAGAATATCCTAGTTTAATTAGAGGAGGGCATAATTTTAATATTTTATCTGTCTCTGATGAAAGGGTTGGAAGTTATGAATCTAAACTAGATGTTATCGTGGCTATGGATGAAAACACTGTTATTAAACACAAGCCTCAGCTAAAAAAAGACGGAATTATTATTGAAGATGGAAAATTTAAAGATTTGGGAAGAAATCTTAATATTGCTCTTGCTGGATGCTTAATTAAAATTCTTGGAATTGAAAATAAAGTTTTAATTGAAGAAATTAAAAAACAGTTTGGAACAAAGGAAGCTGTTGATGCTGCTGAAAAGGGATATAACAGCCATGAAAAGAAGTTTGAATTAAAGAAACTAAATAATAAGATTGCAATAATGACTGGAAGTTTTGCTATTGCAGAAGGTGCAAGAAATTCTGAAATTGATATTTATCTTGCTTATCCTATGACTCCTGCTACAAATGTACTAAATGAGCTGGCTGTTAAAGAAGTTGAAAATAAACTTTTGGTTTTTCAGCCTGAAAATGAAATTGCTGTTGTTAATGCAGGAATAGGAGCTAGTTTTACAGGAGCTAAGGTTATGGTAGGAACTTCTGGAGGAGGATATGACTTAATGACAGAGGGATTAAGTTTACAGGGACAATCTGAAATTCCTTTAATTGTTTATTTAGCTACCAGGCCAGGACCTTCAACTGGGCTTCCAACTTATTCTTCACAGGATGATTTAGATATTGCATTAAGAGGAGGGCATGGAGAATTCCCAAGAATTGTTATTGCTCCAGGAGATCCAATTGAATGTATTGAAAAAACAAATGAAGCGTTTTATTTAGCTGAAAAGTTTAATGCTCTTTCTATTGTACTAAGTGATAAACATCTTGCTGAATCTGAATTTTCAAGTGATAGAAAACCAAATAAAACCTTAAAAGTTGAAGTTAAAAGAAAAATCCCTGGCCAGGGAATTGTCAAAGCATCCAGTTATGAGCATGATAAATTTGGAAATACAAAAGAAGATGCTGAAACTGCAAAGCAAAGTGCAGAAAGGAGATTAAAGAAATATGAAGATATTAAAAAGGAAGTTAAGAAATTCCAGATGATTAAAACTTATGGAAATAAAAATGCTAAGAATCTTGTTATTGGATGGGGTTCAACAAAATGCCAGATATTAGATGCGTTAGATAGCATTGATGGTTCTATTAAAACAGGAAAAGGAAATTATAAATTCCTTCAAGTTCTTTATATGAAACCATTATCAGAAGAAATAAAAAAAGAAATTGAAAATACAATGAAAAACAAGGGGAAAGTTATTTTAGTTGAACAAAATTTAACAGGGCAGTTAGGCCGTTTAATTCGTGAAAAAACAGGTATTAAAATTGAAAATAGAATATTAAAATATGATGGCAGGCCTTTCACAAGTGATGAGTTAAAGGAGGAGATTTTGAGAAAATGAAAACCTGGAAAAAAACACTATTAATTATTGCAATTATTTATTTAATACTAATTGTAATTAAGTCTATACTCGGCTGTTTTATGGATTGTCCAATGTCAATATGCGAATCAGGAGATAATTGCCCAACAATAAATTGTAATTGCCAATTTACCCAAATTTTAATTAATATATTATTATTTGGAATTCCTAGCTGGATAATATTTTTAATTATATTATTAAAAAAGGAGAGAAGATGACAGACGAAATAAACCCCAAAAGAGAATTTGTATCAACAGTTTATATTGTAAAAGATGGAAAAGTGTTAATGACATTTAATAAAAATATTAATAAATTTATTCCATTAGGAGGGCATATAGAGGAAAATGAACTTCCCTGCGATTCAGTTATAAGAGAAGCAAAAGAAGAATCTGGATTAAATATAGAATTAGTAGATTTAGGAGAATTAAAAGAGAAAAATCTCCCTCAAAATTTAGATATTCAGCTAGATGTTATAAAACCAGACCATCATCACATAAATCTATCTTATATTGGAAAAATAATTGATGGAGAGATGTTAGATAAATCTGATGAAGACACTGAATTAAAATGGTTTTCACCAGAAGAAATAATAAATTCAGAAGATATTTTTGAGAATACAAAAGAAAAAGCATTGAAAGCAATTAAATCAATGGAAAGTGAAGAACTAAACTTATCAGAATACCAAAAATTAGCAAAAATAACTGCTAAGAAGTTTGAGACTCCTGAAAAAGAAATTTTAACTTGGGGTCTGGGAATAACTGGAGAAGCAGGAGATATTGCAGGATGCATTAAAAAAACATATGCACATGATAATGATCAAAGGCAGGGAATAAGAGAAAATATAGGAGATATGCTTTGGTATGCTGCAATGATTTGCAATTTTTTTGGTTGGGATCTGCAGGAAATATTAAATGAAAACATAGAAAAACTAAAGAAAAGATATCCGGATGGGATGTTTACAATAGAACATGCTAAAAGAAAGGGGGAAAGAATTGACTGGAATGAAAAATGACAGACCTTAATACAAAAGAACCAATAACCTGGTGTCCAGGATGTCCGAATTTTATGATACTGGCAAGTGTGAAAAAAGCACTTGGAGAGCTGATAAAAAAAGGATACAAACAGGAAGATTTTACAATGGTTACTGATATTGGATGTAATGCAAAAATCTATGATTATATTAACATATCTGGAATTTATGGTTTGCATGGAAGAGCTTTAGCAACTGCATTTGGAATAACTTTAGGAAATCCTAATTTGCATGTATTAGCTTTTATGGGTGATGGAGGATGTTATTCAGAAGGTATGAGTCACTTTATGCATGCAGGAAGATATAACTCAAATATGACTTTAATTGTTCATGATAATCAGAGTTTTTCTTTAACCACAGGACAAGCTACTGGAACTTCTCAGCAGGGATTTAAAACAAAAGCAGAACCACTAGGAGAATTTAATAAGCCATTAAATCCAGTTAAGATAGCCCTTGCTGCTGATTTTAGTTTTGTTGCAAGATGCAATGCAAGAGATATTGAACATACTGCTGAAATCTTAGAAAAAGCAATAAAACATAAAGGATTTTCTTTTGTTGAAATAATTCAGGATTGTATTATCTTTAATCCTGAGATCAATAATAAAGATAGTTTAATGTATAAAGTAAAAGATAATTCTGATAAAAAAACAGCTGAAAAGCTTGTAGAGGAATGGGATTACAATGGAAAATCAGGAAAAATTCCATTAGGAGTTATTTATCAGAAAGAAAGACTAACACTAGAAGATGAATGGCCTCAGTTAAAAACATTAAGAGACAAAAAGAGAAACTGGGAAGAGAAATAATTAAATTACAATAAAATATATAAATGATATTCTAATATTAATATTATGATTTCATTGAGAGCATTGTTAGGGATGGTAGAAACTGAAGCTGTTGAAGCAATACATGAATCACGAGCAAATGATTCTTCTTATAAACCAAAACCAGATAATCTTCCTCCTATTAATTATAGATTAGAGCTTATTCAAAAACCAAATGAAAGTTATGAATGGGTGGAATAATTACCATTACATTTTTTCTAAAAAGCAAATATTTAAATAGTTTGTAATGGTAATATTATTATGAGAATAATAAAAAGAAAAAAAGGAAGCCGAGAATATTACTATATTCAGTATTCATTTAGAAAAGAAAATAAAGTCATAACAAAAGAAAAATATCTTGGAAAAGAAATTCCAAAAAATATAGAAGAAATTAAAAAAGAGATTAATAAAGAGTTAAAAAATGAACTAATAGAAAAGCTTGAAAAAATAAAAGAAAATTTTCAAGAAGAATGGGAAAGGATTCCTGAATCTGCAAAGAAAAAAGAAAAAGAAGAAATTTCAATAGCTTTTACTTATAATACAAATGCAATTGAAGGGAGCACAATAACCTTAGAAGAAACAAGAGAAATAATACATGATAAAATCTCTCCAAACAAGCTGTTACGGGATGTAAAAGAAACAGAGTCACATTCAAAGGTTTTTTTAGAAATGCTTGACAAAAAAGAAAAACTAAATGAAGAGCTAATTTTAAAATGGCATTATGAAATTTTTAAAGATGTAAAAAAGGATATTGCAGGGAAATACAGGGAATATTTAGTAAGAGTTGGAGATTATCTTGCTCCTGACTGGCAAGATGTTAAAAAATTAATGAAAGAATTATTTGAATTTATTAAGGAATATAAAAAAAAGATTAATCCAATTGAATTAGCTGGAATTATTCATTACAGATTTGAAAAAATTCATCCCTTTGGAGATGGAAATGGAAGAATCGGAAGATTGTTGATGAATTATATTATCTGGTATGCAAATTATCCTATGATTATAATAGAATATAAAAAGAGAAAATCCTATTACAAAGCATTCAAAAAAGATGAAGCTGAATTTGTGAATTATTTTATAAGAAGATATTTAACAATACACAAAAAGAGGATTGCATAAGATTAATAAAAATGGGTGAGAAAAGTAACTAAATTATAATTAAGATTGCTCCTAATGTCATAATTGCTGTTGCAATTGTTCTAATTAATAAATTCTTATCTTTAAATAAAGTTCCTCCGATTAATGTTGCAAAAAATACAGAAGTTCTTTTCAAAGATAATACCAAAGCAACAGGAGCATCTTTAACTGCAGAAATTTGAAGATATCTATAAGTTATTGTTATTAATCCCAATAAAAAAATTAATTGCCAAGAGAACTTAAAAGTATGTTTTAGTTGTTTTGATTTTCCTGAGAATAAGATAATCCCCAGGAAGATAATTGCTAAGAATAAATGCTGAAATCCAATAAATGCATTTACAGGAAGTTTAAAGTTTTTTAATAATGATTTGTCTAAAACAGAAGTTATTGTAAATAGAATTAATGCTGTTAAAATGTAATAATAAGATTTATTTTTAAAAAAAGCTTTCCATGGATTTAATAGGTTTTGATTTTTTTCTGTTTGCAAAACATAAGTTCCTATTAAAATTAATATCATCCCAGATATTTGTATAGTTGTTAAAGCTTCTTGCAAGAAAATAAAAGAAAATATTGCAACCAGGGCAGGAGTTATAACTAATAATGGAAGAGCTTTGCTTATTTCCATATTTTTTAGTGTAATCATAATACAAAGAAATGCAGCTGCATCAAGAATTTCTTTAAAAAATAATACTAATAAAGAAGAGATAGTAACTTCCTGAAAACTAATAAAAAAGAAAAAAGGAATTGCAATAATAAAATTAAATATTGCAAGTAAAACTGAAAAAGACAGTGCTTTTTCTTTAAATAATATTTTCTTTTCTAAAATTGCTGCAAATGCTGAAAATAAAGCAGAACCAATTGCAATTATATACCATTCCATCTTATTTTTCTATTTGATTTGTCCTTTTATGCTTAAGGTTAAGCTTATTTAACAGATTTAGGATCTCATTTCTTTTTTCTGAGTTGCCTAAACCTTTCCAGTCTAATACAATTTCTTTGACCTGTTCTTTTGTTTTTTGCTCTGCTTCTCTTAAAATAGATTCTGTTAAAGGAAGAGAATATTCTGGGATAATATGGCTTATTGCATAATTAGAATTTAACTGAATTTTATTAAAATTAGGGCAATAATGTGGACCACCTATTGCAATTGCAGAAATCCAATTTTTTGTTTTAGAATTAAAATCAATTAAAGATAAAATTGTTTTTGCAATTATTTTTCCTGCTTGTTTGTCAGTATATTGCTCTTCAGTTGATCCAATTTCAATAAAACAACATGGAGTATTTATTGAGGGTCCATGATGAGTGCATTCTAAGGTTATTTCATAATCCGCTAGATTTTCTTGTTTTGTTATTTCATTTAATTTTTGAAATAAATGCTTTAATACAAATGCACTTGTATTTGATATTTTTCCTCTATCTCCTCCAAAATCATTGTTTCTCCAGTTTCCAGGAGCATGTAATGATAAAGAATGCAAGTTTTTTTCTGATTTATGAGTTGAAGCAAAAACAATAAACTCATTATTTTTAGGTATAGGTAATTTATCCAGATCCTTTTCAGTTAAATAAATAGGATGTTTTTTTATTTCAATTATCTGAATTTGAGGGGAAAAGCTAAGCTTCTTAAAGTTTTCAATTATATTTTTTCCTGCTAAATCTTCTTTTCCATAAATTATTGTGAATAGCATAAAATAAAATAGAATGAATGGATTTAAGTGTTTTGGTTTAATTGATTATAGAATGATTAAGTTTTCTTTTTCTCCAAAAGATTTTTAAGATACGCCGGATATAATATAAACATGAAAAGAGGTTTAATTATAGGAATCGTTGCAGGAGTTGTAATAATCTCTGCTGTTTTTTTCTTATTTAAATACACACAAAAAGAATCTATTGAGGATATAAGATCGATTAATAGTGAAGACGCAGTGGAAAATGTTTGTAAAAATTATACTGGTTTAGAAGAATGTTCATCTTCCCTTGAATGTGAATGGAGATTAAATGAAAATAAATGTGATTTAATAAAAATCACAGATAACCAAGGAGAATTAGATCAAAATTTAGAAGAAATTAATCCCAATAATCTTTCAAATACTCTCTGCAACCAACTGCCTACATCAAGCGAATTTGGTTTAGATGACAATTATTATTGTCTTGCTGTAGTAAACAACAATCCTGATTTTTGTGAGAAAATTCTTGGGGATATAGATGGACCTGCTATCCCCGGAGAATCCGAAGAAGATTTAAATGATAAAACCCCTTATTATATTTGTCTGTCTGCAGTCAATAAAGATTTTTCTTACTGTAAACTAGTAAAACAAGATGCTAAAAAAACCTGTTATAATGCACTTGCTCAATTAAGCTGGAATATAGATGTTTGTAATAATATGGATTATAATCCAAGCGATAAGCAGGAATGTTATTTTAATTTTGTAAATGCTTTATATTGGGAAAATAAATCAGAAGAAATAAGAACAGACTATTGTGATAAGATTAGTGATAACCTAGATAAAAATACCTGTCTTGCTTTTAAAGAACGAGATGTTTCTCTTTGTGGAAGTAATAAAAATTGTTTAACTTTTTTTCCTCAGGAATTGTCTTTTTGCAATGGTGCAACTTTTAAAGATGAAGATGAATGTATTCGTGATAGGGCCCTAGTAAAAAGAGATATATCCATATGTGATAAGTTATCCGATCAAACTGGAAGAGACGACTGTTATGGAGACTTTGCTAACCATATTCAACAGAACATTACCATCTGTGATAAGATAATTGGCATATCTCGCAAACGAGGATGTTATATAAATACTGCAATAAATCTTGCTAAATAATTCAGGGTAAATATCTGAATATGGGTAAATGAACTTCTATGCAATAATCTTTATAAATTGGTTAAGAATAAATTACATATGAAAGTAAAGCCATTAGTTAGTATCATTTTAACATCTATCGTATTAAATTTAAGTTCTGGTTGTGTAAGTTCTTTAATAAATAAAGATTATTATTTAGCTCCTTATGAAAGAGAAGAAAAAGAAAGAAAACAAGAAAAAGAAAAAATAAGAGCAGAATCTCTTAAACATTCTGAAAGTTATGAAAATTCTGTGATCTATAATTTTGACAGACAACTTGTAAATGGGAATTATAAAAATAAGTAAACTAACATTAATTCTTGCATTAAGTTCTGGATGTGCAGAAATGAAATTATTTGATTATAAAGCTGCAAAACAGGAATACGAGCAAGAGATGAAAGCAAAAGCCAAGAAAGCAGAAAAATATTTTTCTAAAATAGGTGAAAATTCTACTGCAGAAGATGTAGAAAGATATTTAGCTAGAAGAGGATATTAATTTAAATAGTATGATAAATTATTAGTTATATGAGGTGAAAATGAAAAACTTATTTTACATATTATTGCTGTTAATGGGGTTTTCCATTGGATATTATCTTTCAAGAATCTGCAAAGATGAAATAAAAAAATGGAGAAAAGAATTATTTTCAATTTCAGTTATATCCCTATTATTTGCTATTGTTTTGTCTTTTACCCAATTTGAATTTAAATTTCCAATTATTTTAACTTGCTTTTTTATGATAATCACTTTCTTAACAATAACTTGGAAAAGTTATTATTGATTTGCTTATTAATCTGCTATAGAAATATTTATATATGAAGTTTATCTGATATTGTATATTTATATAGAGGAAAAAGGAGGTTAAAATGAACAAAAAAGGACAAGCAGCTATGGAGTTTTTGATGACTTATGGTTGGGCAATTCTTGCAGCAGTTATTGCTATTGGTGTTTTAGCATATTTTGGGGTTTTCAGCCCTGGAAAATATGTTACAGGAAATGCCGTAGTAAATCCACCTTTTTACATCAATGCTTATAATATAAAAGCAAGTGATGGGGTTACTCTTGAAATAAAGGATAATGGTGGAGAAGATTATACTCTAACAAGTGTTGTTGTAAGCGGCTGTGGAACATATAGTACTTCAACTCCAATAACTACAGATGCTCCTGCAGTAATAACTGTTACATGTGCGCCTGCATTAACTGAAGGCGATACTTTAAGTGAAGATATAACAATAACATACACTAAAGAAGGAAGCACAGTTGAATTAACATCAACAGGGACAGTAGCTGGAAAAGTAGTAGCTTAATTTTTTATTTTTTTTATTTTTTTATAATTTAATTTTATATAAACTCCTAATTATTAGTAATCTTATTGGACAAATAATAAGGCTTTTGTTCATAAAAATTTTATTCATATATCATTTAAATCCTAAACCCATTAAAAATATTTTAATATAATTTACCAGAAATAGGTTTACCTGATAAAACGATTCCATTTCTCTTAATAGAAAAAGGATAAATTTTTGTAGAATGTTCAGTTCCCCTCATTTTTAAAACTTCTAGATACCTGCTTCTTTGTTTTTTATCTCTTAAAAAATATAATAAAGTTATAGAATCCGATTCAAATTCCAAAACTCTTGATGTGCTTTTCTCTCTGTTAGGAGCTCCTTCATAGGTCAATACAGCAGTGCAGTTCCATTTTCTTAACATATTGAATAAAGATAAAGCAGCTTCTCTTTTTTCAACTTCAGTCTCAAATAATAAGATAAATGAAGTGATGCTATCAAAGACAACTCTTGTTATTTTTTTACTTAAAATCAGGGTTTCTACTGTTCCTCCTCCTTCTTCTAGCATTGTCTTTACTTTTTCAGGAGTGTATTCCAAGAAAAAGAATTTTCCTCCTTTTTCTTCTTTTTCTAAATCCCATCCAAGTTCTTTCATGTTAGCATAAAATTCTTGTTTATCTTCTTCAAAAGTAAGATACATACAAACTTCTTTTTTTCTTAAACCCTCAATTATAAACTGCATTGCAGCAATTGTTTTTCCAGAACCTGTTTCTCCTACAATAAGGTTAGTTGAATCTTGTTCAAATCCTCCTTGAGTTATCTTATTTAAACCTAAAATTCCAGTAGAAACTCTTTTTATTTTTTCAATTTTATGTTTGGTTTTTGTAATCGTTAGATTAGCTTTTTTAGGTTTTACAGATTTTACTTTTACATTTTTCTTAATAATTTTATTAGTTTTTTTAATATTCTTAGAATGTTTCACTTTCCTCTTTTTCATAAGTATTATAAGAAATTAATGCTTAAAAATGTATTGATGTTTTAAAACAACCTAACCGGGTTATTACAAAAGAATTTAAATAAATGTTAAATTTAATGTTTATATGGATATTGATTTGGGTAGCAAGAAAAGAGAAGATTTCGTTAGAAATTCTTGGGAAGACTCAAAATTAAAAAATAAAGTTTATGATTTAATTAAAAGAATGTCTAATAAAACTGGGATTTCTATACCTAATCGATATTTGCCAGAAGTAAAAGTTACTAAACTTAATAGTAATGGTTATGATAATCTAATAAATACAATTTATATTTCTAAAAAAGATTTGAATTCAGGGGTATTGCTTGGAGAGGAAATTGGGCATTTTCTAAGAAGTGCTGGACTAAGAATTGCAGAAGATACAAAAAAAGGAAGATTAGGAAAATTATTAAGCCAATATAAATTTAAGAAAGGTTCTAATCTATTGCCTAATGAGAAATTTAATTTTAAAACTAATTATACCGGAGAATTTTTTGGTTATTTAGGGCAAATACTATTAAAAAAAGTTTCAAACCCTAAAGATAATTTGGATTTTACTTCAGACTATAAACCTTATGATTTAAAGAAAATTATTCCAACAATAAGAAAAATCAAAGGAGAAACAAGAAAATTAATTGAAGATTATTATAAGGAAAAATATCCTGAAGGCAAAACTCAACAAGAAACAGAAGAATATATTATGAAATTGTTTAGTCATAGAAATGATATTACTGCTCATCAAAGACCTTATTATTTTGCTTCTATATTAGATTTGGATAAAATAGATTTAAAAGAATTATATGAACTTGATGATAAAGAGGTTAGATTAAGATTTTTTAGAAAAGATGCTAAATATGATTTAAACAAGTCTTCAGAAGGAAAAGTTAAAAGACTATCTTTAGAAGGGAAAGTAATCTCAATTATTGCAATAGGAATAGGACTTTTATTTTTATCAAATAATCTTACTGGAAATGTAATTTCAAATTTGAATAAGACTAATTCAAATATTCTTGGTGCAGTTTTGTTTATTATTGGATTAATAGGGTTATTAATTTCAAATAAAAAAGATAACAAAGATTAAGCTTTGTGAATTATTGATTTATTAGAATGGAAAATAATTATATTTGTAGGTTTGGGTTATTCTTATAATGTCAAAATCCCTTATTATATCTGAAAATTGCTTTCTTATGTCAGTTAGAATGCTATACAACTCATCTTCATTTTCTGTTTCAAATTCAATTTCAACATCCCAGCTGCCTATTAATTTTAAGAATTGAGTTGCTTTTTTATGATGAGAAACATAGTCTTTAATGCTTTTCTCTGCTTTTTCATCAAAGTTTTTAGTTCTTAAAATTATTTTATAATGATTTATTCCTATCTTATGAAGATTCAAATAACATCTGTATTGAACTATTATGCCTTGATTTGTAAGTTTTTTTATCCTATAATTTATAATATCTCTTGTAATTTTTAATTTTTCTGCTAAATCAACAATATTAATTCTTGCATTTTCTGCTAGCTCTTTTAGTATTTTTTCGTCTATTTCATCAAGTTCTATTGATTTAATTGGTTTTGCATAAACAAACTCTTTTGCTTTAGAATCTGTTAGATATCTTCTTGAATATACTGGAGAGTATTCTGTTAAAAGAACATCTTTTTCTAATATAAATTTAGAGAATTTACCTATAAATTCACTTAATACTTTTCCAAATTCAAAATTTGTTTTAGCTAATATTGAAACAGCTAAATCCCATCTTCCTCTAATCTGGGCCAGCCAAACTGAATTTCTATCCTTTTTCCAATAATCTACAATTTTCTGCTCATCTTCAATAGATGCATTTTGAAATTTAAAATAAATTTTATATTGAGAATATCCAAGTTTTGTAATATCTATAACAGTATAATAAGAAAAAATAATATTATTTTTTTGCAGGCGCTGTATTCTATATTCTACAGCAGGTTTTGAAAGCTGGATTTTTTTAGCTATTTGACTATTGGATAATCTTGAATCTTCATCTAAAAGTGTAAGAATCTTTTTGTCTTTTAAGTCGAGCTTGATTTTAGTATTTTCTATCATATTTTAACATATGGGTATATAGTTTATAAATCTTACTTAAAAGTAATAAAATAGCATAAAAAGTATTAAATATGTGTAATAGTTATTACTAGTAAGTTAAACAAAATAACTTAGGAAATTAAACATAAACAAAACAAACAAAAAATAAAATGGAAAAACAAAACGAAAAATATGATAATAAAATAATCTTAGTTGAAACTCAATTTAATAAAGATTTGAAAGGAGGTATTAAATAACATGGTAAATGAACAAGGAATAAACCAATATCAAGAAATAGTGGGCAAAGTATTTAGAAGAAATACCGTACCTTATAATGGGAATACTAATCTTTATCTTACCAAAGATTTAGAATCTTTAAAAAAGACTCCGATAAAAGATATATTTGATGGAGAGGAACCTCATGGTAACAATACTCCTCTAGCAATTGCTTTGTTACATCCCGAGGAATCTTATTTTACTCCTTTAATTGTTGTGAAAGATCATTATCTTGATGGTCTTTATCAGAGTCCCTTTATACGAGAGAATATAGTTCATAGTATTTTAGGTTACTCTGCAGATTTTATTCAAACTAAGGGTTATCAAGCTGTCAAGGGTATGGGAGATTTTAACCTTGAAAAGGCTGGTTTGTCTGAAAACAAACTTAACAGATTAGAGAAATGGGTACACGATGCAGTTCTGATATCTAAAATCTTTCGTAGTAAGGAGTTAAATGAAACTGAAGAAAAATACTGGCAGGAAGGGAGAATTCTGGGAGCAGGTATTGCAAAATTAGCACTTGCAGGAGCAAAATAAAATATTAATTTATTTTTTATTTTTTTATTTTAAAACAACCCGCTCATAAAGTTCATAATTAGAGATCTTGCAATAAAGAATACACTTAAACTTATAATTAAAATAGCAGGAAGATATCTTAACCCCTGCTTTTCTTCTCCTTTGTTTACTAATCCCAAAACTAAACAAGCTAAAACATCTATTACAATTATGAATATAACTGAAAAGAATTTAATGAAAGTTATAGAGATATTTATTTTAGATAAAGTAAATGGCAGACTTACTGTTGTTGAACTTACTTCTGGCAAACCTGAAAAGATATTTGTTAAAATTTCAACTAAAACTGTTGATAAAGAGAATAATGCAGGAGCAAAAAATGAAACAGCTAAGAAGATAAATATTACATACATTAAAACATTTGAAGAAGCTTTTTTATCTAACATTTCTTTTTCTCTCATATTTGAGGAAGTATCTTCTAATAAAACAGCTAAATCTCCTCCTGCTCGAATCCCGGAATTTATTAATAAAATTGTTTTTTCAATTTTGGGTGAGTTTATTCTTTTTGACATATCTATTAAAGCAAGTTCTATGCTTTTTCCTGTGGTAATATCTTTTCCTGCCTGAAGTATTTCTGCATCTAATGGAGCAAATTCAGGTCTTGAACTTAATAACATCGCTTTATCAATTATCATTCCTGCTCTTAAATTACTTGACATTAATTGAAGAAAATCTGGAAAGACAGTCTCAATTTGCCTAATTCTTGCTGTCTCTTTTAATTTTCTTTTGAAATAAATATAAACTGCAAAGAGAATGATAGTTAAAACTAAACTTATTAAAGAATATAATATGCTTTTGTAAGCTAAGAAGAATATTATGCTCATTATTAAACCTAATATAATCGCAAATACTGTCAATCTTTTCATTCTTGCTTTTTCTTGTTTTGGTATTGGTTTTCTTTTCATAGTAAACTTGGTTTTCTTGATTTAATTAACCCTAAAAACATTATTTGAGCAAATACATCAAAAACAAATAATCCTATAAATAACAAAATAATCATTGTAGTTGATAACCCCACCATGGAGGAAATTATTGTTAAGAAAGTAACTGATAGAGCCGGGATAATCACAGAGATTAACATATAAAGAACAACCAAGGGATTTAGCTTGCTTCCATAAGCTTGGATTTGTATTAATTGTTCTTCATTTAATGCCTTAATACTATCTCGAATAATAATAGCTATATCGCTTCCTGCTTTCATTCCATTGCTAATCTGCCATAGAGTTCTTCTGAAGAAAACAGAAGGATTACTTTTACCTAGTGAATCAAATACTTCTGCTTCTGGTTCTCCTGCATTAATTCTCTTTACTGCTTTCTTAAATTCCAGGCTTAAACTTCCATAATCCGCATCAGCGATATTAGAAATTATATTAAAAAGAGGAACTCCTGAATTTAACTGAACCAGGATATCCTCTAGTCCCGGAATTAAATTTTTTTCAATATCCCTTTGTTTTCTTGAAACATAGATTCTTGGGTAAACTCTCTGGCTAAAGAATATAAAAATTGAGAATAAAAATGCTAATAAGAATCCAAATAATACAGCAAAAACAATTTTTAGCAATAATAATATTGTAGTTGAAATTACAAAGAAAAATCCAAAAAAAACAACTGCACTTCTCATGCAGATTCCAAGATATTCTTCTCTTGTTAAATTAATGTCTGAATTTTTTAAATCGTGTCCAAGTTTAGATTCTTTTTTATATTTAAATTTAGAAGAGAAATATCTAGATTTACTCTTTAATTTTTCTATTTTTGAGAAAGTAAATGGAATTTTGAATTTCATCTGCCAAGTATTTTTTTGATATCATTTCTAGCAATATCTTTTAGTAATTGTTCTCTGTCTAAATAATAAAGATTCATAACTTTTCCAAAATCCATTAAATCCCTTATTTTATTTTTAATAAGCCAGGAAAGAATTTTCTTTTTATTTTCTAAGTTTTCATTTAATTCTCTTTCGGACATCCCAGTATTTCTTGAAATATCTTCAAAAAATCTTGCACTTTGACTATGTTTTATTATCTTGTCTTCTTCAGGAATCCATCTATAAATAATATTTGCTCTTGCACTCTTATCTCCTGCCTCAAATTCTGCAACTTGAAAAATTCTTCTTATACCTCTTCTTCTATCTCTAAACATTACAACATTAAGGTTTACTGCTTTCAATAAATTTGCGGGAATATCCAAAGGGGGATTAGTTAATCTTGAAATTGTTTCTGCTGCTGAATCTGCATGAAGAGTTGCATAAACACTGTGTCCTGTATGCATTGCTTCAAATAAAACCATTGCCTCTTCTTTTCTCCTCATTTCACCTAGAATGATTCTATCGGGCCTCATTCTAAGGCTATTAACTAATAAATCTAGCATAGAAACTCCTCCTTTTCCTTCTGGATTAGCTGTTCTAACAACTAAAGGAGTCCAATATAAAAAATCAGGGAGCATTAGCTCTCTTGTATCTTCAACACTAATTATTCTATGGTTTGGAGGAATAAATGCAAGGCAGGCATTTAAAAAAGAAGTTTTTCCAGAAGCGGTTCCTCCTGAAATTAAAATATTCATTTCATATTCTATTGCAAGCCAAATTAAACAGGAAGTATCTAAATCACATGTTCGATTATTTATAAAATCAACGATTGTATAAGGATCTCTTGCGAATTTTCTAATTGTTATTGTATTTCCTTTTGTGCTTATTGGATATAAAATAGAATTAACTCTGTCTCCTGAAACTAAATGAGCATCTAATAATGGACTTAAGACAGTTATCTGCCTTCCAACTCTTCTTGCAATAATATTTGAATAGTTATTTATCTCATCTTCTCTTGCAATCTTTAAATTAGTAATCAACCACCCATATTTTTTATGATAAACCCGAATTGGTTCTTTTGCAGAAGGAATTACAATCTCTTCTAAATTCATATCATTAACTAAGAACTCTATTTCACCTAAACCAAGCATATCCTGCATTAATTTGCTTATTAAAAATTCCTTAGTATGCTCATCTATTGTAGGAAGTTTAGATCTCAATAAAGTAGTTGCTTCTGCCATAAACCTTTTTTTAATATTATTAAATGCATTAGGGTCTATTATCTCGCTCATTCCTATTGTTGTAACTGTTACTAATTCGGTCCTTATATCATCGAGTAAAGTTGCTGTAGCAGTAGATACTTCTGGGACATAAAGATTGTAGGTATATCCTAATTCTCCTTTTTTTATTTCAACTCTTACTTTGGACTTATCGATTTCTATTTCATAAGAATCCTGGTTTTTTGCATTAGAAGTTTCAAAAGGATGTTTAATATTTGTTTTTATTTCTGATTTAATTACTTCATCTGGTTTCTTCTTTGGAAAGAATTTCTTTTTAAAAAATAATTTATTGTGTTTTTTATGTTTCATTATCACCTTTTTTGTTTTAGTTTAGTTTTGCTTGTTTTTCTCTTATTTTTTTTAATTTAGCATTCATTTTTTCTATTTTCTTTTTTGCTTTAATTATGTGCCTTGGTTCTTTTACTGGTTTATTAACTATTATTCTTTTTTTGTCTTCTAATTTTTGTATTATTTCCTTTTCCTTAGACGATGAAATTTCGCTCTTCTTTTCATCTTTTTTTATTTCTTTGCTTGCTAGTTGCTGTTTATTTTCTTTTTCTATAATTTTTATTACGGGTTCCCCAAATCCGGGATAATCAATTATTGCTAAAGAACCAGATTCTAAGATTTTACCCCATTCAAGTGCAATTTCGGGGTCTACATTAAATGCTTTTGCGATTGTTGAAACTCTTAGTTTCTTTTTATCTTTAAGTACTTCATAAAGGGTATCTAAATCCGTTTTATTTGCTCCTGATTTTCTCTTGAGATTTAAACTTAAAACTTCTTTATCTTGATTTTTTAATCGATTATCTTTAAATGCAACAGAAAGTAATAAAAGAATTAAAATTGTCCATTGAACTATTAAAAACATCTTAGAGATATAGGGTAGTCCAGAATATGCGTTATAAACAGTTGATTTAACTGAAAATCCTGTAAACCCGCCTTTTATATCCCCATATTTGTATACATAAGATACTAAATTTAATAAGAAAATCAAAGATATTACAAAGAATACTCTAAAAAACAATATTTTCTCCTCTTTTGCCATTTTATATATAATATATGACTCTAAATAATTTTATAAATGTATTGATAACTGAATATGGGAATATAAAACTTAAAACAACAAGAAATCTGTTCATTAAAATTTTAATTATATCTTAGATTTTAGAGTCTATCTGACTTTGTTTTTTAGTGCAGTATTATTGTTATCTAACCCTATAAGTCCGGGTTATATATTAACTTTGCTGTTTTTATTATATCTCTTCTTAATTTAAAACTATTTGCCCATTTTGCATAAGCATTCCATCCTTGAAAACTCTCAATTAATTTTTCTTTAGAAATCTCATTTCTTTTAAATTCATCAATTTTATTAATAAAATTCTTTATGTTTCTCTTTCTTAACAACCTAAAATAATAAAAATTTCTAAAACCCACAAAATCAATTCCTCTTGAAAGTCCAATTATCCTTGATTTATCTGGATGAAGTTCAATTTTTAATTTTTCTTTTAAAAATTCATCAATTTCTTTTTTCCAAATTTCTAGCTGTTCTTTTGATTTATGCAAAATCACAAAGTCATCTACATACCTAATATAATATTTTGCTTTTAATTTAGGTTTTATAAAATAATCTAATTCATTTAAGTAAACATTAGCAAAAAATTGTGAAGTCAAATTACCAAGGGGCATTCCAACTCCTTCTTCAACTTTCCTGTTAATTAAAATTTTTCTAATTAAATTCATTAATTTTTCATCTTCTATTTTTCTTTGAAGAATAGAAATTAAAACTTCATGATTAACCTCTTGAAAATAATGTTTTATATCTGCTTTTAAACAATAAACTTTTTTTGTTCCATTAAATGAGACTTTTCTCTTGAATAAATCTAATCTTTTTAATGCAAATAAAGTTCCTTTTCCTATTCTATTTGCACAGGAATCATGGATAAATATCTTTTCAAAAATAGGCTCAATTATATTTATAATTGAATGATGAACTATTCGGTCTCTAAATATTGACTTCGAGATTTTTCTGGTTTTTGGGTCTCGCAAAATAAATGTTTTCAAGGGTTTAGGGAAATAAGTTTTATTTTTTAATTCTTCATGTAATTTCAAAATATTCTCTCTAAAATTTTTCTCAAATTTAATAACATAATCTTTTTTTGTCTTGCCTTTACGGGCTTTTCTCCATGCAAGAATTAAATCTTTCTTATTATAGATTTCAGAATAAAGATTTTTATAAGTTTTCATAATAATAAAGTCCTGAAGCCAAACTATTCCAAGCGAGGCATTAGCATTCTCAGGATTCCTGTTGCAATTCAGGTTAACCCTGTCAGAGTTAGCATTGAACCTCGCGACTTTGTTAGCAATTTCATCACTGCATCACTGCAATTATAATTTTCATCAAATAAAAGTAAAAAGCTTCAATCTTCATTTTACTGATTTTAATTGCGGTATTTCATGGCTTAAATCAAATAAAAATGCTCTAATGAAATTACATGTAGTCTGAATATTCAGAGTAAAACTCCAAAATCTTCAGGACAAGATAAAAAATAAATAAGATTATATAAATTCTTTCTCATATCAAATTCTTAAATTTTTTTACTTAGCGCCTTCGGCGCAACCACGTACCCCAAGCGAGGCAAGAGCACCCCCAGGACTCCTGCCGCAACCCAGGTCCACCCAGCCAGAGTTAGCATCCAACCCCGCGACTCTTTCATCTATTTCATTGGGCTTTGAATCTACTCTCCAGATATATGGATTAGTTTGATTAATCCAATTATAAATAGAATTAATTTGATCAATATCCCCATCTCCTAAAAGTGCATTTAATGCTGGACTATCTCTTGATTTAATAAACCTGTCTGGACCAATTATTTTTTCTTCTAATTCATATTGTTCATTTGTTTTGTAATTATGAATAATTTTATCTTTTCCTCTTGGCTGATAAGCTATTCTTGTTAAAGTTATAGGCCATTTATCTCTCATTGAGCTTTGTATAAACTTTCTTGCTTCTTCTGATTCTGGATTGTCTTTTTGTTCAAATAATGCTGTAAAAACAGCATGATAAAGAGGCATATCTGCAGTATAAAATTCTCCTTTTGGCTGTGCTATATTTCTGTAGTATACCCAGTAATCCTGAGTTTGTGCCTGCCCATTTTCAAGCAAAGTTTTAGCTAAATCAAAAGTATGAATTCCATTTCTATAGCTTACATTTGGAATTGTCCAGTAATCTCCTGCATTAATTATTGATTGATTTGGGTTTGTATTAGCAGGAATAACAACTTCTTGCTTGGGAAGATTATTAGTTTTAGCTTTATTTCCTTTATCTCTTCTGCTTTCTTCTTCTGCTTCTCTGTTTATTCTTGCAATTAAATCCTTGTCATAATGAATTCTCTTCCAATCTCCTCTGTCTCCTATTTGATTTAAGATTGTCATTTTATTCCTCCTGAATTTTTTGTTTCAGCGCCCTTCGGGCGCACGACTAAACGTACCCCAAGAGAGGCATCAGCATACTCTGGACCCCAGTAGCAATACAGGTTAACCCCGCCAGAGCTAGCATCGAACCTCGCGACTCTTTCATCTACATTTTTAGGTTTTTCATTTAATCTCCAGAGATATGCATTAGTTTGATTAATCCATTGATAAACCGAATTTATTTTATTAATATCTCCATTTCCTAAAAGAGATTTTAATGCCAAGCAATCTCCTGATTCAATGAGTCTATCTGGACCAATTATTTTTTCTTCTAATTCATATTGTTCATTTGTTTTGTAATTATGAATAATTTTATCTTTTCCTCTTGGCTGATAAGCTATTCTTGTTAAAGTTATAGGACATTTTTGTCTCATTGAGTTTTGTATAAATTGCCTTGCTTCTTCAGCAATTTGTTTAAATTGAGGATTGTCTTTTTGTTCAAATAATGCTGTAAAAACAGCATGATAAAGAGGCATATCTCCTGTATAAAATTCTGCTTTTGGCTGTGCTATCTTTCTGTATTCTGCCCATTGCTCTTGTGTTTTTGCCTGCCCATTTTCAAGCAAAGTTTTAGATAAATCAAAAGTATGAATTCCATTTCTATAGCTTACATTTGGAATTGTCCAGTAATCTCCTGCATTAATTATTGATTGATTTGGGTTTGCATTTTCAGGAATAGTTGCTTCTTGCTTGGGAAGATTATTAGTTTTAGCTTTATTTCCTTTATCTCTTCTGCTTTCTTCTTCTGCTTCTCTGTTTATTCTTGCAATTAAATCCTTGTCATAATGAATTCTCTTCCAATCTCCTCTGTCTCCTATTTGATTTAAGATTGTCATTTTATTTTGGTTTATTTTATTCCTCCTCTTAAAATTTTATCTGTCAAGTCAATTGTTTTATTTGCCAAATCATTATTTCCTAAAACCTGCTCTGCATAAAATCCTGCTTTTTTTAAATCTTTAAACATTTCAGTCTGATTTCCTATTTGAAGGTGAAAATAATAATGCTTTCCAGCATTATCTAAATAATTCTTTTTAATGCTTCTCCAATTATCAACCTCTCCATCTGAAATTGAGAAAATTAAATTCCCTCTTCCTTCAAAAAAACTTTTAACTTTGTTTAAATCTAATGAGGTATCCCCAAATTGAGGAGATAAAGCAACTTTTTTTGATTCAAGCAGTCCTTTTCCTATAACTGTTTCTTCACTAAATCCAGCTAAATCAACTGCATTTTGGTTTAACAAATGATTTTGCCTTAGATATTCTAAAAATCCATACCAAGATAAAAGAGCATAATGATATCTGCTGTTGTTGCCCCAGGGAATCATTGTCTTAGAGCCAGCATCTCTTCCGCCAGCAGGATTCCAAGCCATACTGCCAGAACAATCAATTAAGCCAAATCTTGCTCTTGGAAATCCTCTCTGACTTATTTTAACTTCAAGAGGCATATTTAGATTCCATCTTTTTTTCTTTATGTCTAATTCTCCTGAATCATTTACTCCTAAACTTATATGCTTTAAATCATCTGTTTCTGGGTCAAATTCTCTTGAACCATACCAAAAAATAGGCATAGATGATTGTTTTGTAAAGCTCTCTGCTTTTATATTTAATTTTTTAGCTAAACTTTCATAAATTAAATCTAATCCTTCAAAACTATTTATCCAATTAGGTATTTCCTCTCCTGAATTATAAGCTTTTTGAATTCTTGTTCTTTTAAAGTCCTTTGTTTTCATTTCCCTGTCAAATTCATTTCCTTCAGAGGAGCTTTCTTCTGTTTTTTTTCCTTTTGTTCCTGAACCATTATGGTTCATAAGGCATTGCGCATAATTTGGCTCCATTAACTCAGACATATTTTTTGCATAAGCTTGTGAGATTTTCTGCCAGTTCTTTTCATTTAAAAGATAACTTCTTATTTTACTTTTATCCCTGATTTTTGCCTCATTTAATTCCTGCTTAAATTCATTTATTCCACTTTCTTCTAAAAATCCACTTAAAGCTTCTAATATTTTCTTTCTTTGTTTTTCATCTGATGTAAAATATTTTTTTAATTGCTGTTTTTGGGTTTTATTTGCCCATAAAGCATTGTTTAATCTTGCATGTGCCTCATAAAAAGCAGTATATTTTCCTGAAGTTTCCCCAACATCTTTAAAAAATTCATTTATTCCCTGCAATGAAAATCCATTTGACAAGTCATCATGCAGAATTGTATCTTCCAAAGCATTAGACATATAATGAGCATCTTCAGGTGAAAATCCTTTTTCTGCTAAAACATCCATAATCGGCTCATAAATTAAATTAACATGATTGTCTAAATTTCTAGGACATCCGGAATACCCTTTATATTTATGATGATTTATTTCATGTCTTATTCCATCTCTTACAACAATAGGAGTTTTACCTGAATTTTTTTCTTCATAAAAAGGATCATATTTTATTTCTGTTTTTTTGTTTTCTAAAGAAGTTCTCATTTGAAAATGGGGCTCATTTCTTTGGGGATTATATTCTTCAACAGAGATATCTCTAAAATCAAATCCTCCCCTATTGCTTTCTATTTCAGCTATATTTTTTATTTCTTGTTTTGTTATCATTTTGTTTGTATTTTATTATTTAAATTGTTACATTCCAAATTTTTTTACTTAGCGCCTTCGGCGCAACCACGTACCCCAAGCGAGGCACCAGCATTCTCAGGATTCCTGCCGCAATCCAGGTCAACCCTGTCAGAGCCAGCATAGAACCTCGCGACTGAATTATTTCTTGGCTGCCAAAAATAAATATTATTTCCTTGAGAATAATTTTGTATACTAGAACTTGTTTTGCATAATCCTTTATCTGTTATATTTGCTTTAGAGCTGATGTCTGCCCAACAATCTGAATTTAAATAATCACTAATTTCTACTTTATTTGTTAATACTAATTCTCCATTTGATTTAATTCCTTTAATATGCTGAATATAGAATTTATCTCCCTCTTTTGTAAAATAAGCGTTTTGGTTTTCTCCATGCCAGATATCTTTAGGAGTTCGTTTAAGAATATCATCATAAACTTCTCTATGTTCCGGATTATCTAAATTATCTTTAAGATAAAAAATCAATTCCCATGTTTGTTCTGGAGTAGGCATTAAGAGATTTTCAGAAATTAAAGCTTTATTCTGGTCATACCAATTAGTATTTTGATGAGTTCTTTGTCTTGCAAAACTCATATCTATTAAAGGAACATAAACCCATTTATCATTTATTTCTCCCTTTCCAGCTTGGTTTTGTCTTTGTTCTGTTGGTTTAACAGGCAGTTTTCCTCTTCTGCTTTTTTCTTCTGCTTCTCTGTTTATTCTTGCAATTAAATCCTTGTCATAAGGAATTCTCTTCCAATCTCCTCTGTCTCCTATTTGATTTATGATCGTCATATTAAACTCCTTTTAGAATTTTTTGTTTCAGCGCCCTTCGGGCGCACGACTAAACGTACCCCAAGCGAGGCACCAGCAACCTCAGGATACCTGCCGCAACTCAGGCAAACCCTGTCAGAGCCAGCACCGAACCCCGCGACTCTTTCATCAACTGATTTAGGCTTTGAATTTAATCTAAAAAGATAAGCATTAGTTTGATTAATCCAATTATAAATAGAATTAATTTGATTAATATCTTCATTTCCTAAAAGTGCTTTTAATGCTGAACTATCTCCTGATTCAATGAGTCTATCTGGACCAATTATATTTTCTTCTAATTCATATTGTTCATTTGTTTTGTAATTATGAATTATTTTATCTTTTCCTCTTGGCTGATAAGCTATTCTTGTTAAAGTTATAGGATATTTTTGTCTCATTGATTTTTGTATAAACTTTCTTGCTTCTTCTGATTCTGGATTGTCTTTTTGTTCAAATAATGCTGTAAAAACAGCATGATAAAGAGGCATATCTCCTGTATAAAATTCTGCTTTTGGCTGTGCTATCTTTCTGTATTCTGCCCATTGCTCTTGTGTTTTTGCCTGCCCATTTTCAAGCAAAGTTTTAGATAAATCAAAAGTATGAATTCCATTTCTATAGCTTACATTTGGAATTGTCCAGTAATCTCCTACATTAATTATTGATTGATTTGGATTTATATTAACAGGAGGATTGGTTTTTATTTTGTTTCCTTTATCTTTTCTGCTTTTTTCTTCTGCTTCTCTGTTTATTCTTGCAATTAAATCCTTGTCATAATGAATTCTCTTCCAATCTCCTCTGTCTCCTATTTGATTTAAGATTGTCATGTTATTTTATTTTATTTTATTCCTCCTGAATTTTGTGACGAGTTCGCCTGCGGGCGAACACGTACCCCAAGAGAGGCATCAGCATCCTCAGGAACCCCGTAGCAATCCAGGTCCACCCCGTCAGAGAGCGCATTGAACCTCGCGACTCTTTCATCTACATTTTTAGGTTTTTCATTTAATCTCCAGAGATATGCATTAGTTTGATTAATCCATTGATAAACCGAATTTATTTTATTAATATCTCCATTTCCTAAAAGAGATTTTAATGCCAAGCAATCTCCTGATTCAATGAGTCTATCTGGACCAATTATTTTTTCTTCTAATTCATATTGTTCATTTGTTTTGTAATTATGAATAATTTTATCTTTTCCTCTTGGCTGATAAGCTATTCTTGTTAAAGTTATAGGACATTTTTGTCTCATTGAGTTTTGTATAAATTGCCTTGCTTCTTCAGCAATTTGTTTAAATTGAGGATTGTCTTTTTGTTCAAATAATGCTGTAAAAACAGCATGATAAAGAGGCATATCTCCTGTATAAAATTCTGCTTTTGGCTGTGCTATCTTTCTGTATTCTGCCCATTGCTCTTGTGTTTTTGCCTGCCCATTTTCAAGCAAAGTTTTAGATAAATCAAAAGTATGAATTCCATTTCTATAGCTTACATTTGGAATTGTCCAGTAATCTCCTACATTAATTATTGATTGATTTGGATTTATATTAACAGGAGGATTGGTTTTTATTTTGTTTCCTTTATCTTTTCTGCTTTTTTCTTCTGCTTCTCTGTTTATTCTTGCAATTAAATCCTTGTCATAATGAATTCTCTTCCAATCTCCTCTGTCTCCTATTTGATTTAAGATTGTCATGTTATTTTATTTTATTTTTATTTATTGCTGCTTATCTTTTTCTTTATTCTCTTGTTTTTCTTGGCTATCTTTATCTTTCTTGTTTTTTGCCATATCTATTTCAATATCAACTGCATCTTTTACCCAAGACAAACCAATAGCACGATTATTATTAAATGGCTCATAAGGATTAACTGCACTTTTTCCTTTTTGAGATAATTCGCTGTACCCTAACAAAGTTGTTCCATCTGCAGTTTTAAAATAATCTAAAGCTCTGTTTCCTTTTGTTGCTTCTTCCAGAGAAGTTAAAATTATGTCCTGATTTTCTTTAAAATCGCTCTTCAATCTTTCTGCAACTTCTGCAATCATTTTTGGAGCTTCATCTAAATATTCTGATTTTAATATGCTGGGATTTAAAACATTCTGATAAGCAGAAGTTAATTCAAATGCCTTAAACATTAAATCAACTGGATTTATTTCCTGCTCGGGATTTTTTAATTTTGCAAGATAATGCAAAGCAGAAGCATATCTGGCAACAGATTGAAGTGTTCTTTGAACAGGAACACTTACAAGAGAACAGATTTCCTTTCCATTTTTATTTCTTGAACAATCCTGGCATTTATATGGCCAGGTTTTTCCTTTTGCAGTTGGAGATTCTCCTTCTCCCTGGCAATTTCCTAATCCAAACTTTAAATAATCCATTACTGCTCTTGCTTCTAATCCCGGCTCCAATGTTAATTGAGAAATTTCTTTGTTTGCCTGAATAATTTTTTCAGTTAAATCTCTTTTAGGGGCTTCTTTTATTCCAGGATGAGCTTCTCTTAATCTGTCTATAAGAATTCTGTCTTCAATTGTTGGCTGAAACTGGCTGTAATCTAAATCTAAAACTAATCCAAACCTGTTCCCAAGTGCTTTATCAACATCAAAAGTTCCCTTAAACTCGCCATTTCCATAATTTGCAGTAGCTATTGAAGAAACATATCCTTTATCTCCAATTGGAATTGAATTTCCTTTATGCATTATTCTTCCATTTCCAATTGCTAAAAATTGGTTCTGTGCAATGGGAGGACATCTGTTAAATTCCTCTAAATCCCAAAATAAAGATTTATGATTGCCATTTAATACTCTTTGAACCTGCTCTTTGTTAATATCAGTTAAAATATCCCGGTAAATATCAAGTTCAGAATGCCCTTCTATTGTTAATGCATGTCCCCCTTCTAATTTGCTTCCATTAAAATAATAATTATGAATATCTCTTGCAAGCTGAGATTTACCGCATCCAGTATTTCCAATTAAAAGAGTGTTCATTCCAGCTAAAACTCCTGCAACAGCTAAATCAGTTACATTTAATCCTGCAAAAAAATTATTAGTATTAAGATAAACAGGGCAGTTTTCTTTAATATATTCAGGAGTTTTTCCATCTAAAAAAGCTTTTTTTGCTTTTTCCCCTAATTTTAAGTCCTCATAAGATAGTTTATCTGCCATTTTCCAATTTCTCCTTTAAGAATTTATTTAAAGAATATTCTAAAACATGAGATTTGTTTCTAAATAAGCCCTCTTTTAAAAGAGTTTCTATGATTTTTATTTTCTCTTCATCAATTGTTATGGATAATTTTTGTTTCATTTTGTAAGATCCTAGTAGTAATTATACTACTTTATAGTCACAAATACTATAAAATGCCCCTATTTAAATCTTTCTATTTGTTATAACTATAAAGAGGTTACAAATAACAAATATCCTGTTTAAGTGAGATTTAATTATAATTTCAATATATTCTAATTAATATAAATAACAACTTTTATTAAGAGATTTTTGCTTTAATTATAAAAGAGATGATAAATAAAAAATCACAGGTAAGTATTGAATATATAATTATAATGGGATTTGTAACTATTGTTATAATTGGGCTTTTGGGTATTGCTTTTGTTTATAGTGGGAGCATAAAAGACAGGCTTAAAATGACTCAAATAAATAATTTTGGAAATAAAATAATATCCACAGCAGAATCTGTTTTTTATTATGGAGAGCCTTCCAAAGCTACAATTTCTGTTTATCTTCCAGAAAATGTTGAACAAATTGAAATATCAGAAAATACCTTGTTTATTACATATCAAGGAAGTTCTGGAATAGATAAAATTGCCTTTTCAAGTGAAGTTCCTATTGAAGGAACTTTAAATTCCATTTCAGGTGTTAAAAAAATAGAAATTATAGCTGAAGAAAGTAGAGCAACAATTAGCCAAGTTTAAAATGATTTTCAAAAAAGCACAAAGCAGTATTGAGTTTATGATTCTTGTAGGGGTAGTTATATTTTTTTTAGTTGTTTTCTTAGGAGCAATACAAGGGAGTATGTCTGATAAATTAAAAGAAAAACAAAGCATTATGGTTCAGGATTTAGCTTCATCTGTTCAAGATGAAATTAATCTTGCTTCAAAATCAAGTGATGGCTATTACAGAAATTTTAATATTCCTGAAAAAATAAATGGCAGAGATTATAGTATTGAAATATTAGAGGAAATGGTTTATGTTAAAACAAATGATAATAAAAATGCTCTTGCTCTCCCTCTTGCTTCTGTAACTGGAAATGTTGTAAAAGGAGAGAATATAATTACAAAACAAAATGGAGAGGTTGTTTTGAATCCGTAAAATGAAAGAACAAGCAATAATTATTTTTATTCCAAATAATAAGAAAATAGATGATGTTAGAAAAAAATATGATAGGTATTATAAAGAATTTAAGCCACATATAACTTTGGTTTATCCATTTAAAGTTGCTAACCAAAAAAAGGTTTGTGAACATATTATTAATTCTATAAAAAATTTTAAATCATTTAAAATAGAATTAAAAGGATTAAAAAGATCAGCTAAAGAGTATTATCTTTATCTTGTAATTAATAAAGGAAAAAATAATATTGTCAAATTGTATAAAAAACTTAATTCTGGAATATTAAAGGGATTTGAAAATAAAAAAATGCCTAGATATATCCCCCATGTAACTCTTGGAAGCTTTTCTAGCAAATCTAAGATGGAGGAAGCAATTAAAATTATTAAAAAGAAGGATATTAAAATAAATGCAGATATAAGCAAAATTCATCTACTGACTTTTAAAAAAGGAGCAGAAATAGAAAAAATTAAGGGGTTTAAATTAAAATGAAAATAAAAAACAAGTCTGCACAAGCCTGGGGAATGGATTTAATGATTGGAGTGATTATTTTTTCAATTGGAATAATTGTATTTTTTATTTATTCAATTAATGCACCTGGAGAGCAAAAAGAAAATTTTCAGGAGCTTTCTTATCAGGGAAATTTAATAGCTAAAACTATTTTATCAGAGGGATATCCTTTAGATTGGAATGACATTAATGCAGTTAAAATTGGAATTTTAAGTGGAGATAAAATAAATCAAACTAAATTAGAAAGGTTTTATGATTTAAGCCAGTCAAATTATTATAAAACAAAAACTCTTTTTAATACAAAATATGATTATTATTTTTTCTTTGATAAAAATATGACAATTAATTCTGTTGAAGTTGATGGTATTGGAAAGCCAGGAATAACAAGAGATAATATTAATGCATCAAATTTAATTAAAATTACAAGAGTTGTTGTTTATGAAGATAAGCCAACAACTGCTTATTTGTATGTGTTTGAATAAAACAAACTTTCTTTAAAAAGACAAGTTTGACAAAGCAATCTTTCTTTTTAGAGAAAAGACAAGATTGAACAAAGAAAAACTAAATATGATAAAAGTTAAATCAAAATGGCAATGAACAAAAAAGGGGTGTTTTTTAGTACAGATGCATTGATAGCACTAATTATAATTTTAATGAGCATAGTTGTGGCATACCCAATAATAAAATATTCCACTTATGAAACTTCTATTCAAAGTGATGTTATGAATGTTTTATCTGTTCTGAAAATAGGAGAGATAGATAATGTTTATGTTCAAGGTTTAATCAGCAATGGGAATATTAGCAATCTAAATAATACGGTTTTAGAACAAATAGGAGAATTTTATGTTACAGATGAGGAGCAGGCTAAATTATTATGTGATTCAGTTTTATCTGAATTAGATATTAAAGAAAGTATTGGAATTTGGTATGGGGATAAACTAATTTGTTCTGTAAATTCAACTGCAATTGATAATCCAAAGAATATTGAAGTTGACAGGCAGATTATAAGTGGAATAAGAGAAGGAGAAAGTGTAACTGGATTTTCTGCAAGAGCTTATCTTTCAAGAGATATCCAAACTAAATATTTTTATTTTGGAGGCTATGTTGGAGATGGAAATATCAGCTTGAATATAGATTATAGTGGAATTATTAATTCTTCTGAAATTGAACTAACAATTAATAATGATTTTGAAATTTATGTTAATGGGGACAAACAAGGAGATTATTCTAAATCTGCTTCGGAATTTATTCCGGTAAGATATTCTATTCCTGCTGTGGATTTTAATTCTGGAAATAATTTAATTGAAATTAGAGGCAAGAATTTACATATTGGAGGAGGATATATAAAGATAAATTACAAGCCAAATGTCCAATATACTCAAACAAAGAAATATTCTTTTCCTGGAATTGATGGGATTGTTAATTTATATGATGGTTTTGATTTTCCAAGCCAGATAAACGAAATGAACTTATTCCTCCATATAGATAATAATAATACATTTTTTTTGATAATTGGGAATCAAACAGTTTATGATGGAGCTACATCTGGTGAAGAAGAAATCACAATTAATGATGCAAGTTTATCTTCTTTATTAGATTATGATTCTTTAGAAGGGAAAACAGTTCCAATAAGATTAGGATTAGAAAATGCTTCTTACACCTCACAATTAGGCGGAATTGGAGATGTTTATTCTGTTACTGATTTATCTGGGAGCATGGCTGATGGTTGTATTAATTATAATTGGTTTTGCTGTCTTCTTTCTGGTTCTTGTAATACTCAAACAAAATGTAATTCTTGTTCTGGTTATTGGCAGGAAAAAATAACATTAGCTAAACAAGCAAATAAAGTTTTTATTGATTCTGTTTTAAATATATCTGGAAACAGAGTTGGACTGATTGGCTATGCAACATCAAGTATTTCTAGTTATTCTCATGTTCTTTCAAATGATTCTGTTTCTTTAAAGGCAAAAGTAGACCAATGGGTTGCAAATGGAAATACTTGTGTTTGTTGTGGTATAAACAGTGCAGTTAGTGGTTTGCTTAATTACTCAACTTCAGATAAATTCCGTTCAATGGTTGTTATGAGTGATGGGGAAGCCAATGTCCAGTGTGCTCAACAAGGAACTGGAAATGCAAAACAAGATGCAATAAAAGCTGCATGTGATGCTTATAATAATTATGGCATAAGAGTTTATTCAGTTGGATTTGCTGATGCAGATGAAACAACTTTGCAGGCAATAGCAACTTGCGGTAATGGAAGTTATTATTATAGTAGTATTTCAGAGATAGCTGAAATTTATCAGGAAATTGCAGAAGATATAATTGAAGCTTCTTATAATGAGCAGACAATAGAAATCTTAGGACAGTTATACAGCAAGCTATATCCTAATTCTTATATTGAAATTGATTATACAGAAGAGCAAATTCCTTATGGATTAATTATCTCGAGTGAAAAACAATTTGATAATGAGTATCAAGGAAGTTTTGATATACCTTTTAATTCAAGTGTATTAGATGTGAAGGTTGTTTCTTATTCTGGGCCTAGATGGACAAAAGAAGTTAATATAAATAATATTAATGTTTATGATTTAAGTTCTTATGGTTCTGATTATATTAAACTTGGAGATCCTTATGTAATTAATATTCCAACCTATTTAATAAACACAACAAATAATATAGAAGTTACAACAGGACTTTCTCCATTGAATTCAAGTGCAGGTTCTGTTTATAATAAAATTATTTATAGTATTCTAAAAAATGTAACTGCTTATTCTCAGATTTCTGCTTCTGCAGAAGGATGCATCTGGAATCTTGAATTTGAAGATAATTCAACATCTGCTGTAAGAATTCCTATTTCTTATGTTGGCTCAAATGAGTGTTACTATACTTCTTCAAATATAGCTTATAATGAAAATGATGCTATACAAAATGCAGTTTATAGTTTGCTGACTAAACTTGATTTTGATTCCAATGGAAAAATTGACAGCCAAATCTTTACACAAGATTTGAAAATAGAATCCAGTGAAATCACAGGAATTCCATATACCTGGAGCACAGAAGTGCAGGTGAGAAGATGGGATTGAAAATCAGAAAGGCATTAAAAAAAGGATTTTGCCATAGGCAAAATTTGTATTGATAGTAGTGAATGTTTTAATTATATAGTGGCGTAAGATTTAAAAAGGGGAAGATAGTCTTCCAACTATGCCAGATTATTATAATGCAAAAGAAGTCGTCCAGAGAGGAATAAATATAATCTCTGCTGGAAGGGGCAAAAAACCACCAGTAAAAGATAACGAAATCTTAGTAGGAATTATGAATAATGGAGTTGGAGTAGTTGCTCCAGATGTAACTTCTGATAGCAGATTTAAACATTTTTATGATGCATATTCTAGAGGAGATTGGCTCAAAATGGATGTTTATGCTTTGCCTAAAGATGAAGTTGAAAATTGCTCAGATCAAGGAATAGTTCCCATTAACGATTTAACAAAGATAGTTGAAGAAAACCCTCCAAAAATTGAGAGCAGATTCTAAAAAATCTTTAGCAAAAATATTTCTTTTAACAATTTCATTTAACATAATTATATCATAACTTTATATCTTATTTGTTGTTAATTAGATAAAATTCTATAAATAAAAAATATAAAAAGCCCATTAGATAGTATAATATAGATAAAAAGAGGAAAATGAAACTAATGCAAGACAAAAAAGGAATGGTATTTACATTAATAGTTTTAACTTTACTATCTTTATTTGTTTTAAGTTATAGTTTTTATTCAATTGTGAAAGACAGAGAGCCTATTAATAAAAGAGTTAATACAATGAATAATTTTGTTTTTGCGGTTGAGCAAGATATTCCAAGACAGTTATATATTTCAGGTTTTAGAAGCATATTCCTATTTGAAAAACAAATCATTGAGACAGGGCAATATATTACAAATGTAAATTATAGTTTTCATGAATGTTTTTTTAATGGAACAATAAATGGGATAGAAGAAAATTTAATGATTGGAGCAAGATTTAGTGATATCCAAGATTCTTTAAATTTAAAAGCAAATAAAATAAATGCAGAAGTTAATTTATCTAATCCTAGTGTTCAAATAACCCAAGATGATCCCTGGAATGTTAAATTTGTTTTAACAGCAGATTTATTGGTTAAAGACGATAGCAATTCTATAATGTGGAATAAAACATTTACAACTATTAGCTATGTTTCAATTGAAAACTTTGAAGATCCATTATATCTTGTTAATACAAATGGGTTAGTAAAAAATAATATAAACAAGACAATTTATAATAATTTTTCAGATGTAACAGATTTATTAGAGCATGTTGAAAACTCTTATTATATTGCTCATTCAGATGCTCCAAGTTTCTTAGATAGATTACAAGGAATTAATCAGGCAAATGCAAATGGAATTGAATCTTTGGTTTATCTTCCAGGATTATCAAGCAAGGGAGTTAGTGTTAAAGATAAATCTTGTGTTGATTATATCTATTTTTCAAACAATAATCCAAGTGCTTCAACAGTTGTTGGTATGCCTTCTTGGTTTAAGTTAGATGATGGGCATGTAGGAATTTATACTAACTGAGTATTCTTATAAATTATTAAGACATAAGCTTTGCAGAGGATTAAGATTAAGCTCAATCTCAGATGTTTTGTTATTTATTTCTAGAGATTATTAATAATTTAAAAACAATTTATAAAAATATCGTCGATATTTTTTTAGATATAAAAAGGTTTAAAAACATAATTTTATTTTAAAAAGAATAAAATTTAATTTATATAAAGTGGTACCTACAAAATTATTTTTTACAAAGGGTGTTGGGGTTCATAAAGATAGACTTGCTTCTTTTGAATTAGCATTAAGAGATGCAGGAATAGAAAAATGTAATTTAGTTTATGTTTCTAGTATTTGTCCTCCTAATTGCAAAATTCTGTCTAAAGAAGAAGGATTAAAACAATTAAAACCTGGACAAATAACTTTTGTTGTTATGGCTAGAATAGAATCAAATGAACCAAACAGATTATTATCTTCTGCTATTGGTGTTGCTCTTCCAAGAGATAATAATAATTATGGATATTTATCAGAGCATCATGGATATGGAGAAACCGGAAAAAAAGCAGGAGAATATGCAGAAGATTTAGCAGCAACAATGCTTGCAACAACTCTGGGAATAGAGTTTAATCCTGATACTGCCTGGGAAGAAAGAGAACAGGTTTACAAAGCTTCAGGACAAATTTTCAAAACAATGAATATCTGCCAGTCAGCAGAATGCAACAAAGATGGATTATGGACAACTGTTATTGCTGCAGCTGTTTTGTTGGAATAAAACAATAATTCTTTTAAAGTAACTATTTCTCAGAAAAGAATGAGTGAAAATTGCTGTGTGTTAGGTAAAGCAATAAAACAAAACAGATTACTTGCTCAGACAGATAATTTCTTTGTAATACCTACTAAGGGTTCAATGGGAATTCCAGGTTATTTGTTAATTGTAACTAAAGAACATTATTTGGGTTTTGGAGAAGTTCCAACAAATCAATATTCAGAATTACTGGGTTTAATTGATAGTGTCAAAGGGATAATAAAATCTGAATATAAATTAAACTGCTTGGTTTTTGAGCATGGTCCAAGATTAAATGAGCAATCAGGACAATCAATAGATCATGCTCATCTTCATGTTGTACCTGGAGTGGATATAACAAAAGAGTGGGCTGTTGATATGATGCAGAGATTAGATCATCAGGGAATATTTTACAGAGTTGAAAGAGTTGAAGGTTTTGAAAGAGCCAAACAAATAATGGGTTCAAAAAAATCTTATCTTTATGTTGAAAGTCCTTCTGGAGTTCAATTATTATCTGAACAAAATTTTTTCAGACCTTCTCAATATTTTAGAAAAATGGTTGCTCATCAATCCGGTTCTAAGGATTGGAACTGGAGAAAACATCCAGATTATTTAACATTAGAAAAAACTGTTGAAAAGCTAAGTGGAAAGTTTTAGTTATCTTTATTAATGCATATTTTTTATTCTTATTATGTTATACTTAATAGGATTAGGATTAAATGAACGGGGAATTTCAAAAGAAGGGCTTTTGGCTTTGAGAAAATGTTCAAAGGTTTACCTAGAGAAATATACTGTTGATTTTCCATATGAATTATCTGAATTGCATTTAGAAGAAAAAATTATCCCATTGAAAAGAGAAGATGTTGAATCTAATAAATTAATTAAAGAAGCAAAAAGCAAAGCAATTGCCTTATTAATTTATGGATGTCCATTATTTGCAACAACCCATTTATCTCTGCTTTTAGATGCAGAAAAACAAAAAGTAAGAACAAAGGTGATTTATTCTGCTTCTATATTTGATGCTGTTGCAGAAACTGGATTGCAGTTGTATAAATTTGGAAAAATTGCAAGTATGCCTGCATGGAAAAATAATTTTGAACCTACAAGTTTTTTGGATATTGTTGAAGAAAATCAATCAATTAAAGCTCACTCTCTAATTTTAGTTGATATTGGATTACATTTCAAAAAAGCATTACTTCAGTTAGAAATGGCTATGCATAAGAAAAATATGAAAATTAATAAAATAATTGTCTGCAGTAAAATGGGAACAGAAGATGAAAAAATAAAATATTCTACAATTGAACATTTAAGAGAGGGAAATTTTTCTATGCCATTTTGTATTATTATTCCAAGTGAATTACATTTTATGGAAGAAGAAGCTTTGGAGAGATTTGGGTAAAATTTATAAATAAGCGATAATTATCGTTTATATGTGGTTTACAAAATTTAAGGTTTTTGATGAAAAGAACAGCTTAAGTATTATTGTAAGGAAAAATAAGGTCCAAATTTATTATTATCCTGTTAATCATTATATAAAGAATAAGAGGATACATTTTATAACCGTCTGCTTAATAAAAGGCAAGGAAGAAAACAAGATTAATTATTTTAAAGATTTAAAAAAATTGAAAAAAGCTAGGCAAGGAAGGAAACTTGATTTTTTAGAAAAACAAGAGGATTTTTTTATTATGGTTACATCTCTTTCAATAAACCAAGAACTGAGATTATTTGTTGATGTTGCTTATAACCCTGCCCTGATTCATCTTAAACCTGTAATATGGAATGAAGATGGCTGGGAAGAATTTGAAGTTGCAAGTATTGAACGGGAGAATCTAAAGAAGCTCATAGATGCAGGAGAAAGCAAATATAAATTAAAACTTTTAGAATTCAAAGATAAAAAAATAAAGAATTTTGGATTTCTGACAATGTTTCCAGAATTAACTGACAAACAACAAAATGCTTTAGAATTTTCCTTGAAAAATGGATATTATGAATATCCAAGAAAAACAAGTTTAGAAAAACTTGCAAAATCTAATAGGCTTGCTTTTTCAACATTTCAAGCTCATGTAAGAAAAGCAGAAAATAAAATCCTAAGGTTTTCTATTGAAGCTATTAAGAAATAAGTGATTAAGATTAACAAAAATTAGTAAAAATAGCTAAAATACCTAAAAAGCGATATATATCGCTATAAAATATATGAATATGCTTATTATTTGTTTATTATGGCAACAAAAAACATTAAGCAGGAACTTGAAGGGTTAGTTGAATCCCATAAGACAGAGATTATTAGCATGAATCAATCTCTTATACTGGAGACTTATAAAGATATTTTGGATAAAACTAGAAAGAACGCTAACAAAGGATTGAGGAATTTATTTTATAGTTTAATGAATCCAAACCCGCTATCTTTGGCGAATCCTAGCAGTTTCATTCCTTTAAAAAATCCTAATGAATATTCTGAAAAGATGTTAGTTGATGCATTTGGAGAAGAATTATGTAGGATGTTAAATGAAAAAGGATTAAATGCCAAGTATGAATATAAGCCTAGATATATTAATGGAGAGCGAATTTGGGATGAGGATTCTGCCAATATGGAGGTTGTATGGTAAATGAAAATTTAAAACAAAAACGTAAGGATATAACTACTCTAGCGAGAGATGAAATTCTAAAAGAAAATGAAGGTTTAATGAAAGTTAGACTTAAAAAGATTCTAGAAGAAACAACAATTTGTGAAAGTGCAGGTTGGCATAGGATAGAGTATGTTATCGGAGAAAATGAGTTAAATCCATCTAACCAATATAGTAAAGAACAAATGGTTACTCATTTTGCGAGAGGATTATGTAGGAGATTAAGGGATTCTGGATTGCATGCTCGATGTGAACCTAGGACTTATAGCAAAGATACTTCCTACCCTAATAGTTATAGTGATGCAGTCATAAGTATTAGATTGTAAATCTTATCAAGATTTTGTATAAACAACCAAAAGCTAAAAATTAAAAACTCTTTTTTTCTATTAATAATATGTTTGATTTAACAAAAAAAGAGGAAGAAATATTTAGAAAATTAGATAGTCCTGAAAAGATCCAGGATTTTATTAATAAAATTCCAATGAATTTTGATTATCAGAGAGATACCTGTTGCTCTCCAAGAAGAGTTCTAGAAAAAAATAAATGTCATTGCATTGAGGGAGCTATTTTTGCTGCTTTAGCATTAAGAATTCATGGACATACACCTTTAATTGTTTTAATGAAAGCAGATAAAGATGATTTTGATCATGTTATTGCTGTTTTTAAGAAAAATGGTTTTTGGGGGGCTATTTCAAAAACAAATCATGGAGTTTTAAGATACAGAGATCCTATTTATAAAAATATAAGAGAGTTGGTTATGAGTTATTTTAATGAATATACAGATAAAAAAGGAAGAAAAACACTAAGAAGTTATTCTGTTCCTGTTAATTTAAGTATTTTTGATAATAAAAATTGGGCAACTGATGAAAAAGATTTATGGTATATTGATAGTTATTTAGATAAAGTAAAACATTATAAAGTTTTAAATAAAAAACAAATAAAAGAATTAAGAAAAGCAGATAAAATAGAAATTGATATAGGCAAAGTTACTGAATATAAATATAGAGACAAAAAAATTAAAATGCTGAATTGATGATATAAATTATATATTGATAATATTAATTCTTATATGATATGCAGATGAGATGATTAAGATGTTTATAATAAACTAAAGAGAACTGATTTTTGTTATTTATTTAATTAAGATATAGACAATTAGAAATGCTTATAATAAACCAAAAGTTATTTATATTATAAATAATTTGTAAACATATAAAATGGAAAAAGATATTGGAAAAATAAAGAAAAATGAAACAACAGAGATTGTTGTAAGAATTGATGATTTTGGCGGGAAAACAGGAGTAACCATAAGAGAGCATGTTACAAGTGAGAAATATACGGGGTTTACAAAATCTGGAACAAGAATTCCTGCAGAGGATTTTTTGAAATTCAGAGATTTGATTAATTCAATTGATTTAAAGGAGTTAAATCCTAAACCTGTTTCTAAAGAAGAACTAGAAGAAGTTGAAAAAGAAATTGAAGAAGAGGATTAAGTTTTTAAGCGTATTCTGAATAGTAATGATATGAAGAGAGATATTATTCCAGAATCCTTTTATAGAGAATCTGAATTTGTAGGGTTCAGAGAAAATGGAAGACATTATACTCCTTCAAAGATGTCAGAAATATTCAATAGATATGAACGATTACTAAGACTAAAAAATTTTGAAGCTGTTAAAAAAGAAGAATCAGCTAATAATTACCCTCAAAGCTGGTTGAATTCAATAATTTTTAACTTAATTAAAGAAAAGGGGAAGGGATTAGCTAAAAGATTAATTAGTTCTTTTGAAGATAGGGGATTTGATAAGACATTCCTATCTAAATAACTTTAAATATAAAGAAAAATAAGTAGATATATGGCATATAATTTTAAACAAATAGAAGAAAATGCAAACAAACTTTCTTTGCGAAAGACAAGTTTGAACAAAGAATACCTTTTTATGAAAAAAGGTAAACCAAAATCAATTGCATTTTCTTAAAATATAAAATGGGATACAACTTTAAACAAATAGAAGAAAATGCAAACAAACTTTCTTTGCGAAAGACAAGTTTGAACAAAGAATACCTTTTTATGAAAAAAGGTAAACCAAAATCAATTGTATTTTCTTAAAATATAAAATGGGATACAACTTTAAACAAATAGAAGAAAATGCAAGAAAAATTTGGGATAAAAATAAAAAAGGAATTCAGAAGGCTATACAGGATAATCCTAAAAAAAAATTATTTTCTTTTTTAGAAGGACCTCCAACTGCAAATGCTCCTCCGGGTTTGCATCATTTAGAAGTTAGGACTTTTAAAGATATAATCAACAAATTCAAATTTATGAGAGGTTTTGCTGTTCCAAGGAAAGGCGGTTGGGATACTCATGGTTTGCCTGTTGAAGTTCAGGTTGAAAAACAATTAGGATTAACTTCAAAAAAAGAGGTTATAACTTATGGGGTTGACAAATTCATTAAAAAATGCAGAGAAAATGTATTTTCAAATATTTCTGATTGGGAAAAATCAACAGAAGAATTAGGATATTGGATTGATTTAGAGCATGCTTACAAGCCCTTAGATAATGATTATATTGAGAGTTTATGGTGGAGTTTAAAAGAACTGCACAAAAAAGGGTTTTTATATGAAGGATTTAAGGTTGTTCCTTATTGTCCAAGATGCGGAACTCCTTTATCAAGTCATGAAGTTGCACAAGGATATAAAGATGTTGAAGAGGAATCTGTTTATATTGCATTTAAACTAAAAGAAGGAGGGTATATTCTGGTTTGGACAACTACCCCCTGGACTTTACCAGGAAATGTTGCTTTAGCTGTTGGGAAAAATATAGATTATGTTAAAGTTAAGCTTCCTGATGGAGATACATTAATTTTAGGGAAAGATAAATTATCTTTAATTAAAGGAGATTACAAGATTATTGAAAATCTAAAAGGCAAAGATTTAGTTGGAAGAAAATATGAACAATTATTTGATATAAAGGAACTTAAAAATGAAAATTCTCATAAGATAATTTCTGCTGACTTTGTTACAACAGAAGAAGGAACCGGGATAGTTCATATTGCTGGAATGTATGGAGAAGATGATTATCAAGTATGCAAAGAAAATAATTTTCCCTTGGTTCATACTGTTGATGAACAAGGAAAGTTTAATGAATTAGTGCCTCAATGGAAAGGGAAATTTGTTAAAAGTGTTGAAAAAGAGATTATTGAAGATTTAAAGAAAAGACATTTATTGTTCAAGGTTGAAAAAACAACTCATACTTATCCTTTTTGTTGGAGATGTGACTCTCCTTTATTGTATTATGCAATTAATTCCTGGTTTATTGCAACTACAAAAGTAAAAGACAAGATGATTAAGAATAATAAAAAAATAAATTGGTATCCAGAACATATTAAAGATGGAAGATTTGGGAAATGGCTTGAGAGTCTTAAAGATTGGAATTTATCCAGGTTTAAATTTTGGGGGACTCCTTTACCTGTTTGGAGATGTGAATGCGGAGAAGAAAAAATAATCGGAAGTGTAGAGGAATTAAAGAAAAATTCAATTAAAAAATTCAAAGAATATGATTTGCATAAACCCTGGATCGATGAAATTAAATTTAAATGCAAGTGTGGAAAGCAAATGACTAGAGTTTCTGATTTAATTGATGTATGGTATGATTCTGGTGCAGCTAGTTTTGCACAATTCCACTATCCTTTTGAAAACAAGAAAGAATTTGAAAAAAGATTTCCTTATGATTTTATTGCAGAGGCAATTGACCAGACAAGAGGATGGTTTTATACCCTTCATGCACTTGCGGTAATGCTTTTTGATGATGTTGCTTTTAAAAATTGTATTTGCGCAGGACATGTTGTTGATGAAGATGGAGAGAAAATGTCTAAATCCAAAGGCAATATAATAAAACCAAGAGAGATAATTGATAAAGTTGGTATTGATGCAGTAAGGTTACAGTTCTGCATAGTTGATGTTGGAAATTCAAAAAGATTTTCAGAAAATATGGTTAGAGAAGCTGTTTTGCCTTTTTTGAATGTATTAAGTAATTGTCAAACTTTTTATAAACAGGCAGAGAAAAACAAAAACAAAATGCAAATTGAGGACAAGTGGATATTATCCAAATTAAATTCTCTAATTAAAAAAACAACTGGAGATTTGGATAATTACTCCATTGATAAAGCTGTTTTGGGGATTATGAATTTTGTTGTAAATGATTTTTCAAGGGGATATATTAAAATGACAAGAGACAGGGAAGATACCAGAGAGATAATTGCAGAAGTTTTAGAAAAAACCTCTTTAATATTAGCTCCTTTTGCGCCTTATATTTCTGAAGAGGTTTATTCTGAGTTTTCAAAGAATTCAGTTCACCTTAGCTCATGGCCAAAATATGAAGAAAAGAAAATTGATAATAAACTAGAAAAAGATTTTGAAAATTTACTAAAAATAATAGAAATAGGATTAAAAGAGAGAGATGTAGCGCAGATAGGATTAAAATGGCCTTTAGCAAAAATAGTTGTTTATTGTGATTTCAAAATAAATAATGAATTGCAAGAGATTATACTAAATCAACTTAATGTAAAAAAAATTGAAATTAAAAAAGGAGAATTAAAAGTTGAACTGGATACTAAATTAACACCTGAATTAGAAGCAGAGGGGTATGCTAGAGAGATCTCAAGAAAAATTCAGGCGTCCAGAAAAGAAGCAGGATTTGTAAAAACAGATAAAATAGAGCTTGCATTGATTTTAGATAAAGAACTCGAAAAATTAATTAAGAATCAATTGGGATTAATAAAAGAAAGAACAAATGCAAAGGAAATAAGTCTGGAAGATAAAGGAAGCTATAAGAATAGATACGACGATAAAATAAAAAGTAAAGAGATTAGGATAATGTTTAATAAAGCTTAATTTCCCCTCGATGACTACTTCTCAATGACTTGGATATAATAACCATTGTTAAATAACAAAAACATTTAAATACTACTTGAGATTTAAATAAGTAATAAATCACAATAAAAAAGATGATTGTTAAAGAGGAATTTTTAAGCAGACTGAGAAAAATATTCGATCTTAATTTATATGAAGTGAGAGTATGGACTGCATTGTTATCCAGAGGGATTAGTACTGCTGGAGAATTAAGTAATATTTCTGATGTTCCAAGATCAAGGACATATGATATTTTAGAAACTTTGGAGAAAAAAGGATTTATTGTTATGAAATTAGGAAAACCAATTAAATTTGTTGCTTTAAAACCAGAAGAGGTTATAGAAAGAGTTAAAAAGAATTTAGTTTCAGAAGCAAGTGAGAAATCAAAGAGACTTGATAGATTAAAAAGCGAAGATATCCTAGATGAATTAAGTTTATTATTTACACAAGGAGTTAAATTTGTAGAACCAAGTGATTTATCTGGTAGTTTGAAAGGAAGACAGAACATGTATAATCATTTGGATATGATGATTAGAGAAGCTGAATCTACAATAACAATTTTAACAACAGCAAGCGGATTAAATAGAAAATTAGAATCTTTAATGCCCGGATTAGAAAAAGCTAAGAAAAGAGGAGTTAAAATAAGAATAGCCGCCCCTATTAATGATACTAACAAAAATGTTGCAAAAGATTTGTCAAGAGTTGCTGAAGTGAGAAATGCAGATGGGATAAGAGCAAGATTTGCAATTATTGATTCAAAACAATTATTATTCATGGTTTTAGATGATGAAATTGTTCATCCAAATTATGATGTAGCTGTTTGGTTATCAACAGAATTCTTTGCTAGTGCAATGGAGCAATTATTCGAGGCTGCATGGAAGGGTTTTAAGAAGGTTTAGAAAATAAATATTTCTTTAGAATATATCTATAAACCCTTAATAAGTAATCCATTAGACGCATTTCTCTTTTTATATTCAATTTTTTTTGAAGGATTATTATATCTTTTAGTTTTTCGATATTCTCTAATTTTACCGGATTTCTAAAATTCTTTGCGAGATCTGTAAAGTAATTATGATTTTTAATAAAATCAAGCTGTCTTTTATACCAGTCAACATTTTCAGGTAATTCTAGTTCTTGTCTTAGAAGATCTCCTTTAATAAGAAAATCTGGTCTTCCAAGATTATCTAAGTCTGAATCACAAATTAATTCTTCTAAATAAGATTTAGGATTCTGAGGCATTTTTGTAGCTAAAATTAATCTCTTTGCAGTATCTGTTTGTTTAAAACTATATCCTAGATTTCTTGTGTAAGCTTCTGCAAAATCTGCACTTTTTTCTTCATTATCTTGTTTACCTGGAACTACGATTATATCATGTAATAATGCTGCTACTTCTAATGCTTGTTTATCTTCACAATTAATTTTTCCACTTAAAGCATATTGTCTTGCAATATTCCAAACCTCTAATGCATGAGTAGCATTATGATAATGTAATATGGGTGCATAGTTTTGCACCAACTGAATTATCTTCTGTATATTTTCTTCATGTTTTTGGTTTTCCATTTTGTTTTCCTTCTAATAAGTATAAGATACGGAAATATAAGAAACATTTTATCTAAAAGTTATGATTTTCCGCAATATTTATAAAGGATCTTAGGCTAATACTAAAATGAGATATTTACAAGAAAAATCAAAAATAAGTAAAATAAATTTAGATGTCAAAGATAAAAAAATATTAGGAATTTTAGGAAGTGATGCAAGGATGCCTTTAACTCAGATTTCAAAGAGAGTTGGGCTTTCAAGAGATGCAGTGAATTATAGAATTAATAATTATGAAACAAAAGGAATTATCCAAGGATATAGAACTATTGTTAACATGTCTGCATTAGGATATAACAATCATCATTTATTTATCAAGCTTAATAATCCTTCACAAGAAGTTGAGCAACAGATAATTAAGAAGTTAAAGAATCATGCATTTATTCGAGTTATTTTAAAATTTAGTGGAAATTTTGATTTTGAAATAGGGTTTGTTGCAAAAGATATAAATGAATTAGATAAAAGAATAACTCAGATAACTGAGGATTGTTCTGGAAATTTACAAGATTATGAAATTTTAACTATTCCTAAATCTTATTTTGCAGAGATTTTCCCTCCTGATTTTTTAAAATCAAATAAACCAGCTAACATTCAAAAAATAAAGTATAAAATGGATAAAAAAGATATTGAGATTCTTAAGTTTTTGAGTGAAAATGCGAGAATGGCTTTATTTGAAATTGCAGAAAAATTAAAACTGTCTGTAGATGCTGTTTCATATAGGATTAAAAATATGAAAAACTCAGGGATAATTGTTAAGTTTGTGCCTGTTATGAATTATGATGCTTTAAAATATAATCTTCATGCAGTTTTGATAAATATAAATTGCCTAGATTCTAAAAAAGAAAATATTTTAGAAGAATTCTTATTAAATAATAATCATATTCTCTGGGCTGTTAAAACTATTGGTAGATTTAATGTTTTGATTTATTTTCTTGTTCAAAATATAGAGGATTTGCAAAATAGTATATCTCAATTAAGAAGTTTGTTTCCTAAGCAAATAAATAATTATGAAACTTTAATTGCTTATGAAGAATATAAGTATATTTACTTTCCTAAAGAATTGTTTTAGTAAGGTTTATTTAGTTTGATAAAGTTATAGTTATGAATAAACTCTGAGGTTATAGTTAATTAAGGAACAAATATTCTTGCTAAAGCAAGAAAACTAGCTCATTTTAAAAGATAGAAATGCCTTTTAAATTACCAAAAAACATTAAAATAGCAACATGAATAAAATACAAAAAGCTAAAAAAGAAATTAAAGAAGCTCAAGAGGCTGTTTATGATGCAGCTGAATGTGAAGGAGGATGTTCTAAAAGATACCTTGAAAAAGCTGCTTTTGAATTAGAAAAAGCAGAAGCTGATGTTGAAGAAATTGGATAATTCTATGAGTTCTAATGTACTTGAAGTCTATAAAGTATTTAAATAGTATTCTAGTTAAAAAATATTAATAATCTATTAAGATAAACATAAAATGGTAGAAAAAATAAAAGAATTTCAAGTTTTGATATTCATAGCAGCATGGTTTATTGGTTCAATCTTATTTGCGTATCTTTTAAAATGGATTTTTATGTAAATTTTAACTACTCTCCTTAAACAACAATGCTTAAAAATACTGTTTCTATCGGGAGTTATGGCAGAAAAAGCAAAACCTGCTGAAAGAATAAAGCCTGCTAAAATAAGTAGAATTTTAACTCCAGAATCTTATACCTGGGACCTTTTTATGAGCCAAATAAGAAGAGACTTTTGGAGTGTTAATGGACAATATCAACCAGATAAAACTCCAAGATATCAAAGAAGACTTGAAAAAATTCAGCAAGAAAATCAATCAGAAAAAAATATTGAAAGAACTTTGTTAATAAACCAGGAAAATCCTTATTTAGAAGCAGAAGTGATTAAGGCAGGCAATGTAATTGGAGTCAAAATTAAAACTAATACCAAGACTTTTGGAGAAGGCACTAAATGCAAAATTAATGCATTTCAACTGCAATATGAACCCGAAGCAAAAGAGATTATTGGAGAATATAATTTCTTTGCCCCATTTGAAGTTCATATAACTGAAAGTAGTTTGAATAAAGGTGTACGTAAAAATTCTGCACATGATTATTTATTTAATGAACAAGGATGTGCTGAGCATAGGTATTACATATACGGAACAGGAGGGGTTATAGCTCATGATGTTGTTGATAAAGGACATCATAAACATCTTAAAATAGATGAATTAAGAAGTGTTTTTGAAAAAGTTAGGGAGGTTTATTGGGAAAGATTTAAAGGAAATTTAGAATATCATACTTTTGGTTCTGCTCTCCATAAAATATTAATGCTTCCAAGATTATTAAAAACTTCTCCAGAAATTTCAGAAGATTATATAACAAGATTAGAGCAATTAGCTGGAAAAGATATTTTATTCTTTGCATTTGAAAGAACAAAATTAGGAGAAAAAAGAAAAGCTTTAGAAGAAAAAGCGGATTATTGTATCTAAACCATAATCTCACCAATCATATGATGAACTCCGATTTGTTTGATTTGAACATCTATATTTTTTCCTAAATGATGATTAGTTGTATTTAACAATACAATGCGATAATAGTCATCTCTTGCTTCATAAAATCCTTGTTTGTTTGTGTTGATAAAAACCCTTATTATTTTATCTTTAAATTTTTGTTTTTTGTTTAATGCAGATTTTCTATGCAATTCCATTAGTTCTGATGTTCTTTTGTTAATTGTCTTTATTGGAATTTGTTTAGCTTTTCTATTCATAATCTGATTGTAAATTTCAGTTCCCTTATGTAAAGAGAATTTACTAAGATTAAGGACATCTGGATTGAATCTTTTTATAAAATTTAGATTATCTTTAAAATCAGATGAACTTTCTTCAGGATAACCTAGAATAATATCTGTTGCTATAGTTATATTTGGAAAGTTTTGTTTGAATTTTTTTATTATATTCTCTGCTGTTTCTATTTTATAGAATCTATTCATTTTGCTTAATATTCTATTTGAAGCCGACTGTATGGGGATATGTAAAAATTTATAGAGTTTAGGTGATTTGTAAATCTCAATTAACTCTTCTAAGATTGGATAAACATTGTTAGGATTCATCATTCCTATTCTTAGTTTAAATTTATGTTTTAAAGAAAGGATTTTTCTTAATAAATCTGGAAGTTGAGATTTTTCTTTATTTTTATCTAAACCATAAGATGCACAATCCTGGCTAGTTAACCATATTTCTTTTGCTCCTTGATTTAAATCTGATTCTATTTGCTTTAATATTTTATTTTCTGGATAAGAAAATAATGCTCCTTTTGCTAATTTAGTTTTGCAATAAGTGCAGTTTCCCAAGCATCCTTCACTTATCTGAATTATGCTTATTAATTTGTTTTCCGGTTTTTTTGGAAGAAGAATCTTTTCTTCTTTTTGATAATCTAAATATTCTTTTTGCTTGTTAGATATTTTATTGTTTTTATAGTCATTTAATAAATTATTTATGTCTTTAAAATGATGAGTTCCTAATAAAATTGCCTTGGGATTTAGTTGCTTTATATGCTTTGCATCTGTTTCTGGCATGCACCCTGCTATTATCACCAATTTATCTGGATAAATTCTTGCTATATCCTGAATTCTTCTTTTGATTTTATTTTCTGTTTTTGATTTTACAATGCAGGTATTTATTATTAAAATATCTGCTAATTCTTCATTATTCACAATAATATTTCCTGATTGAGATAATATTCCCTTAAGTATTTCTGAATTATTGATATTTGCAGAACAACCATAAGTTTCAATGTATATTTTCATTTTGCTCTTCTACTGGACAAATTTTCTCTAATCCTAAATGATAAATTTCTTTTTTAATTTCCTCAAGATAAACCTTTCTCTCTAACAAGATTTTATTTTTAAATCTTCTTATAATCTGCCTGCATCTCTCTCTGGAAATATTAAAGTTGGTACTTAATTGCCTCTCAGTTAAATATTCATTTGTTCCGATTCCATACTTATTCATTATTAGTCTAAAATTTCTTGGGGTCTTTGTTTGTTTTTCATTATTGGCAAACAGATATCTCCAAGGGGATTTAGTGTTAATCTCTTCAGGATTGAATACACTAAAAATTATTGAAGCTAGTTGAGAATCTTCTAATCCTGCTTTAGCTAACCTATCTGTTTCATATCCAATTCCCATTAGTTTAATAAAATCTCCTAATGCTTCTATATTGTAATGTCCAGTATATTCCATGGAAAAATAATAATAAAATAGGTATTTTAAAGTTAATTATATCTTCAAAGGATTATATAGCTCCTATAAACTCGATAATAATGGTCCCTAATGAAAGGTTTTACAATAATTGAATAGAATAAACTTTTTAAATGATAAAATTCTTATAAACTTATGAGTGATGATCTAGCTATATGGAAGGAAATTTCTAAAAGCACTAAAAATCAGAGAGAGTTAATCCGAATTAACCCTAATCTAGCAATGAGATATTTTTCTATTTTTGGCTATAGCAAACTTGGAAAGCAATTTGGAGCAAGAATAGTAAAGGCGTATAAAAATGACCCAAATTACCATCATGGAGCTTATTTTATATCTGAAGAGCTAAGTATATCTAATCCAACTTATAAGCTGATTAAAAGACAAAAATCTCCTTTTATAATTGAATGTGAATCCCTTGAAGAGTCTATTTTAAAGACAATAGAACTTAGGAAACAAGGATATTGCCCGATTATTCGAAAGCATTCTAGGCATACTATTAGCTGGAGAGAATCTTTAGAGAAAATGATTAGGATTAATCCAAGACTAAATCGAAAAGAAATAGTAGCATAAACTTTATCTGTTTTTATTTTGTCTTCTTTTTCTTCTTTGAGCTCTTTTATTCTTTGCTCTAACAGTTCTTGCAACATGTCTATTTGGCATTTTTATCTCCTTGAATATTTAATTTATAATAAAATTGAGAATTTTGTGTTTAAATAGCTTTACATTTCATCCATGACTTCTATGCCTAAAAGATATAAAGAATTCTTTAAAGTTGTTCTAAATGCTTCAATTAATCTTAATCTAAATGCTTCTTCTTTAGAACCAAGAACTCTGCAAGTTGTGTAAAATTCAGAAAATGTTTTTGCAAGTTCAAATGAATAGTTTGCAATTAAACTGGGATTTAGTGCTTTTTCTGCATGAACAATAACTTCTGGAAATTCTGCTAGTTTTTTAATTAACTTTATTTCTGAATCTGCTAAATCAGAAATTTTTGTGTTTTTCTTATTAAAATTTTTTGCTTTTTTCAGAATTGATGATGCTCTTGCATAAGAATACTGCAGATAAGGTGCTGTGTTTCCTTCAAAGTTTAATAAATCCCAAGAAAAACTTACATCTTCTGCTGGTTTGTTCTTAAGAATGACATATTTAACTGCCCCTACTCCCACAATTTCCGGGTCTCCTTTTGTTTTTCTTTTTTTAATTTCTTTTTCTGCTTTTTCAATTGTTTTCCTTAAAACATCTTCTAACAAGATGATTTCTCCTTTTCTTGTTGCAATTATTTCATTCCCAAATTTAACTGTCCCAAATGAAAGATGATTTAGTTTATCTGTAAAATCGCAGCCAAATAAATTTAAAATATTAAATAGCTGTTTGAAATGGTCAATTTGTCTGAAATCCGTAACATAAATCATTTTATCAAATTTATATTTTTTGTATCTCTCAACTGCTGCACCAATATCATAAGTTATATAGGAAGCTGTTTTGTTTGATCTAAGTATAAATTTTTTCTTATCTCCTTCTCCCACATAAACTGCTCCATCTTCATCGGATTTTGCAAGATTTTTTTCAATTGCATTTAAAATAATTTCTTTTCCTCTTTTTCCAAAAAAACTTTGTCCTGTTGTTTCTGTAAATTTTATTTTTAACATACCATAAACTTTGTTAAATCCTTTACCAGAATGCTTTTGAATTTCCTGCCAGATTTTATGAGTTTTTTTATCTCCTAACTCTAATAATTTTAATTTTTCTTTTGCTTTATTTGTCCATTCGTTATTTGTAAATTCCTCATCAACTCCTTCTTGGATTTCTGATTTTTCTTTTCCGCAGAATTTAACATACAATCTTAATAATTCATTTACAGGATCTTTTTTTAGAGCCTCTTCATTAAGCCATAATTCATAGGCAACAATCAATTTTCCTATATGCAATCCAATATCCCCCAGATAATTTATTCCAATAGAATTATATCCTAAAAAATTATAGATCCTCATTAGAGAGTCCCCAATAATTGTTGAACGAATATGCCCTATATGCATTGGCTTTCCTATATTTGGGCCTGAAAAATCAACTACTATTTTTCTTTTTTTTCCTATATTTGATCTTCCATAGTTTGAATTTATTTTAATTATCTGCTGTGCAAATTTATTTTTATCAATAAAGAAATTAACATAAGGGCCCATTGGAATAATTTTTGCTATGTCCTCTGATGGCTTTAAATTTCTAGCTAGATGTTCTGCTATTTGAACTGGATTTTTCTTTTCTTTTTTAGAAAGAACAAAACAAGGAAAAGCATAATCTCCATAACCAATATTAGATGGAGTTTCAATTAATCTTTCTATTTCCTCTTTTTTCAAGTTAGTCTCTTTAGCAAGAGAATTAATTATATCCTGTTTAAACATAATATAATTAAGATAAGATTATTTTTAAAGCTTGGTTTTATATTAAATTCATGACTGATATTTTTGATTATCATGTTTTGCCTGAAACTCCTGTTTTAGAGGAATTAGCAGAGCAATTAGAAGACACTCTAAGAGTTATTGCTTATGCAGATTATCATACGAATACTGAATATATTAAAGACAGACAAGGATATTTTAGAAAAATAACTAAAAATGGAAAATTATTCCATGAATGTGTTTCAGATCAGGCATTATTGGTGGATTCTGCTTATTGGAGATTTATGAGCTTATTAGATTATAAAGACCCAGAATTTAGAAGAGAAACAGCTGAAAATATAATATTTGATGATTTAACAAGACCAGATTCGGATTTTGAAGATGAATTTAAAGAATATAGAGAAATGATGATAGAAGATTGATTGGATATGTTTATAAAATTTAATAACCTCAATTTATTGTGCAAAATGGCAAAGAGGTGTGCGATTTGTAATGAAAAAATTAGCGAGAATTTTGGTAAATTAGAAGGCACTTTAATAAAGATTCTTGAAAATTCAGTTAATCAGTTTCTTTATGTTTGCAATGATTGCCAGAAAAATCCCGATTGGAGAGAAAAAGCTATAATAAAGGGGGCATAGTTAGTTTTTTAAATTGATAATTCTTGCTTTTTGTGTTCATAAGCTCACTCGCAAATAATGATGCGAAAGATAGACTTGTGGACTTATGAAGCGGGGGTAGCAAAGCGGTCAAATGCGCAGGACTTAAGATCCTGTGGCTTAGTGCCTTCGTAAGTTCGAATCTTACCCCCCGCATTCAAATTTAAATAAATTAAAATATACTTATTTGAATACGTGGGCCCCCCACATTAAGTAAGATTTGAAAAGAGTTCTGATAATCAAAATGACAATAGAACAAACACTGGGACCTAGGGAGAATAAAGAAGAATTAGATGTAAAGCATGCTTTATCCGGGGATTATGTTAATATTAATGGGAAATGGATGGAAATTGTAGAAATAAGAGAGATTCATTTCTTTTATGCAAAATATGAAATTGATACAAAACCAAACAAAAGATTTTATGAATTCTGGAAACCAGGAGTTGAAAAACATGTTTGCTTTGAAGTGAGGGATTTTATGAAGAGAGCAGATTATCAAAAAGCACTTAAATAATTAAGAATTATTGCGAAGCTTACCCAAAGCAAATAAGGAATTAAAAGATAAGCGGATTTTCTGTTTATTTTATAAGTTGTGTAAATCATTAAGATTATTGATAACCAAAGGAAAATTATTTCATAAAATGCAAATAAGGGATTTCTTAAACCAAAATATAAGACACTCCATAAAACATTTAATATAAAATTAAATCCAAAAACTATTATTATTCTGTTTTTAGTTTTGTAATCTTTAGCAGTTATCCAAGCGAAATATAAAGAGATAGCTATTAAGAAAAATAATATGTTCCAGACAACTGGAAAAACCCAGTTTGGAGGAGTAATACTTGGTCTAATTGATTGATACCAATCTCCATCTGTTTCTGATGATGTAAAAATACTTCCTATAAATGCGATTAAATAAACAACCAATAAACTAACTGCAAATGCTTTCCAGTTTGTTTTGTGTTTCATTTTCCTCTTTTTAATATTTAAATTAGAGAATTAGATTATATAAACTTTTTTGAAAAAGAAAAAAATTTGAAAAAGAAAAAAGAAAAATTATATAAACAAAGCATAGAATACCCAGAGTACTAATACAATCCAGATTAATATGTAAAACCAGGCTTTTTTAAGCATTGCTTTGTTTTTCAGCATTTTAGTTGCTAAATCCAAAACTTCTTTTTGATAAAAAGAAAAACCTACTGCCATTAAGAATACTACAAATAACATTACTGCAAAAATATTTATGATAGTCATTGTTTGTAATAGGTAGTAAAGAGTTATTCCTGCTAAGATTAATGAAATTAATCCTGTTAACATTGGTTTCGACCAAATAGGTTTAACAATATCATCATACCAAGCTTTAGGTTTGATTAAAATTACAATAAGCTTTAATGAGCTAACAATAGCTAAAATCAAAGCCATAATTTCTATTGGTGTCATCTTTTTTTAATTTCACCCCCTTTCACTTTTTTTATAATCAAACCAATAACTGCTCCTATAATAAATCCGATAATTAATGAAAAAATAAAAATAAAAAATGTAGATTGAAATGGGGATATCAAGATAAGAGGGAGAGATAAAAGAAGTAAGATGCTAGAAAAGTAAATTCCTATAATTGTAATTAGCAAATAAATTCCTGCTCCAATTAATCCTGCTTTTAACCAAATCTTCATTTTATTCCAACGGGATATCCGAATACAAGGCATCAGTATAACTCACATAATATAAAGAATATATTATCAAGAAGACTGAAAGAATTAATCCGGTTATGCTTATGATTAAAGCGGCTGTTGAAAATTTATCTCTTGATTTTTTTCTTGCGATAAAAGAAAAAACAATCCCTAATATGAAAAATATAGGAGATAATAAAGTTGAAGAAAAAATTATACTAGCTAATCCTGCAATTGCAAATACAAATGCTGTTAATGATAATCCAGATATTTCTGCCATGTTCACTTCTTTTTTATATTTAATCTAGAAATAATGAGTTTTTATATGTTTGGGGTATTAAATAGATTTTTAAATAGAATTTTATTATTTAATAACTCATGAAAAAAGAATTATCTGACAAAACTGGACCTGAAATGGACCCTCATATTCCTAAGCAGACTAAATATGAAAAATTCAAACATATATTATCAGAACCTACAGGCATACTTCTTACAGGCATAGCGATAATAACAATACCTACTGCAATTTATTATGGTTATTCTTATATAAAAGATTATTTAGAGACATTAAAATAATTTAAAAAATTGTTCATTAGTTTGTAGTAATGACAAAAAGGGGGTTTGAGAAAATATATGTTTAATTGTAAGAGTGTTTATATATAAAATTTAATGATTGTAACTTATGAGTGAATTAAAAAAAGGCGTTTGGGTTGTGAAAAGAGAAAACAAAAAAGAAAATTTTGAAATTAATTCTCAAATCAATGAAAGGAGGTTATTAAAATGAACAAAATATATAGTTTATTAACAATGGCTTTGTTAGTAATGTCAATTGCGCCAGTTTTAGCTGTTAGCACAGGCGGAGATTTAACTCCAGACATTAATACAGAAGACTTTGCTCCAATGGTTTGGGCATGTGACCACAGATGTGTGGTTGATGATGCAACTGAACCTGGAAGAGTTTCAGATGATGGACAATTCTTAGTAGAAAGATTAGGAAACTATGCTTTTGAAGGAGAACAAATCAAATGGACTGTTCTTGTAATGGACAAAAACGGTGCTGAAAAGATCAAAGATGTTTTCGCAACTGTTGGAGACGTTCAAGGAAGCAACCCTGAAGGTATTGAAGTTAACTGTCAAAGAAGCACTAGAACTGGAATAATGGATTCATGTAATGCTAGAATTGATGAAGAAAAAATTACACAATTTGATTCTAACACAATGGCTTACTATGAATGTACTTTAACTGTTGAAACACCAGAAAGCATGTACGGTGAATTCTGGACAACTGTAGAAGCTGTAGATATGGATGAATTATCTGGAACAATGGATGAAAATGAATATTGGTTCCTTAACCCTATTATTGCTTTAAACATAGATGGGGAACTAGCATTTGAAAATGTTAGACCTGGAACAAGTTCTTATTCAGACACTATATTAGTTGGCAATGATGCTGACTCTTCAAGTGGAGTTATTTTAGATATGTTTATCTCAGGTACAGACTTTTATGACTCATCAAGTTCAGGTGCAATGTGTCCTACAACTAATCAATTAAGTTTGGATGCATTCAGATACTTTGCTACACAAGGTGCTTATAGCACAAGAATGGACGGAAGAAGCGATGCTGAAGGATATGTTCCTATAGAATATGGTGTTGGATTCAATGATCCTAATCCTTTCTATAACAACAATGAAATCATGCAAGTTGCTAAATCTGGACCATACTATATGGCAAACACAATATCTCCTGGAGCTGAAATGGCATTAACATTCAGACTTAACTTACCAGAGCCATGTAATGGAGACTTCGACACAGGAAAAATTAGTTTCTGGGGAGAAGCAATTTAATTAAATTAAATTTTTTATTTTTTTTTAATTTAATTTTTTTATATAAAGAAAAAGCAGGTTTGTTATCTAAAGATAACAAAATAACACGGAAATAGCATTTGGTGATGTGATTGATAATCAATAGCTTGTTAAGACAAACAACAAGGATGCTGATATTAAGTTTATATCAACAGATGCTGAGTTGTTTAAAATTATATATTATTAAAATAAGAGGAAATAAAAGATGGTAAATAAAATAACAATTAGTTTAATGATTTCACTAATCTTAATTATATCTATATCCTTAGTTAGTGCTGAATTTTGGGCGTGTTTTGATAAAGGAGATAAAATTGATTATTGCAATCCTGCAATCAAAGACCCCACATGCAGCTCTAGTGGAGGATGTGAACGTTGCATGTCAGTTTATAATAATACTAAAAATTGCTATAATCAGGGAAACTGGAATGTTTGCAATACTATTGGCGATATATGTGATAAATTTGGAAATGGAACTATTGATCAGTCTCCTCCTGAATTTACATTAAAAAGTCCAATTAATAAAAAAGTTTATGATTCTAGAGCTATTTTAGTTGAATTTAGTTTAGATGAAAAATCAAGTGTTTATTATATAGATAATATTTATGGAAAAAAAGGAGTAAGATTATGTAATAATTGTTACGATTATAGCAGGAAAGTTTCATTTAAAGAGGGATTTAATAATATAACTTTTAAGGCAATGGATGTTTTAGGAAATTATGTTGATATTGAGAGAACTTTTATTATTGATAGTAAAGTTCCAAGAATACATAAAACAGAGCCTAGAAGCGGTTATGCTTCTGGGGATTTCTATGTTCAATATTCAGAAGATAATGTGAAGGGTATTACAATTTATTATGGAAATCTTGAAACCGGGTTTAAGCAAAAAGAATTGAAAAATTGTTCTTCTGGAAATAAGCAGTGGTGTTTTGTTAGTGTTGATTTGAAGAGCTATAATAATCAAAAAATAGAATATTACTTCATTGTTAAAGATGTTGCTAACAATGAGAAAAAATCTCAGATTAAGAAATTAAATGTTGATGTTGTTTATCCTGTGTTGAATAATCCCAAGAGCTTCTGGAAGCAAGGAACAGGAAAAGATTCAAAATATATTTATTTTAGTTTGAATATAACTGAAGATAATTTAGATAAAGTATCTTACACTTATGAATACAGAGGAATGGAAAAAGAGAAAACTCTTTGCAGCGGATCTCAGCAAATACTTTGCACTAAAAAAGTAATGTTCACACCAGGAAATTACAGTTTAAATGTTCAGATAATTGATGAAGCTGGAAATGCAATATCTTACCCTGTTAAATTTAATGTTAAATAAAAATGGCTAATATCTATATCTTATTAAGACATAAGATGTGTAGATGATGAAGATTAAGATATTGAGAATATTTAAATAATAAAAATAAGGATTAATAAAATGGCAGAAGAAATACCAATAAGCGATGAATTGAGAAAATATGGTGCTTTAGTAAAATTAGTTCAAATTTATGAAAACGATATAGCTTCAACTCCTCATTCTGTTTATAGTGCTGCAGGAATGTATATAGAGATAACACAAATATTATCTGACTTTCAAATTAAAAATAGAACAAAACTACAATATGAGGGTTTAACACAAATGTTATTTGATAGATTAGATACAGCTTTAGTAGATTTTATGAAGAAAAAATGAAAATATTAATGAAGAGAAAAGCAGGGAAGCAGAGAGCAGAAGGGAAATTTAAGATAGATGATGTTATAATTAAAGAAGATATAATTGATTTAGATAAAACAAGAATAGCTGTTGAAATATCAAGTGATAAATCAATAGGAAATGTTGAATTCTCAAGACAGGAAATTGAAAGATTAGTTAAAAGCATTGAAGGGAAAATTGCAAAGCCCAAAATAGAAGCTGTTGAAGAAGAATCAGAGGAAATAGATAAGAAAAAATATAAGCCCCTAAGGCCTAAAAAGAAATTCTGAAATAGAGGGTTTATTAAGACAAAATTAATCATCCATCAGAGTAAGATTTATTAATCTTAATTTTTCTATTAAAATATGAAAGCAAAACACATTAAATCCGAAGATATTCAAGAAAATGATCTTGGAGCAATCAAAGTACAGAATCTTCTTAATAATCCTGATTATGCAAGATTTTCTATAGCAAAAGTTAAACTTACCGGACAACAAAAATTTGGGTTAAATTCAGAAAGTGATTTAGCATATTTTGTTCTTGAGGGTGAAGGAAAATTTTTTGTTGAAGATAAAGAGTTTTATGCCAAAAAAGGAGATCTTGTATATATACCTAAGAATACAAAATATAAAGATTCTGGGAATTTAACATTATTAGCAGTTTCTTCTCCAAGATTTGATGGAGATAAAAGAAAAATATTTTAGGATTAGTTTTAGATATTTATGAATAGATCTTGCAAAAGCTTTATAAATTACATATATATCTAATATATATGTATTGGGGGAAAAGAGAGTGAATAGAAATAATTCTAGTAGAGAGAAAAAAGAAAGAAAGAAAGGTAATTCTAATAAAATTGTTGTAGAATTTTCTGGAAGCGAGATTCTCGAGAGAACTGCAACAGATTTTGGAACAGGAGCTCATGTAATTATTCCTAAAGAATATTCAGGAAGAAAAATTAAAATAATAATTGGAGGAAAAGATGAGTAAAAAAATTATATTTTTATTAATTGTAATTTTGTTTTTGATTAATTTAGTCTTTGCAGGAGATGGAACTTCTTCTGGAAATGCTGGAACATCCTGTACGCAAATAATAAATGCGGGATACTCAACAGGTGATGGAATTTATTGGATTGATCCTGATGGAGCAGGAGGAAATGCTTCTTTTCAAGTTTATTGTGATATGACTACAGATGGGGGAGGATGGACATTAGTTGCTAAAAAAATCCAGGCATGTTCAAGCCCTACATCCACTTGTTCCTCTTCTAATTTTATCACTGTAACTAAATTGTATAATAGTAATTATGCTATGTTAAATTATACTGGAAGCGAAACTGTTACTACAATTTATCCTGCCTGGCAACAGCTTAATTTTACAACATTAAGGATTATTGATCATACTTATGGGTTTGATTATTCTATAAACCTAACATATCCTTCTATGCATAATTTAACCAGGGCATGTTATATTAATGCTGTGAATATTTCCCGTGGAATAAATTCAACTCTTTATCTTGATGTATGCCTGGGATTTAATGAAGGGGGTGATGGGGAAGCAATATTTTTAGGATATTCAAAGTTGGATAGCTGCACTGGTGATTTTTGTTTGACAAATAATGATTTTTCTACAATGGATTCTAAAGCTACTTGGATGACTTCAGATTCCTGGCATTATGACTCTGGAAATGTTTCTGTTTATGTTAGAGAAAATCTAACTCAAATAGCTACAATCGGGTTTAATAGTCCAACTCCTGCTAATGGAATAATTACAAAAGATACTTCATTTATAGTAAATGTTTCTGTTCCAGAAACAGCAAATTTAGGTTCTTTAATTTACAACTGGAATACAACTAATTTTACAATTTATGATGATTCTTTAATTTTAATGATGAATTTTGATAATATTAGTTCTATTGGAGAAAATTCAACTTATGCTGTTGATGTTTCTAAATATGGGAATAATGGAACAGTTAATGGAACTTTATGGAATTTTTCAGGAAAATATGGGGGAGCTTACTCATTTAATAGAACCAATGGAAATTATATTAATTTAGGGAGTTCTAATTCTCTGGATATGGGTGATGGAAATCAACCAAAGAGTATTTCTTTCTGGTTTTATCCTAAACTTCTTGAAACAGGCTGGAATGCTATTTTAGCTAAAGACAACCATAATGCTGGATATGAAGGATATATTTATGTAACTTCCAGTGGTCTTTGCGCTACAAATGATGGCCCTTGCACAGGGGCAGGGAGTCTTTCAGCAAATCAGTGGTATTATGGCACAGTTGTTGGGAATGCAACAACTGTGAAGATTTATCTAAATGGAATATTTATAACTCAATCAGCTGAATCTGCCTTTAAATTCTATCCTGATGGAAATATGGTGATTGGTACAAGAAATGCCAATAATGGTGGTTGCTGCACAGATTATTTTAATGGTTCAATTGATGAAGTAAGAATTTGGAATAGAAGTTTAAATGATTCAGAGGTTTATCAACAATATATCTCTAACTTAAATAAGTTTAATTCAACACAATGGTATCTTTATACAAATCAGGCTAAGAATACAACAACAGGACTGAATGATGGAACTTACACTTACCGGGTTTTTAAAACAAATTCTTCTGGAAGTTTAAGTTCTACTGAAAGCAGAACAATAAACATAGATACAATTTCTCCTGTAATAAATATAAGTTATCCTATTAATACAAATTATACTTTTAATTTGAGTGTAATAAACTACACTTATTCTGATTATAATGGAGGAGGTTATTGCTGGTATTCAAATAGTTCCGGGGTTTGGAATTCTTCTTCTGTTACAGCTGGAACAAATTTTACAAATGTTAAAACAATTGATGGAGCCAATGATTTTACTGTTTATTGCAATGATAGTGCAGGAAACACAGGAAATAATTCTGTTGGATTTTTTAGAGATGCAGTATATCCTTTGTTTTCTTATTATGGAGGAAATAATGCGACAATGAATGGAAGTGGAATTGCTATCTTTAATGTGACTATATTAAATACAAATGGAACTGTATTGTTAGAAATAAATGGAACAAATTATACTGCAAATAATATTTCTGCTAATATCTGGAATTATTCTTTATTTTTAACTAATGGGACTTACCCTTATAAATGGCATTCTTGGGGAAATTATAGTTTAACTAATTTTAATTCTTCGAGATTATTCAATTATACTCTTTATTCAAATTTAAAGATATACAATGTTAGTTCAATGAATCAAAGTGGTATTGGAGGGGTTGCAATTAATCAGGGATCAAATGTAACTATAACAACTTACATTGAAAATGCTAAAAATGTTTTGTTAAAAATATGGGAGAGTTTTATTGGGGGTGTGGTTTTGTTCCAAGGTTATATGACTAATACTGTAGGAAATTTATGGAATATATCAGTTAAAACAAACAGCAGTTGGGATCTTGGAGAAACAAATTATACTATTTATGCAAATGACAGCTTAAATAACCAGTTGAATATAAGTGGAACTTTTAATGTTTCAGATACAACTCCTCCTTATATTTATTTGAAGACTCCTATAAATAATACTTTTACAAAAAATGCAACTTCTTATTTTGCTGCAAATTATACTGAAAATGCTGAACTTAGAAATTCAACACTTTACATCTGGAATTCCACAAATTCTGTTGTTAATATTACTACCAGAATTATAAATGGAACTTACAATCAAACAAATATTTCTGTTATTCTTCCTTATGATAATACATTCAAATGGAATTATTATTCTTGTGATTGGTTAGCAAACTGTGGATGGAATTCAACTAACTGGACAATAACTTACGATACTATTGCTCCTGTAATAAATATAACTTATCCTATTGAATCAGAGAAATATAATATAAATATTTCTAGTATAAATTATACTTATTCAGATGTAAATACATTGAGCAGATGCTGGTATTCAAATAGTTCCGGGGTTTGGAATTCTTCTTCTGTTGCAGCTGGAACAAATTTTACAAATGTTGCAACAATTGATGGAATTAATACTTTTGTTGTTTATTGCAATGATAGTGCAAATAATATAGGAAATAATTCTATAAGTTTTACAAAAGATACTCCCAATATTGGATTGTCCCTAATTACCCCTGCAGGGGATATTAATGTTACGCAAAATAATACTTTTACAATCTCTGTTAATGTGAGTTGTTATAATGCAAATTGTGGTGAGATAAATGTTAGCTTGGATCCTACTGCAGATCATTATCCTTTCAGGGAAATGTTTCCTTCAAGTTATACTGGACCCAATAGCTGGGGTTATATGATGGGTTATGAATTCCAAGTTCCTTCAGTTAAATATGCTGTAGAATTATGCAAGTATGATGATGGAGATAAATGGGTTTATCTTTATAATTCTAGTTATTCAGTAATTGCAAGCAAGCTAGTAACTGGAGTTAATAATGCATGGAATTGCGGGGAACTAACAACTCCTGTTGCACTTAATCCAGGAGTAGATTATTTTGTAATACAAAATGTTGCAGGAAGCAATGGATATTATAAATCTATAACTTATCCGCAAAATTCAAGTAAAAATGTTCAAATTCAAAGTTCTTGTTATCAATCTGGAACTTCATTTACATCTTGCAATAGAGTTAGCAGTACAATGTATGGTTTAACTGATATTGGTTTAGTAGATGTTATTGGAAAATCAGGTTTAGTCAATACAACAATTGGGGCAAGTCCATTTTATACATTAACTGCCAATCCCTATAATTTAACATTAGCTGAAGGAGAATCTCGAATTATTAGCTGGGAAGTAAATGCAACTGGAGATTTTAATAATTATACTTTTTTTGTTTATACAAATAAAACAGCTGAAATGAGTAATAGCAACATAACTGCTAACTGGATAGTTACTATTGTTAATTTTACAACTGAAGATTTAAGTGCCCCAACAATAACATTCAACTCACCTGCAAATAATAGTTATTCTTCTGATACTGGGTTAGATATTGATTTAACTATTTCAGATCCTAATTTAGATTCTTGCTGGTATTCAGTTAATAATGGAGTTACTAATACTAGTTTGGGAACTAATGGGGTTTGTTCTGACATAACTTCAGAGACATGGAGTGCAGGAAGTCATACTGTGTATGTTTATGCAAATGATACAAATGGGAACAATGGAACTGGTTCTGTTACGTTTACAATTGATACAACAAATCCTACAATTGATTATTCCAGTGAAAGTGATTCAGATAATAGTCTGCTGAACAGAAATAATATTTATGTTAAAGTTAGTGCAAGTGAGGCAAATGAAAAAAATATAACTTTTAATTTATATTATTCTAATGGAAGTTCTGTTAATTCAAGTTCTTATACAGATGCTAGAAGAGAAATTAACTGGACTGGATTAACAGATGAGAGTTATAAATTTAATGTCAGTATTTATGATAATGCAAGCAATTCAGCTTCAACTGCAACAAGAAGTTTAAGAATTGATACAACTAATCCGCTTATAACAATTGTCTCTCCTGCAAGCCAGACCTATACTGATTCTTCTGTTAGTTTTTCAGTAAGTTCAAATGAAAATTTGAGTTCTTGTGTTTTTAGTTTAAATGATTTTGCAACAAATTATACAATGACTTTGAATAGTTCTAATACTGGAGCAAGTTATAATAGGAATGTTGATGATGGGAGCTATACAGCTAAATTCTGGTGTATTGATTCTGCTGGAAATGCAAATAATACAGTTAATATCAGCTTTGCAATTGATACTGTTAATCCTGTTATTAATATTGAATATCCCACTGATAATCAATATCTAAATTATAATACAAGTGTTTCTTTGAATTACAGTGTTTCGTCAGCAGATGTTAATTCTTGCTGGTATAGTGTTGATCTAGGAATTACAAATACTACATTAGCTAGTTGTTCTAATGCCAGTTTAAATTTAAGTGAGGGAAATCACTTAGTTTATGTATGGGTAAATGATTCTGCTAATTTGAAAGGAAGTGATAGTGTTAATTTTACAATTGATTTGACTAAACCTGCTGTTAACCTGATTAATCCTTCTGATAATGATGTGAATGATAGTACAAATACTATTGATTTTTATTATAATGTTTCTGATGCAAATTCTATTGTTAACTGCAGTCTTGTAATTAATAATCTTGTTAATAAAAGTGTTAGTAGTCCCGGTAAAAATCAAATAAATAATATCACTATTTATCTTGTTAATGAAGCATACACTTGGAACATAAATTGCACTGATATTGCTGGAAACATTAATACTTCTGCAATAAGAACGCTAACAATAAATTATTCAGCAATTGTGGATGATAATGGCTTTAATGGAAATTCAACTGACTTGCCTACTAGAATGAATCATAGTGAATTAATGAATATAACTAATTTAACTCTTGAAAGAACTGATTATGGTTTTATTAATTTTTTAGAAGATGTTGATTTATCCAGCAATTTAGAAAGTAATGTGTTGAATTTAACAAAGAATATCAATATTTCTTTTAATAGAATTGAAGTTGATTCTTCTGTGTTAACTGGATTAAATAAAAGGGCTAAATTGAAATTGTATAATCTAACATTTGTGAATCCAGAAGTTTTAAGAAATGATGCTGTATGCTCTGATTGTGTTGAGGAAAGTTATGAAAATGGAACTTTTACTTTTAATGTAACTGGATTTTCGGTTTATTCTGCTAGAGAGTATGTTGCTCCTGTTAGCGGAGGAAGTTCAGGAGGAAGCAGGAGTTCTGGGGGTGCAGGACCTGCAATAATTGAGTGCCGTAAAGATGCAGATTGTAATTTTAGTTATAGTTGTTATAAAAACAGATGTGTTAAATTATTTGATGTAAAAATATTAGAAATAGATTCTCCTGCTTCTGCTGGACAATTCTTTAATTTTACTTATTTTGTTAAGGGAATGACAGATATAAAAGGAGATGTTATTATTAGTTTTTGGATTGAAAAAGATAATCAGATTATCAGTTCTGGAAAAGATACAATTTATCTTGGAAGTTTTGAAGAAAAAACAGAGACAACAAAGATATTTTTACCTTCTGAAATAAAAGATGGGGTTTATAATTTCTATGTTCAGGCAGAATTTGAAAATTACAAAGCAAGTTCTCACAGAATTCTGGAAATCAGTAATGGAAAAATCGGAGGATTGGGAAGCGAGAAATCAGATAATTGGTTTTTGATAATTGTTATACTTGCTGTTCTTGTAGGAGCTGCTCTTGGTGGAGGAAAAGTTTACAGCAAAAGAAAGGGAGAATATGTAAAAGTAGGAAATGAGAAAATATATGTTGATAAAGAAAAAGAAACAAAACCAGCTAGCTTTGATTTCTTAAATCAAAATATGGCTAGTGCAATAAAAGAAAACATTGGAAGCAAAGAAAATAGTGAAAATAAAAGCAAGATAAATGAGAAATTATATGAATCTCCTTTTGAAGAAACAAAAGAAGATAAAAATCCTTATTTTGATTTAGGAGAAAAATCAAATGGAAACAGGAATTTTGATGAAAGCATGTTGGATGAGTTTTACTAGTTAATTTTTATAGTCTAATTTTTTAAAACCACTAAGCAGAATGTAGATATTATAAAAAATGTTATGAGTTCTCATAATTCTTATAAATAAAAGTATACTAAAGTATACTATGTCAGAATCACAAAGCAGATATTCCATTGTTGAAAGATTAACAAGAAAAAAACTTGAATTAATTAATTCTAAAACTGAATTAGCTGAGGAAGTAGAGGAATCAAGAAATAATGTTGAAAAACTTAAAGCTGATTTAAAAAATTGGGAGATGAATATAAAACAGGATGTTGAAAGAACAAAGAGAGAAAAAGAAATTAAAATAAATGATTCTGAGAGAGATGCGAATAATATTGAAAAAAGAAAATCTTCTGCAGAAAATTCATTAAATGAACAAATAAAAACAATTGATGAAGCTTTAGATAAAATACAAAAAATAAGTGAAACTGCTCCTCAAAATTAATCATATTGCTTCGAATAAACAAAAATTGCCATGTGCTTGAAGCTACAATGATGGAAAAATAATGCAATGCCATGTGCTGCATCCTTTAGGATTTATCCTAATAAGGTTAACAATTTAATATACATCTGGCAGAGAAATCTGCCAGTATCTTTAATATGAACTCAAAAACTAGAAGACATGATGGAAGAGTTGATGCAAAAATATTTTTAGATGATAAAAAACAGAATATTATTAATAATTGCCTGGAATTTAATGAATATTGGGATGACTGGCAGGATTATAGAGATGGATTTAGATTAAATAAAGATAGAAAAATGTTAAGAAGTAAATTTATTAGTTTTGCTAAATATCTAAATATTGATAGATGGAATAAAAAGATTAAAAAATTAATTAATAGAAGAAAATGCAAAAAAAGAAAATATTTTATTTAGTTGGATATGTCTTTTTCAAAGATAATCTTTCTTCTTTTTGATGAAATGAGATTACAAATTCATCAAAAAAACCAGCTCTTCCTAAAAGAATAGGAAAATCATAATTTCCAAGAATTACTTTTACAGGTATTTCTAAAGGATAATGTTCATGTCCTTTTTCAATAATTATACTCATTTTAGATTCTAATGAATCAACTCTGCCCCCAATTCCAAAAGCAGGATTTATTTCTCCATCCAACCTAATACCAAGAAGTTCAGCAACATCCTTAGAAATTGCAGAAATATCTGCTCCTGAATCAATAAGTGCAATAGAATCGAAGTTCATTTTAACCCCAATTAAGGTAATTGGAATAGAAGGGGTTTTACTTTCAGTTCCATCAGGTCGCTTTACTGATTTATATCTAAAACTCAAAGCCATATTAATTAAAAAATCATTGTTTCTTGCTCTGGAATTCTTGCGATTAATGGCTTTTTGCCTGGACACTTAGAAGTTGCTTGATTTAAAACCTCTTTTACTTTTTTACCATGAGATACTATTTTTCCATCACATATTGCAACCCATTCTCCAATATACCTACTAACATCAGTTTTCATAAAAAGTTCATAATTATTGTTATTCATATTTATCTTAAGATTTGAATATATTTAAAATTATGCATTATTTTTTATATTTTCTTTTTGAAAATATTTTAATTAAAGTGTCATCTAGCTTTTCATTATAAGAAGGAGATTTCTTTTTCTTAAGATTAACACAGCTTCTTCTTAAAATATCTTCAATCTGCTCATTTAAGTTAAACATATTCTTTTTTGCTCTTTTTTCAATTGACTGGAGAACTTCTGAATCAATATAAATCTGCAGTTTATGTTTGTATTTGTAATGGGGTTTTAATGAAGAAAATGCTTTTTCTATTTCTTCTAGTGGCCATCCGTGCTTTAATAATGGCTCTTTAATCTGAAAATCATCAAAACCTCTTTTTCTTGACTCTTTTATGAATTTAACTAACTCTTTATTTGGCATTTTTTAGAGTATCCTCTTTTATATTTCCATATAACCAAGAGATAAATAATCCTATAATAAATCCTACAATTCCCACTAAAATAAATAAGATTAAGTTAAGAATCCCAGAATTATTTATAACACTTAAGTTAAGATATTTAACTATTGCTAAGAGAAAACTTTTAATGAGCCTGAACCAGCCCATATTAAATGTTAGTGAGATAAAATATAAAATAATTAATGCAAATGTTCCCCACAATCCGCCTTTTAACCATTTTTTCATTTTCTTAATGTATTTTTAACTCTTTTAGATTTTTTAAAGTAGCAGAGAACTAAATATAAAATTGCAAAATTTATAATAAACATAGTGATTCCTGAGATAGTTTCTGTAAAATTATATTCATATAAAAATAATCCAATTATATCATACCAAAATGAAAATAAGATTCCAAGATATAATGCTTTTATAGATATTTTAACTGCTTTTTTTCTTTTTTTGAGAATTAAGTAAATACTATAAATTGCAAATATTGAAACTAATAATAAGATAATTATTGAAATTAAATTTCCAATTATACCTTTAAGAGGAAGGTTTAAGAAAATTAATCTAAAAACTCTTATTGCAAACATCCAAAAAGATTCTAGTGCAAATAAGAACATAAAAATCAAAGCTGCTAAAAGCCAGCCTGAAATTCCTGTTAGTTTTGATGAATTAGTTCTTCTTTTTTTCATTTTTTAACGTAAACTTTTTGCACTGAAAAAGATTTGTAAATAGCTTCTAAAATATCTGTTCCTGCATAACCAGCTAGAAGAGATAATCTATAATCAAAATCAAAAATTACTCCTGTGAAAACACCAATAACAACTGCAATTACAACTGTAATTGCATAATAGCCCCAGAGAATTTTTCTTTTTAAGGATAATGCTTTCATTAATCCAACAAAGCCTCTTGTTAATCCGCCTAAACCTCCAAGAATCGCTGCTAAAACAAATGGTTCCATTTTACATCTCTTTTATTATTAAAAATAAAATAACTATTTAAGGGTTTCTATGTGATATTTATTGAATTTATTAATAATATAAAACTTAAAACAATGAGGCTTCTGTTGTTTAGCTTGATGTCAGTAGTTTTGTTTTTTGTTTTATTAAGATATAAACATTGGCTTATTAGTATTCTATTAGGGCATATGCTGAGCTGATGATTAAATTAAAATGTTTATGAGATTCTAATTAATTGGGGAATTATTAGAAATGTGGTAGACTCATAAGATTTGCAGGAAGTATAATTAAATGTGGTTGAAGCTTATTAATAATTTTAATGAATCCATGATTAAGATTAAATATTTAAATCCTAAATATATTATTTTTATAGTTATGGCGCTTAAGAAAAGAACTGGAATAGGCTTAGCTTTTTTAGTAATGGGATTAGCAGGAACAATAGGGCAGTTAAAAAATGCAAATGAAAGCTATAATGAAGCTGAAAAATTAAGAGTGGAAAAATCTAATCTTTCTGCTATTTCTCAAGATTTGGTATGTCAAAGAAGAGAAATTCTTAAGAATATACAAGATTATGAATTCGATGCAAAAAATCACAAAGCTGGAGCAATTGTTTATTGTGGTTTATGCATTCTAGGAACAGGCTTGATTTTATCAAGAAATATGAAATATGAAAAATTAGATGATTTGATAGATTACGAACACGCTGCATAATTCTATACAATAAAATCTTGAAATAATGTTTTTTATCCAATTTTATACTCACTAATCTTTCAGCAGGTTCTTGATCTTGTTATT
>JBAZJQ010000003.1:0-48513 GCA_041651235.1 Candidatus Pacearchaeota archaeon
TATAAGCTTGTTTAGAGTAAGATATAATGAAATTAATTGTATTGTTGGAAATGAATATTGCTCTAAAGCTGATGTTAATAAAGATGGGAAAGTAGGATTAGCTGATTTAATTATGATTGCAAAGAAGTATGGCAATTCTTGTTGATTAGTAAGTATTAAAAAGTCTTTTAGCTTATTTAAATTATGAAAAAAGAGGAGAGAAAAAAGGTTGATGCTAATCTTAAATATGGATTAAAGGGATTAAAAATTTCATTAGGAGTAACTGTTTTATTATTAATTGTCTTTTTTGTTTTTAGTTATTTTAATATAGGAAATGAAACTTTAACTTCTAAAATACTTTCTATACCTAAGGAAAAGACAGATTTATTTATGATTTTTGCTGGTTTTATTTTATTTGTAACTGTTCCATTTGTTTTAGGCATATTAATTGGGAATTCAAAATCAAAAAATAAAAAAGCTCAATCAAGTGTAATCTTAGTCATCATAATTATTATTTTAATTTTATTATTATTAATTATATTGTGGAATGTTTTGAAAGTTGTTCTTTCAAAGAATGTTGAGATAACTCAGATAAGCACTAGATTAGTTACACAGAGAACAGATATTCAATCAGTAGAGGGAGATTTAGTTAATCCCTCTGTGGTTAATATAACTCTTCATGGAGGTTCTGCCAAACTTGTCTTAAACAGCAGTAATTATATTGATGTTTCTGAAAGCGAACCTGTTGATGTGTATAGTGTTGTTGATTTGAGTGGAAGTATGGGGAATGGACAATGTTTCTTAAATTACTCATCTGATTGTTGTAATTTGTATAATTGTTCTAATAGTTCAGGTTGCAAGAGGTGCACAAGAGGTAGATCAACATTTAACGCTTCTAATGGAGAATGTAAACTTTATTCTGATTGTAACTCGATTCGAGATTGTTTTAATAATACCAACACAATAGATCTTAACAGCTACTACTATAATTGCTTTAATTTAAGTGAAACTTCTTATAATCCTCATAAAGTTAATTATTTTAAATCCAAAATTGATTTTGCAAGAGAGGCTAATGAGAAGTTTATTTCTTCTATTTTAAATTTAGAGGAAAATAGAGTTGGAATTATTGGTTATGCAGGTTACGCAGCAGCAATTAACAACGCGCTTAATACTTCTTTTCATTATTTATCCAATGATTTTAGTTCAGTGAATAATATTCTTCAAAAATTACAATATATTCCATATGGTGATACTTGCATCTGTTGTGGAGTGAATAGGTCTGTGGAGTATTTTGAATTAAATGATAAACAAAGAATAGATGTTGTTATGACTGATGGAGGAGCTACGAAAAATTGTAATTTAGGAGGAGATGCTTCGCAGGATGCAATTACCTCTGCATGCAATGCTTATAATAATAAGGGAGTAAAAGTTTACACCATTGGATTTTTAATAGGTAATGAAGCAGACAAACAAACTCTTAGAGATATGGCTGAATGTGGAAATGGAACATATTATGATTCTTCAAATATTGGAGATTTAACTGATATTTATACTGAGATATCAACACAGATTCAAAATACATATACTAAAAAATCTTCTTATTATATGAAGATTGTGTTTTATAGTTCAGATGGAAGCTCTTATGTATATAATTTATATGATATTCCTGTTGATTTAGAAACAAGAACATATCCAATTGATTTAACAGAAAAAATATCTGATGTTGTTAAAGTTGAAACATATTATGTTGCTTCAACTTCTTGGGGAGAAGAAGTTATTGGAAAAGCTACAGATGTCTGGACTTCAGACGATAATTGATTTTTAATAATTGTATTTATAGATTATTTATAATTTATTAAGACATAATATCTGCGAGAGTATTAAGTGTTTATAGTCTCTTAAAATTAATTTCGTATAATTTTCTTCTGTTTATTCAATAAATAATTTAGAAGAAAACAAAATTAAAAGCCCTAATATTATTGCAATTATGTTTATTATTTTTTTAATTCCTTTTTCTTTGAAAACTTCCGGGAATAAATCTCCTATTGCAATATACAAAAATCCTCCTGCTGCAAAAGGCAATAAATATACTGAATAATCTTTTGCAGATAAAAAGAAATATCCTATAACTCCTCCTAATATTGCTGTTAGTTGAGCAAAGAAATTATAAAGCAATGCTTTTGATTTTGTAAATCCTCCATGAATTAAAACTCCAAAATTTCCTATTTCTTGAGGAAGTTCATGAGCCATTATTAACAAGCTAGTTGTTATTCCAAGAGGGATTGATATGATAAATGAACCTGCAATTAATAATCCATCAATAAAATTATGTATAGAATCTCCTAATAAAATCAATCTAGTGTAAGGATGTTCTTTACAATTAGAATCGTGGCAGTGATGCCAATGAAGAATCTTTTCAATTAAAAAGAAAATTAATATTCCTAATAAAATCATAAATATTAAAGGAATTATTGTTAATTTTTCATATGCTTCGGGAATAAAGTGAAAAAAAGCCCCCCCTAAAAGCCCACCTATTGCAAGAGAAACTAAGATAGTAGTTATCTTACTAAGACTTTGTTTTGAGATAAAAAATGAAAAAACTCCTGCTAATCCAATTAAACCATTGACAAAAGTCATTAAAATTATCCATAATATTATTTGCATTTTAAATAAAAGAAAAGTGAGTTTAAATTACTTTTGAATTAAGCAAGGATCCCCGTAAACATCAATATTCCTAATATAACTAAGATTAATCCTTCAACTAAATGAAGATATTTAATATTCTTTTCTTTCCAGCCAGAAACTTTATCAACTGTTGTAAAGCTGAGATAAATTGCTAAAGTTACTCCTATCATTGGAAGAATAAATATTAGATTATATATTAAAAGCCATGGAATTGTTTCTAATATAGTTAATTGAGACAATTGTCCTGATGCAATTATATATGGCCCAATTGTACAGGGTAATAAGAACAAGGTTACAAAAATCCCTATCACAAATGCTCCCCAGGGACTTGTAACTTTTTTAATTAATAATTTCATTCTTGGTCTTAATCTTAATGGCATTTCTGTTGCAAATCCTCCTGGTTTGTAAAACATAGAATCTTTAAGATTTAAAATACCTAGAATTATTGCAAATAAACCAAATCCCTTGAAAATATATAATGAATATTTTCCTGTTGATGGAATTGCACTTGAAAAAATTTTAATCATTAGCAGTCCATAAAGAAAATATAATAAAAATACAGCTAATGTAAATGCAAAACCTCCTAATAACACTTGTTTTCTCTTTTCTGGATTTTCCATTAATAAACTCATTAGAACAATAACCATTACTGCTAATGCACAGGGATTAATTGCATCTACTAATGCTAAACCTATTATTTCTATTATTGATACCATTTTTCTAAGGTAGACTAGCAATTTTACATGCTGTTAAGTCTGCTAGTTCATCTATTGTTTTAACTCCTGTGTATGTTTGATTATTAATAATCCAGGTTGGAACTGCTTTAATATTATATTGAGTTAAAATCTCGGGATTATCTTTAATAGATATTAAATTAAACTCATTTAAATAATCTCCTAAAATCTTTTCTTGAGCTGCACAGGCAGAACAAGTGGGAGAAATAACAACTTTGGAGTTTTTAGCAATGCATTTTATTATTGCTTCATCAGAATTATTATTCCCTCTAACATAATAAATGATTGCAATTATTGCTATAACTATTAGAACTAATACCAATAATGTCTTAGTTTCCCTTTTCATTATTATATGTATAAAATTATATTTTTAAAGCTTTGTTTGAAACTGGTTGCTTGTTTTTGTTCTTAGAAATTTTTGATTTGGGTTTATGGGAGATTTCTTCTTTGTGTTTAAATGCTTTTTTTAAAGTTCTCCCAAGTTCATATAATGCCCCTTTAAATTCCTCTCCAATTTCATGCCAATGAGTTTTTTCTTGTTGTTTGGGTCTAACCTGCTTTGGTTGTATTTCTGGTTTTATTTCTTCCTGTACTGGTTCTTTAGAATGTTTGGAAATTATTTTAAGGTATCCAAAAAGTAAAACTACTAAGAATATTAAAATATAAACAAGATTTATGGGGACATTAATTCCTGTGTTAATAGAAGCATCTAGTCCTAACCATATCTTGAATAATATACTTATAATTAAAACACTTTCAATTGCACTTAGTAATGGGGCTGGAAGATTAAATGGGAAGGTTAGTGTTCCAAATCCTTCTGCAAATATAGAAATAATTGTTATAATTATTATCCAATAAAGATTGTCTTTTAGAAAAACAACAATGTTAGAGAAGATTTGAAGAGGAATATAACTTGCAATTAAACTCATTAACCATAAAAATATTAAGAAAATTAACAATCCAATTACCTTATGAACAACAATATTAACAATTGATTTTATTTGTTCCATCTTTTGATATTGGAGGTATTTTGAGTTTAAAAATACTATTAATTTGCTTAATCTCTTGTTTTTGAAATATACATCCAATTATATATATGCTTTAAAATTAAGATATTTTGTTTAATTAATAAAAATGGGGATATTTTCAGTATTCAAAAAAACAAATGTTTTGTATTTTCCTGGTTGCATAACTTATTTTAAATTCCCAGAAAAATTTGAATTGTATACTAATATTTTTGATAAATTAGGAATTGACTTTAGACTTTTAGATAATCAAGTATGTTGTGGTTTAGAAGCTTTAGAAGCAGGTTATGAAGCAGAGGCAAGAAAAATAATGAGGAAGAATCTTGAAATTTTTAGAGAGAATGGTGTACAGGAAATAATAACAAATGACCCTGCGTGTTTAAAGGCATTTTCTCAGGATTATTCTGATATGCCTGATTGGAATATACAAATAATCAATATATGGGATTTGATATTCGCTAAATTAGAATCTAAGCCTAAATTAATTAAACAAAAGACATTTGAAAAAGTTGTTTATCATGATCCTTGTTATTTAGGAAGATATATGGGAGTTTATGATTCTCCCAGAAATATATTGAGGTTATTAGGTTATGAATTAAAGGAATTTATAGACAATAGGGAAAATAGTTTTTGTTGTGGTAGTTGTGGGGGGTTAAGCAGGACAAATCCAGAATTAGCAGATAAAATTGCAAAAGAAAGAATTTTACAGGCTAAAAGACTTGGGATAAAAAAGATAATTGTTGCTTCCTTAGATAATTATAAGATATTAAAGAAAAATACTACTGAGGGCATTGAAATCAAAGAAATGTCCGAAGTTTTAGCAGAAGCAATAGGGATTAAACAGAGAGAAATAAGCAAAGAAGATGAAGCAGAAAGAATTAATGAAGAGGTTATTGATATAAGGGAGGAAAATATTGCATAAATAATTTTAGTAATATAATGAATAAAACGTTTTAACAACAGAAGATTAAGATAATGTTCTATAAGATTACTAATCAAAAAATATAAAAAATGTTAACTAAAAAAGAAATGACTGCTTTTGAAACAGACGCATCAAGATTAGTTGGAAATGCAGATAAGGTTTTTTTACCTGAAGATATTGAAAAAGTTCAGGAATTAGTTAAAAAATTTAGTGATATTGTTCCTAGAGGTGCTGGAACAAATTTTGTTGGAGGATGCATCCCCAATAATTCTGTTGTTATTGACATGAATAAATTAAGCAAGGTATTATATTTGGATAAAGTTAAGAAAACAGTTTATGCTGAAGCAGGTGTTTCTATTAAAGAGCTAAATGATAAGCTTAATCCCCAGGGATTTGAATTTCCAATTCAGCCAATGAATAATATCGCTACAATTGGAGGGATGGTAGCTACTAACTGCACTATTGGAAGTGTAAGATATGGAGAAATGAGGGATTGGATTGAAGAAATTGATTTTGTTAATGGCAGAGGAGAGCTAATGAAAATAGGCAAGACAGATATGATGGATGTTTGTGGTATGGAAGGAATTACTGGAATTATTGTTGGAGCTAAACTAAGGATTATTTCAAAATATGTTAAAAGTATTTCTCTTTTTCAATCAGATGAATTAGATGAAATACTAACTATGGCAAGAAGATTGAAATTAGAAAAAGAAGTTGTTTCTCTGAATTTTTTATCTAAAGAAATCTCTAGATTAGTTAATTTACCTGAAAAATATCATCTAGTAATTGAATTTGATTCAGATAGGGGAAAAATAAAAGGAGAAGATTATGAAAAACTGGCTGGATTAATTAAAAATCTTTATTTTAGCTTGTTTAGTGAAGGTTATTTTAATAGCGAGGACCCTAAATTCTTTTTTGATAAACTAAAAGAATTTATTTTGTATTTGGAAAATTATCAAGTCCCTTATTTTTCTCATATTGGCTCTGGAATGATTAATGTATTTTTTAAAGATAATGAACAGCAGAAAAGAAAAGCAATTAAGGAATTAATGAAAAAAATAGGGGCTAAACTTGGAAAATATGGATATGGGATTACTAGAAAAGACTTTATTGATAATTTTGGAGTGAAAATAATTGAGAGAGTTAAGTTGAGACATGATCCTTTTAATAAAATGAACCGAGGGAAAATTGTTAGAATTGAGGGCAAGGCATTTGAGAAAAAAATACCTGAAAAAAAAGTCATTGCAGGTAAGGGGGAGGAAATTAGTGCATCTAAAGTTCTTTCTGCTTTGCAGGAAGAAAATGCAGATAAAAAAATGCAGGAATTTGTTAAAAGAGTTGAAATGGAAGAGAATTTTTTAGAAACTGAAATAGAAGAAAGGGAAACAGAAGAGATGATTAAAGATTATGAACAAACTTTTGATTCTGAATTATCTAAAGAAAAAGCAAGAGTAATTGAAGATATAGCTAAAAATATTCCTGAAGAAATTGTTGAACATAAGATAACTTTTAGGGATAATCTAGAAAGGTCCAGTGAGCCAGTAAATGGGGATAATATAAGGGGAAAATTATCAAAAGACGAGGAAAATTTAGTAAGGGGAGTAATGGGTAATATGTTTGGGAATAATAAAAAAGAAGAGCCTAAGGAGGAGAGGAAATGACTATAGAATCTGATAACGCAAAAGAAGAAATAAGAGAAATAGTTGAAACCTGCATTAGATGCGGATTATGCAAGGAATTATGCCCGGTATTTAAGATAATGAGAGAAGAACAAATTTCTCCTAGAGGAAAAGCAGTTATTTTAGATAATGGGAATTATGAAAAAATTGTTTACGAATGCACTTTATGCAAGGCTTGCGAGACTAAATGTCCTTTAAATTTGAAATTATGCAAGGCATTTATTAATGCAAGAAAAGTTTTAGTTGAGAACAAAAAAGAACTTCCTGAAAATAAGGAAATGATTAAGAATCTTAGTAAAACTGGAAATATTTATGGAGAGAAGCAAAAAAATGATTAAAAAATTTAGAACTTATCTTGCAGGAGCTTTTTGTCCGTATAAAGATTATAGAGATTGGAGAGATTTGATGCATGAAAAAGTTCATAATAAAAGAATTTTATTGCATGATCCTAGAGATGAATCAAATCAACTTTGTCCAGCTACATTTACTATTGATGATGCTAGAGGAGTTTTAAAATCAGATATTATTTTACATGCAAGATTTAAAGGTTATGAAGATGAAGGAGCTTCTTGGGAGCATGGAATTGCTTTTGGTTATAATTTAGGAAATCCAGACAAAAAACAGAAACTAATAATTTATGCAGATGAAACAGATACTCCTTTTCCATTGCATTTTGGTTCTGCTAATGTTACTTTTAACAGACTTGAAACTGCTGTTGATTTTTTGAATTCTTTAGATTCTTTAGAAAAATTTGAGTGGTTTCAAAGTTATAATGCTCTTTTAGATAGAGCAAGAAGCAAAGAATAGAATATAGAAAAATATTAGTAATATAAAATTTAATACTTTATGAAGATGATAAGATTTAGATGTTTAGGATATTAATATTTTGATTAACAGAAGGTAAAATGTTTGTTTAGTAGCGTATAAGAATATTATTTATGGATAATTATCTTCTCCATCTAAAAATTTCCAGTATTTTTCTTTTTCCTGCTTTTCGTCATATTCTTCCATTATTTCATCTAAAGATTGAACCGGGAATTGGTACAGAACTTGTTGTTTCCAAAAGTTAAATTCCTGTTTTCTTTGTTTTCTTTCATAATTATAATTAAATCTTATTGCTTCAATAGCAGGTATAATCATAGTAGAAATTCTCGGGTTAAGAATTGCAGCAACTATTTCTGCACAATTAAACATATTATTAAAAAATATACTTTTTGCACTTTCCAGATTAATATTACATATGTTTTGCTCTCTTTCAGGGCTGTCTTTTACAAAATCTACACAAAACTCTCTAGCATATGGATAGAAATTATCAACTCCTAAAAAATAACTTGCTGTCTTTTTAGCTAAAGAATTAAGCTTCATTAATCTTTCATCTCTATTTTAATTGTCACACTTCTTGGAATGTATAATCTCATTATTTGGTGTAATACTCTATCATCTGCAGGAATGTCAATAACTCTTGCATGAATTCTCATTTCAAAGTTGTCAAAAGTAGCTGATCCACTTCCACAAGGAGATTTTCTTGTGGTTATCTTAAGTTTTTTAGTTGGAAGAGGAATAGGACCACTTATTGGAATGCCTGCTTTGCTAGCAATCTCCTTTATTTGTTCTGTTAATTCATTTAACTGCCCAATATTCATGCTTTTTAGTTTGATTCTTACTTTTGCCATTTGCTATGTTTAATTAGTGATAAAATGGATTTAAAAAGGTTGCTGTTGTTTATTTAAGATGAGAGCGAAAAGAATTATAATATTCTTTTTAGTATTAATTTTATTATATGTGTTTAGTCTTTATTATCCGGTTTTAACTGGAAAAGCAGTTAATGAAAATAATAGGATATATGAAAAAGAGAGGTGTTTTGTTGAAAAAATTGTTGATGGAGATACAATTATTTGTGATAATGAGAGTATTAGATTATTGGGGATAAATACCCCTGAAAAAGGAAAACCTTATTCTAAGGAAGCAGTAGATTTTTTAAAAAGAATCGAAAATAAAAGTATTGAGATATTAAGAGACAAAGAAGATATTGATAAGTATAACCGGAAGTTAAGATATGTGTTTTATGATAATAGGATGTTAAATACTGAAATTTTAGAGCAGGGATTAGCTACAAGTTTTATGCTAAATGCTTTAAAATACAAAGACAATCTTGCAAGAGCTGAAGTTTATGCAAAAAACAATGGATTTGGTTTATGGAAAAAAAGTTTAGAGGTTTGTGCAAATTGCATAAAGTTAGTAGAATTAAATTATAGCGAAGAATATTTTATCTTAAGAAATAAATGTGATTTTAATTGTTTGAGTTTAGAAGCTAAAGATGATGCAAATCACTTTTTTAAAATAAATTTAAATGCAAATGAAGAAAAGAGATTCGATTCCAAAACAAAAATCTGGAATGATGATGGAGACAGATTGTTTATACGAGATGAACAAGGGAATTTGATTTTGTTTTATGAGTATTAACAAATTTTTGATAATATTCTCCTGATTCATATAACCCATTATTTAATAGGAATGCATTTTTAACTGGAAGATTTAATTCAGTTATTGCTTGAGAGAATGTTTCTGATAATACTTTATCATAAGATGCTAAATAAATAGGGCAATCGTGCCCATAAACAAGAGCAGTAGTTATCAATTTACAATCTGTATTAAAATAATTAGGTTTTCCTCCTCTGCTTTTAAATATAGTTTCTATTTCAGGAAGGAGCGCATTAATTTTTTTTTGATATCTATAACTTGAATAGGCTATTGCATCTCTAAAATCTTGTTCTAATAAACTTACTAATCTTTCTCTTGCTCTTACAGCTCTTTTGTATGCTTTTTCTAATTTAGGGAGATTATCTATTATCTCTCTTGATTTTGTGTATTCTCTATGCTTTTTTTGATTTTTAGATTCATTAACTATCGAAAATCTTTTTCTAGATTCCTTTATGTTCCTTATATTATTTAAAGACATATAAAAATAATCAAAAACTGCTTTAACTTCTTCAATAACCTCAGGTATAACGAGCCAGTTATCTTTTTTAGATAAGAATCTTGTTGTATTCCTTAAACAGATACTTGATTGTATTAATGAGCTAAGATATTCTTCTCTGCTTATTAACTTATGATTATTCTCTTTAGGATTAAATGAGCAAGTATCTAAAAATACTATTTCTTGTTCTGGAAATAACTCTTTATTCATTTTAGTATTCTCTATATCCTTTTTCTAAATAATATTTTATAGGCAATACCATTCCTAAAATAAATGTTGCCCATCCAATACCTGATAATGTTATTAGCAAAGGATTTTTTATTAAAATTGAAACTACTAACAAACCTGCCCATCCAATTATTCCTGATAAAAATAAAATTACCCAAGATGCTTTGTCTTTTCTTTTGTATATAAAATAAGATACATAGATAATTATTATCCCTAAGGAGATTAAGAATATTCCAATAATAACATTATAATATAAAAATAAATTTGCTAATTTTGGATTATATTTCTCAAATAATTTCCAAATAGAATCAATTGCTTGAAAATTAGATTTCATGATATATTTAACAAAAGCTATATAGATTGCTCCTAACACAATCATATAAATACCATTGTATAGAGTAATTCTTGCACCTTGTTTTACTCTTTGAATATTCATAAGAAATCAATGATTTGTATATTTAAAAAAATTGTTACATTAGATTTTCTTGATTATCTTGTAAACTTCATCATTTTTTCTGCAGAAAGGAAGCTGGATTCCAACTTCTTTTCCTTTTTTTACTTCAATTATTTCTTTATGATTAATCTGCATAGAGCTTATTTTATGTTTTATAATTCCTGTTGTTTTCCCAATAATATAAATTTCATCACCTAATTTTAAATTTCCTGAATTTAATTTTAATAATCCTACCCCTATTTCTTTGTAGTAATGCTGTATTTTTCCTATAAATTGTTTGGATTGTTTTGCTTTGCTGTGTTCAACATCTGAAAAATCATCAGAAGTTGGAGTTCCTAAATAAAATCCAGATGAAAATCCTTTTGTATAGACTTGGTTTAGTTCTTCAATTCCTTGTTTTATTTCTTCTTTAGTTAGTTTTTTATCTAGAGCTTTTCTATAGATTCTTACAACAGTATTTACATATTCTGGTTCTCTGCTTCTTCCTTCTATTTTAAATGCAGTTATTCCTGCTTTTTTTAGTTCTTCAATAAAAGGCAGAGTGCATAAATCTTTTGCAGAGAAAATATGATGATTAGAAACCTTTAGTTCTTTTCCTTGCTCATCTTTTACATTATAGAATCTTCTGCATGGCTGAATGCATCTTCCTCTGTTAGCTGATTCATTGTATAAATGCTGAGATAAGAAGCATCTTCCTGAAACAGATACACACATTGCACCATGAATAAAGATTTCTGTTGGAATTATTTTTGAAATTTGTTTTATTTGTTTTATGTTTAGTTCTCTTGCTAGGACAATTCTTTCTGCACCCAGATTTTTGTAAAATTCAGCTGTTTTTGAATTTGATATCGAACATTGAGTTGAAACATGAAAAGGAATCTCATATTTCTTGCATAATAACATGATAACTATGTCTGAACAGATAATTGCATCAATATAAGAACCTGCTTTTTTTATTAATTTTTCTGCTTTTTTTATTTCATTATCATAGATAATTGTGTTTAAAGTTAAGTAGATTTTTACATTATTTTTATCACATATCTGCCTTATTCTTGACATATCAGAAAGCTTGAAATTTTTGCTTCTTGCTCTCATATTAAAATCCTGCAATCCCAAATATACTGCATCTGCTCCTGCTTTTATAGCAGTTATAAGACATTCCCAATCACCTGCTGGTGCTAATAGTTCTGGTTTCATCCTAAAATATATACTTAGAAATATGTTTTAAAAGTTATTGTTTTAAGAGATTTAATAATTCTTGATAAGGTATAAAATGATATATAGCCAATAAACTTAGTAATAAGCTATTTAAGCTGATTTTTCTAGTTATATTCATGGCATTTAAAGGAATGCAACATGATCATCATGAACCTTATTGGGATGTTATTAAAAGAATAATAATAGAATCAGACTTAGTCTTAGAAATATTGGACTCAAGATTTGTTGAATTATCTAGAAATGAAGAAGTTGAAAGGCTTATTAATGAAATAGGAAGACCAGTTATTTTTGTTGTTAATAAAGCAGATTTAGTTTCAAAAGACAGCTTAAAAAGACAAGTTGAAAAATTAAAAGAACAAGGAGAAGTTGTTTTTCTTTCTACTAAAGATAGAAGTTCATTTAAGATTCTTCTTGCAAACATAAAAAATATTTTTGAGAAATATGGCAAAAGAGATAAAAAGCCAATTGATAGATTTGATCCTAAACCAAAATTTAGAGAAGCTACAGGAGATATTGTTGTAGGTGTTTTAGGGTACCCTAATGTTGGGAAATCTTCTATTATTAATTTATTAGCTCATAAGAAAAAAGTTCAGGTTTCTAGAAAAGCAGGAACTACAAGAGGTATTCAGTGGATTAAGGCAAATGATAATATTAAATTAATTGATAGTCCGGGAGTTATTCCTCTTAAAAAAGAAGATGAATTAAGATATGGTTTAATTGGAGCAAGAGATGCAGATAGATTAAAAGATCCTGAGTTTGTTGCAGATTCTCTAATTAAATTATTTTATAAAACTAATAAAAATGCTTTTGAAAAGCTCTATGGAGTTGAATTAAGTGAAGACTCAGAAAAAGTTTTAGAGGATATTGCAAGGAAAAAAAGTTATGTATTAAAGGGAAATAATGCAGATTTAAACAGAGCTGCTGTTTTTCTTATAAGAGATTTTCAAAGAGGACAATTAAAATTCTAAGTCTACATTTAGCTTTTTTAATTCTTTTTCAATTAAATTAACAACTGCTTCTTTATCTTTTTTTATTTTTTCAATTCTCTTTAATTCTCTTTCTTTTTCATTAGCTAGATGAATTAAATTCATTCCACAACTTTTCATTTGCTCTTCTAAATCCTTGATTTCATCTTTTTCAATTTTTGTTTCTCTTATTTGATTTGTTTTGGTTTCTATTTCTTCAATTTGTTTTAGTATAGATTTCATGTCTACATTAGCTTTTTCAATTAATTCAATAAGTCTTGTTTTATCTTCCTGCAATGCTTCCTGGAAATTATCTCTGTATTGTTTAACAATTTTCATTTCTTTTTCATTATTATGATAAAAATTAGCTAATATCTTAAAATCAATTGATTCCTTTAACTGATAAATTAATTTAATTAATTCTTGTTTTTTAGATTCTAATTCCTGCTCTTTTTTTAGTTTAGACTGATATTTTTTTGATTTTCTTATTTTTTCTATATCTTCTTTAATATCATGAATTTTTTTATTTATTTCATTTGTTTTTTGCTCAATGTTATTAAGTTCTTCTTTTATTCCTAAATCTGTTTGATTGATGGAATTTAATTCGTTGTTTTTATTCTGAATTAAAGAGATTATTTTTAAATTAATTATTAAAGAATTATTCTCAGTTAGTGATTTGAATTCCCCTGAAAAATCAGCTATATCTTTTACTATTTTACCAAGTTCTTTGCCAATTAGAATAGTTGCTTTTTCAAAACTTAATCTTGATTTTTTATCAAAATTATTGAATATTATATGAATATTTCTTATAATCTCTTCTGGTTCTTTTAGTTCTAATTTTCTTAAATCTTCTATTAAAATTTGAATATAATGAATATAATTGCCTAGATTTTCTTGAACTATTAGTTTTATTCTTTCTTGTTCTTTTTTCTCATCTAAATTGATTTCCTCTAAGGTTTTAATATCTTCTCTTAAATTAGTAGTTAGTTCAAAAATTAATTGTTTGATATTCTTTGAAAAAATTTGCTTTTCTTGTTCCTGTTCTTTTTGCTTTTCAGATAAAAAGATACTTAATTCTTCAAAATTAACAACTTTGCTTTCTTCTGGCTTCTTTTTCTTAAAAAAGTCAAATATTCCCATATTTTTCAATAGAATACACCCTTATAGATTTTATCTTTTTTATAAAATTATGACTTTTTGGTAATATGCAAATTTTATACTTTTTGCAGATGATAAGATTAAGCTATTTATGAGTTGTTTATTTACCCTAATGATTTTATGAACAGATGTTTCATTGTTTGTTCAAATAAATTATAAGTATTTTATTGGGTATAAGTTAAATATATTTTAGTATCTTCTATTTCTAGAATAACTTTTTCTTTCACTATAATTTCTAGAGTTTCTGTTTTGACTTCCATTTCTGAAATTTCTGTTTCCAGACATCTGGATTTCTACTTTCTTTAAATAAGGCAGTTTTTCTTCTGTTATTTCTATATTCTCATCTTCTAGTATTTTTCTAAAGTTTTCATAATCTCTTCCTGATAAAAGGCTTATAGCTTTTCCATTTAAACCAGCTCTTGCTGTTCTTCCTATTCTGTGAACATAGTCATCTGAAGAAGCAGGCAAGTCATAGTTATAAACATGAGTAACTCCTTTAATATCTAGTCCTCTTGCAGCAACATCTGTGCAAACTAAAACATTTGTCTTTCCTTTATGGAATCTTTCTAATAAGGCGCTTCTTTTAGATTGGCTTAATCCTCCATGAATTGCAGTTGCATTAACATCATTTTCCCTTAGATGTCTGCTTACAAAATCTGCATTTCTTCTTGTAGCACAAAAAACCATAACTAAATCTGATTTTTCTTGTTTTAATAAATGCAATAGTAAAGAGAATTTTAAATTATTAGGAACATCATAATAAGATTGAGCTAATTTAGAAGCATCAATATAAGATTTAACACTTATTTCCTGAGCATTGTTTGTATATTTTCTTGTTAAATAATCAATATCGTTGTCTAGAGTTGCTGAAAACATCATTGTTTGTCTTTGTTTTGGGCAGTTTTGAATTATTTGATTTACATCATCTATAAATCCCATATCAAGCATCCTATCTGCTTCATCTAAAACAACTATCTTTACTTTAGATAAGTCAATTGTTCTTCTTTCTAGATGGTCTAGTATTCTTCCAGGAGTACCCACAACAACATCTGCATTTCTTAGAGAGGTTATTTGAGGATTTATAGAAACTCCTCCATAAACTGGTAAGATACTTAAATCATAGTATCTTGAGAATTTGTCTAGGGCAGTTGATATTTGTTCTGCTAATTCTCTTGTGGGTGTTAAAATTAAGGCTTGAATTCCTTGTCCTGGAACTGTATTTTGGATAATTCCTGCTCCAAAAGCAAGTGTTTTTCCAGAACCTGTTGCAGCACATGCTAAAATATCTTTACCTTGAAGTACGATTGGAATCGCATGTTTCTGTATTTCTGTAGGTTCCTTAAAATGACTTTCTTGGATTGCTCTTAAGATAGAGTCATTTAAACCTAATTGTCTAAATAGTTCCATTTTGTTTTGTTCCGGGTAATGTATATTCATCAAATTGAAATCCAAAATTCCCAACTTTTAGGTATTCTACAGTTAAGATATTGTCTGAATATTTACCATGAACTTCTATAGACTCTTTGTTTCTTATAGCCTGGTCAATCATCGCTGCTGCTATCCCTAAATTTTCACTATCTGCACAAAATTCTAAATTTGCGAATTTTTTTAATAACCCTTTAAAATCGTTAATATTTTCTTTTGATACTTTTGGCTTACTAGAATAAGGATATGCTGAAGCTTTGCAAGGTAATTTTCCATCAAGGATAAAAGACAATAAAGGCCTATTCCCATAAGATTCTCTATCTGCATACATACCTGTAGGTATGCTTGTTATCAGGTAATCTTTTTCTTCATTATCCTGTATTCCTAATAATTTTTCAATAGTTATTTCTTCCATTTTGTTTGAATTTATTGAAATACTCATTTTATGAATTTTTCAAATAGTTAGTTAAAACTAACGGATATAATGTTCAGTTAAAGTCTGTAATGGACCTTATATTAACTTATTATTACAAGAAATAGCAACATAGTTGTTTTCTTGCTAACCATTAATCATATAATTATAGGATAATCGGGGTTTATAAAGTTGTGGGTTGAGAATTAGAAAATATTGGTAATATGTAAATCTCATACTTTTTTCAGATGAAGATAGCAGGTTCATTAGATTAGCTAATGAAGAATAAAGGATTGCAAATGACTTGTTGTTTGTTTTATGAAATTATAGATATTTTATTATTAAATAACTTCAGCTTTCTCTATAATAACTTCTTCTAAAGGTTTGTCGTTATTATCTGTTTGAACTTTTGCTATTTCATCAATAACATCCATTCCTTCTATAACTTCTCCAAAAGCAGGATGTTTAGAATCTAAGAAATTATTGTCTACTAGATTTATGAAGAACTGGCTTCCTCCTGTGTTAGGACCTGCATTTGCCATTGCAATTGTTCCTCTATTATTTTTATTTCCTCCAACATGAGTAAATTCATCTTTTATTTTATATCCTGGGCCACCAATTCCTGTTCCTGTTGGATCTCCGCCTTGTATCATGAATCCCTCAATTATTCTATGAAATATAACTCCATCATAAAATCCTTGTTCAACTAATTTTTTGAAATTACCTGTTGTAATTGGCATATCATTATATAATTCAATTACAATATCTCCATGATTTGTTGTTAGTTTTACTTGTGCCATTTCTTTATTATTAATTTTATTATTTATAAAATATCCTGCTACAATTATTAAAATCAAAATAGCTATTATAAAGATTATTGTTTTTTTGTTCATCTTTTTGAAAAACTGCGTTTTTGTACAAAAACTGCGTAAATATTCATTTTTATTAAATATTAATATACCTAAATGAATATTTACGCCCGCACCGTGAATTGAACACGGGATTCATCCGTGACAGGGATGCGTAATAGCCACTTTACTATGCGGGCATGAAAATGGAAGATTTCTTATATTTAAAAAGGTTGCTTTTATTAATAATTATATTTAAAAGTATTGAGATTTTGCAATTAACATGGGTAAGTTTAGAAGTTATGTTTTAAAATTATACTCTTTGGATACAAGAATTTTCTCTGAAGAGAATATAGATGCAGATTTATTAAGTAAATTGAAAGGCTCTAATAATTTCCCTGTGTTTTTTAGAAATATGACAGAAATTGATAGATATTTATTTGTAAAAACAATTTACGAACTTGAAAAAAAGGAAAACAATGAAATTTTTAATCAGTCATTTCCTCTAGGTTATGTAGATCCAAGTTGTTTAAGTCATACCCAATCTTTATCTGAATATTTTCAAATATTAACTAAAGATTATCCAAGAGCTGAAAGGGTTAATGAGACATTTGATTCTGCTATTGATTTAGTTCAAACATCGAAAGATAGAGGAAGTACTCTCATTGCTGCCTTAAAAGGAAGTTATTCTAGTGAAAGAGATCCAAGATTAAAATTGGAATTATTAAATTTTTTAGCAAAGGACTTTAGTGAAACTGGAGATTGGATTAGTCTTGGCAGAGTGAAATTAATTTATCCCTATCTTGGAGATTTAATGAAAAAGCCATTCCATAAAAGAGTGGATTTTTTAAGAAAGATATTAGATAGGACATACCCATTTACAGATGAAAATAAATACGATACAGAATATAATGATAATTGGGCTTCTGAAATAAGATCTGCAGAATCTTAGATATTTTTATTGTTTCAAGATATACTAACAAGTTTTATATATTCTGAATCTTTTTTAAGTTATCAAAAGATGGTAAATAAATCTAGAAATTTAGTTTATAATAAGAATCAGGAAAAAGCTCAAGTTTTATTAACAGTTATTTTAGTTTTAGTAATAATCTTGATTCTTTTAATTGGAGCTTATTTCTTTTATTTGAATATTCCTGGAAATCCCGTTAATTTAAAGCCAGTTATAAGTGGGGGGGAATTACAGGTATTAAACTTATCTTCAGAAGTTAAACAGTTTTACCCTAATATGAAATTTAATCATAATGAAATAAGCTATAAAATTGATGCAAGCTGTACAGAAGAAAAAAAGAATAATATAATAGGGGCTTTTGATGAACTTTCTAAGAAAGTTGGATTAATTAGATTTGTTTTATCTGAGAATCCAGATATTGATGTAAGCTGTACAGAAGATGAGAAAAATGCAATTAAAGAAAATTACTTTATTGCAGGTGAAGGTGGAGCTAAAGAGATAATACAAACAGAGAGATTTAATGTTATTACTCAAGGAATAATTTTACTTTATGGAAACCCACACAAAGCAGTTAAGTGTGATTGGCCTAATGTTGAACTTCATGAATTAATACATGTTTTTGGATTTGATCACTCTTCAGATAAAAATAGTTTAATGTACCCTTATTTAACATCTTGTAATCAAAGATTAGATCAGTCTATAGTTGATAATTTAAAAGAGTTATATTCTATTCCAAATCTTCCTGATTTGTATTTTGATAATGTTAATGCAATTAAAAAAGGAAGATATTTGGACTTTAATGTAACAATAAAAAATTCTGGAGATATTAGTGCAGAAAATGTTTTATTGACTTTATTAGATGAAAATGAGAAAGTTGATAGTTTTAACTTAAAGAAAATTGATTTTGGTGCAGGAGTAACTTTTTCAGTCAGCAATCTTAAATTAATTAATAGAAATTCCGGAGATATAAAGCTGGTTATAGATTATGATAATTCAATCAGTGAAATTGATGAGAGCAATAATGTTGCTGAATTAAATTTTGAATAAAATTTAGAAAGAGATATTTAGAATATTCTTTGAATTTTAATGAAAATAGAGGTTTTTTGTTTGTTAGGGGGATATCTCTAAAATATTAAAAAAATAAAAAATAGAATTAGTTAAAAAATATTAAAATAAAAAGAAAGTTTATTCTTCTGCAGGTTCTTCTTCCTCGTCGTCTTCACTTTCTTCTGAATCCTCTGAAACTTCTTCTTCTGATACTTCAGATACCTCTTCTGGCTCTTCTTCTACTTCTTCAGTTTCTTCTTCAGAAACTTCTTCATCATTACTTTCTTCTTCATCAGATTCTTCTTCGTTTTCAGTTTCTTCTTCAGTTTCTTGTGTTTCAATTTCTTCTTCCATTTTTAAAATCACCAAAGTTTAGTTATTATGAAAAAAGAAAAATGGTTTTTAAATGTTTGCGAATTTTATTCACTAATTTTTTGAGTAACAAATAATTTAAAAAGAGTTAATAAATATCTCCTCGGTAAATTAAATTAAAAATATTTATTGGCAATATAAAATTAAACGAGGATTATTTATAAAAACTAATTTGAAGCTATAACTACAACTTTTTTCTTACTGCAAATTGGACAATTTACTCCGAATTTTACCATATTATATTTTATATAACACTTATAGCACTGCGCATAAATTGGTTTTTGAATTATTGATTTTTGTATTTTTGCTTTCATCTTAATAGAGTTATCTTTTAAAACCAATAAATTAAAAAACATCTTAACTTAGAAGTGTAAAAGACTAATATATGCAGTATTCTCTAGTTTAACTAGTTATGGGTATAGAGAAAAATTATTTATGCATTATTTTATGCCTGATTTTTTCTGAAATTTCATATTTTTCATTAATTTTTAATACTAAATATCCAATTAAATATCCTAATAATGCTCCTGCAAAAACATCTGAAAGATAATTTGCTCCAAAATAAACTCTTGAAAGAGAAATTATTGAAGCTAAAATTATCCATAAGACCCTTAATTTTTTAAAATGTTCATTAAGTAAAGGAATTAATGAAAAAGTAATCATCGCATGTATACATGGAAAAGAACAATGGTACCCAATAATTTTTCCAGACAGATTTATGAATAATAATGTTAATACTGGGATAGGATATTCTTGAAATGGACCGGGCCTCATTATAAGGTTGCATAAAATAGAACCGATTATCCATGAAAAAACTACTGAAGCAATAGCAGAAAGGATTAAACATCTTTTTTTAGTTCCACAACCCCCTAAAATTAAAATGCCAATTAAAAGAGCTAATAATATAATCACAAAGTTGTCAAAAGCAAAATTAAAAAGAAGAATATCTAATATCGAAGTTCTTAGTTTAGTTATAAAAAAGATAATTGGTTTATCAAAGAGAAAGACAATTACATTCAAGATTGCTAATACTAACCAAATTATCCCCCCCTTTTTCACTTTCATCTTAATTTTATTAGGAAATTAATAAAAAATAATCCTAATCGCTTAAGGAGTTAACACATAGCATGTTTAAATATTCTTTGATAGAGAGATAAAATCCCCTGAGCAGTGCTCATAGTTCTATTTTTACAATAATAGTAGATATGAATTAAAAATAAAATTATTCGGTCGAACCAAATTCACTATTTGTTTTCTATGCAACATCTTGCTTGAAATAAACATTCCTTTCAGGAATGAATATCCCCTGAGCAGGAGTCGAACCTGCTTCAAGCGGTCTACAGCCGCCTGTAATAACCGTTATACTACCAGGGGTTAAAATAAAAGAGAATAAAGGATATTTAAAGGTTTTTAGAAGATAATTTTATTCAGAATCGTAATGGGCTCCTGGTTGATTAATAAAAAAACTTCTATTAGATTCAACTTCTTTTATTTTTCCTTCTTTTTCATAAACTGCCTTTGCAGAGGGTAATTCAAATTTTCCAACTACCCCTATTTTTGAATAAATGATATAAGAGAATATTCTTTCTTCATCTTTATTAAGACTATCTATATTCCACTCTATCCTTTTGTTTTTCTCATCTACTTTATCAGGAGTAATTGCACCAAATTTTTCATATAATTTAACTAAATGGGGGAGTTTTTCTATTACATGAACTCTTTCAATAAATGCTTTTGCTTTTGCTTTTAATGTTACTTTTAATGCAAATTCTCCTCCTTTTGTCTTTACAAATGAAACTCTCTTAGTCAATATTAAATCCGATTCAACATATCTTCTTATTAAAATGTATAATATTATTGCAAGGGCGATTATAATTAAAGGCAAGAACCAATTAGTTTTTACTATTAATTTAAATTCTTGATTTGGAATAAGCTCTTTTTCCCAAGTATATCTTACTGTAAATCCTGAAAATTGAGTCTGTGGAACTTCGTTAAATGTAGTTATAAGATAACTAATTAAATTTTTTTCAAGAACTATTTTAATTTTTTTTGGAACGTTCCCGACATTGGTTTTAGTTATTTCAATTCTGTCAATTAAAATTCCTTCTTCTGATTCCTCTGTTTCTATTCCTTCTTGCTCTAAATACTTAATCATAGATTCTATATTTGCTTTTTTCCCCTGGAATTCTATTTTAGTATTAAGAAGATAATTTCCTGCAACTAAACTTATTGCTTTGGACTTGTCTAACTCTATTTCAATTTGTTTTGTTTCTTTTGGTTTTAAAGAGATAGTTGATTCATATTCAAAAAATGCAGAAACCGGATTTATTTTTATGTCCTTAAAATCATAATTAAGATTATTCTTGACATCCAGAGTTATTTTATCGGAATTTGGATTTATTGGGCTAGGGATAATTGTAATTGATTGGCTTAAATCAATAATGTTCATTGTAAGCTGTTCTTCTTGGACTTCATTTTTAGAATTCTTTATTTTATATTCAAATGTAAAATATCCTTTTCTTGATTCTATTATTGAATTTTGAGGCATTAATTTTATTGTTAATTCTTTTTTTCCGCCAGACTCTAAAATAAATGGAGCATCTGGTTCAATATTTACTCCAACTAAAGAATAAATCTCAAATGTATCTGTTTCTCCTAGGTTGATTAGAGTAAGTTTAAATGTAGCAGGTTCATTTAAATCAGTGATTACACTATTTTGTATTGCTTCTGAGCTAATATCTAGATTAATTGCAGAGACAATATTGACTAGAAATAGCAAGCCTATTAATGAAATTAGCAATACTCTTTTTACCATAGACAATTTTAGAAAAAATTTGTATATAAATATTTGTGTTAGGTTGTATATAATTACTTTTTTCCTTCTATTTCAAGAAAAGCCTTTGTTTGAGCAATTAATTCATTTAATTCATTTAATAGCTTATCTTCATAATCATCAATTCTGCTCTTAATTATATATTTATCATAAACTCCCCTTAAGAATTTCCATAAAGGCGCATCTTCCCACTTGCTCTCATAATCTTTTATTAGGACTGCTGAGAACTTAATTTCAACTATTCCTGAGTTCATCTTAACTTTTTTGTTTTCTCTTTGGACTTCTACTGATTTCATGCCAAGAATCTTCCAGGCCATTTTAATTGTAAACTTAAAATAATCAGATACCTTTTTGCTTGCTTCCCATTCAATATCAATATCTTTTGCATCTCCAGAAACTTTTTCAGAATATGTCTTTTCTTTTACTTTATATCCTTCTCCATTTAACCAATCATAAGTAAAACTGTATAAGTCATTGAAACCCCAAAGTCCTTGTTGTTTTACTTTACCTTTAAAAAGTGTGTCCTTTTCTGCCATTTCCTCTTTTCACATTATTTTATTATCTTTAGATAATAAACCTGCTGTATATTTAAATGTTTTTAATGTTTTAGATGAATAAGCTTTGCAGATGAGTTGATTTAGGTGTTTTATCTCTTTTATTAATATTCACATTTCTTCTATGCAATCCTCACACATTAATTTTCCATCTTGGGCATACAAGAGATTATAATTGCCACATTCTTCACAAATTCCTTCGCTAAATTGTTTTCTTTGTTTTTTTCTTTTGAATTTTTCTTCTTGTTCAAGAATATTATATCCTTGTCTTGCTATTTCAAAAAGCTCTGGCTGAATTCTTAATACATCTTTTTCAGTCAAATAACCAATTATTCTTTTGTTTAATACAACCGGCAATCTTCTTACTTTGAATTTTCTCATCAAAACCATTGCGTGATAAATATCCGCAGAAGGACGAATTGTTGTTATTTTTCTTGTACAGATATCTATTGCTTGAATATCTTTCAATTCTTTTATTGATTTTTTGCTTAATGCCCATATAATATCTCTTTCTGTTAAAATTCCTTTTAGAATGTCCTTTTCAGTTAAAATTAAACTTCCTACTCTGTTTTTAGCCATTAGCTTTATTGCATCAGAAAGAAAGATATCTGGTTTTGCAGAAATAAAGTTTCTTGTCATTATATCCCCTACTTTAATTCCTATTTCGGGATTTCTTCTTAACAAGCGCATAATTTTAAGAGGGGTTGTGCTTTATAACTAATATTGTGGGTAAATATATATTTTAGAGCGCATATCTTCTTTAATTACAATAATACTTAAAAACCAAAATTGAGTGAGATGAAAATGGGAGAAAGTGATGCTCAAACAAAAATAATTAAAGCAAATAAAATAGAATTAATTAAAATACCTTGTTTAGAAGATTTATGGGTAGGAAATATATTGGAATTAGATATTGGAACGCCAGAGTATATTCAAAAGGTTGATAGACAGAAAGGAGATTTTGATTATAAAAAATGGCCTGATGGAATATGGACTGCTTCTAGAGGAATTTCAAAAACAGGAGAACCAACAATAATTTCTAAACTTTATAATAGATTATCTTCAAGTGAAAATATTAAGGAATTAGGAATTGGATTATTTATCCCTGATGGAATTTATTTAAGATATAGATTTAATGACACTGATGCATATGGTTGGCTTATATCCCAATCTGAAGGAGCAGAATGTTTAGATAAAAAATTAAGGGAAGTGGGATTATAAAATGGCATCAGACAAACAACCAATATATATTTTACCTGAAAATACAGACAGGCTTTTGGGTAAAGATGCACAGAGAAATAATATTCTTGCAGCTAAACTAGTTGCTGAATCTATTAAAACTACTTTGGGTCCAAAAGGAATGGATAAAATGCTTGTTGATTCTGTTGGAGATATTATTGTTACAAATGATGGGGTTACAATTTTAGAAGAAATGGAAATTGAGCATCCTGCGGCTAAAATGATGGTTGAAATTGCAAAAACTCAGGAAAAAGAAGTTGGTGATGGAACAACTACTGCAGTAATGCTTGCTGGAAAATTATTAGAAAATGCAGAAAAATTATTAGATAAGAAAATTCATCCTACTGTTGTAACTAAAGGATATACTCTTGCTTCTCAAAAAGCAAAGGATTTCTTAAATGAATTAGCAATTGATGTTGGAAATAGAAAAGATGTTTTAAAATATATTGCAATGACTGCAATGACTGGGAAAGGTGCAGAATCTGTTAAAGAAAAATTTGCAGATATTATTGTTGAATCTATCGAGCAGGTTGCTGAAAATGGAAATTTAGATCTAGGGAATATTAAAATTGTTAAAAGCAAGACTTTTGGAATTGAAGATACAGAATTAATTAGAGGAATTGTTATTGATAAAGAAAGAGTTTCTATTGACATGCCTTCTAGAATTGAAAATGCAAAAATAGCTTTGATTTCAGATGCACTTGAATTGAAAAATCCCGAAGGAGATGCAAAAATTTCAATTACAAGTCCAGAGCAATTACAGAGTTTTGTTAATAGGGAAGAAATGATGTTAAAGAAAATTGTTGAAAAAATAAAATCTTCAAGTGCTAATGTTATCTTCTGCCAAAAAGGAATTGATGATGTTGTTCAGTATTATTTAGCTAAAGAAAAAATTTATGCTTGCAGAAGAGTTGCTAAGTCTGACATGGAAAGTTTAGCTAAAGCAACTGGAGCTAGAATTGTAAGTAATTTAAATGAACTTTCTGAAGGTGAATTAGGTAAGTCGCAGATTGTTGAAGAAATTAAAGAAGGAGATGAATCCATGACTTATGTCCGGGGCTGTGAAAATCCTAAAGCACTGACTATTTTAATCCATGGAGGTTCAGAGCATGTTATGGATGAAATTCAAAGAGCTTTGAAAGATGGTTTAGGAGATGCAGCTTCTGTTATTAAAACAAAGAAAATAGTTGCAGGTGCAGGTGCAATTGAAATGGAATTATCAAAAAGATTAAGGGATTTTGCTAATTCATTTTCAGGTAGAGAACAATTAGCAATATTAGAATTTGCTAATTCATTGGAGTTTATTCCAGTTACACTAGCTGAAAATGCAGGATTAGATCCCATTGATGTTTTAACTGAATTAAAATCAAGACATAATGCAGGAGAAAAACATGCAGGGATTAATATTTTTAATAATAAAGTTGAAGATGTTTTAAAAGAAGGAATTATAGAACCTTTGAAAATTAAAACTCAGGCTATTTCTTCTGCAACAGAAGTTGCTGTAATGATTTTAAGAATTGATGATGTTCTTGCTTCTAAAGGAAGCAAAAGCCCTAAAGGAACTGGAATGGGTTATCCTGGAATGGAATAAGCAACTAGTTCTGAAGGTTTATCTAAAATCGTATCTAGTGTTCTTTTGTACATACATTGTTCTTTCATTAGTTTTGTTCTATGTTCTTCAGATAGACCTTTGTATATACAAGAGGATCCATCAATACATTTATCCCCAATGCAATACTTACATATTTTTGAATAATCAGTCATTTTTGGTGCCCTCCTAAAATTTAATTAGAATAAGCCCAACTAATAAAAATACCAAAAAATAAATTGGTTATTTAGTTGAGTCATAATTATAGAAATTCAAACAATTATATAAATGTTTTGATATAATTGGATTTAGTAAAATTTGATAATCTTTAAATAACAATAATTCTAATCTTTAATAGGGAAACTTCCTTAATGAGGGGTTAAGGATAAATCCCTATGCGCCGCTAGTTTATCGGTAGAATATCTCGTTGCCAACGAGGTGAGCCGGGTTCAATTCCCGGGTGGCGCATTTTAATTTAGTATGTTAATATTAAATAAGAATTGAAATGCGGCATTGGCGCATTTTATCTTCCTGTAGAACTATTCCAGTTATGTCCTCTTTCTGAATCTTCTAATTCTTCAACTTCTATGAATTCAGGTTTGTAATAATCCTGAATAATTCCTTGAGCTATTCTGTCATGCTTTTTTATTGAATATGATTGTTTTGTTGAGTTAAATAAAATTATTTTAAATTCTCCTCTGTAATCTGAGTCAATAACTCCTGCAAATCTGTGAATTCCTTTGAACCCCATTCCACTTCTGTCCCAAATCAAACAAACTTTTCCTGAAGGAATTTCCATTGAAATTCCTGTTTTAACTGCATAAGTTTCTCCTGGTTTTAGTTCATAATCTTCACAAGAATAAATGTCAAAACCTGCTGCATGTTCGTTGCTTGAAGTAGGAATTTTTGCATCAGGATTAAGCTTTTTTATTCTAATCTCAAGGTTATTTATCATTTTATGAAAAAGAAAAAATGCTTTATAAGTTTTTAGATAAAATTTATCTCCCCCAACTCCACTTTGGCTTTTCACCTGTTTTGTAAGCTATGTATATCAAAATAGCTATAGCGATTATCAAAGAAATAAAATATTCTATTAGTTTCCCTTTAGTTAGAAAAGCTATTGCCATATAAACTACAAAAGCGATTAAGATTAAAGTTACTAACCATCCTTGCCATTTAACAGGAACCCAACCCCAACCATATAATTTTCTTTTAAACCAATATCCTTTAGGATTGTCTTTTAAATGTTGAATATAACTTATTTTCTTAGTATCTCTTTGTTTTTTCATCTTCTTTTCTTCCAATTTATTAAAAATAAAATTCCTATTAAAAATGCAGGGCAGGCAATTATAAGAGACCAGGACACCATATACCAATGAAATACTCCTTCATTTAACATATTTGCAGTTAGTAAAGTTATATATGCAAATCCTGCAAGAATAAATGCAATTCCCCCTACCCATTCACGTTTCCAGGAAATTATTAAGATAACTGCTAGAATAATTGAAGGAATATTATGCATAAATAATGCAAGTAAACACCCCCAACCATTGCAAGAATCAAAAACATCTAAGGAAAATAATGCTAAAAATAAAATAAATAAGATTGATAATATTCTTGGTGTCCAGTAAATATATTTGTTAATTTTTACCATTTTATTATTCTTAATTTTTTGAAGTTTATATTATTTAGCTTTAATTGGCTCAAAACTTTCTAATAAACTATTGTAAACTGCATATGAGTTGCAATTATCAATAGGGCAAGAGTAGGTTATTGCATAAAGATTATCGTGTTCAATACCAAAAACTTGCACACTATTTCTTTTAATCCCTTCTGAAGTACCTGTGAATTTAATTTTTTTACCTGCAAAATTATTATTTTTCCAATCAATGTTTTCAGTTAATTCAAAATCAGGCATGATTTTTTTTGAATTTTCAATTCCTTGCTCTAGCAAAGTCTCTAAAGTATATTGATTGTTTTCTCCTAAAGGTGTAACTGCAATAGAAATTACTTCTGCATTAGCATCTTCTTCTTGAGTATTTGGAGGAAGATAAAAATAAGTAGATGGAGGAATTTCAGATTCTTGCCAATCATTTTTTATTATTGCTCTAAAATCTTTACGCATAATTGTTGTTGATTCTCCTACATAGTCATTAACTTCTTCAGGATTAGTGTTTGTATTTTGATTTGAATTGTCTTGATTAAAAAAATAAAATCCTATAACCCCTATGATTATGACTGTAACAATGCTTATAATCACTACTTTTTTCATTTTCTTTTATTCTTAATTATATCGATTATTGCAAGTAAAATTCCAATTCCCATTAAACTATAACTAAATGTTCTATTATCTCCAATTATTCCCAATAAAATAAATATAAAAGCGAATCCAGCTAAAGGAGTTAGTTTTTGCTTTTTGTTTTTTCTTGTGAAAAATAAAATAATTGCTATTATTGCTAAAACAATTATTGCAATTAGGACATAAACCGGGGAGCTTATCATAGAATTATTAGTAAATTATCCTATATAAAAGTTTGGATTATTATTCTCTTTTTTTGTCATAATTTGTTTATATGGGCGATACCAGGATCGAACTGGTGAATTCTCGGTGTAAAAAATAAGAACCTTTTTGTATCTAAAATAGTAATAAGGTTTATATAGTTTAAAGTGTTTAATCTTCTATGTACAAAGAGAGATATGAAAGGAGAAAAGAGGAATTATTAAATAATAAGGATATTAATCCTAAAAATAGACAGGTTACTGAGAAGTTTCTTGAATTTGAACAATACAAACTAAAAAGGAAACAAGGTTTAGCTGAAGTTGATGAAAAATCCTACAAAACACTTTATTTCTATATTGGTAGATTGATTAATCTGAATAATTGGTTCAAAAATAAAGATTGGTCTAAATTAACTGAGGTTGAAATAAAAAAATTAATTGATGATTTGGAAGATGGAAACATCAAAACTCAAAATGGAACTAGATTTGCTGACAGAAGTTTATATTATCAAATGATGAAAGGAAAGTTATTTGATTTGGTTGGTAAGAGTTTTATTGCAACACAAATAATTAAAGAGTTCTCAATAAAAGGAAGGGAGTTTAGAGATGAAGTAAGATACATAGAAGAAGAGTCTTTTAGAAAAATTGTTGATTGTGCTCCAAAAACAGAACATAAATGTTTGATGTGGTTAGCTTTTGATATAGGTGAAAATATTGGAACATTGTTAGAATTGACTAGAGAAGATTTCCAAAGACAAATCAATCCGGATACTAATGAACCAGAATATTTAGTGATGTTAACTAAAGATAGAATTAAGAGGAGTAGAACTGCAAGAGGTGAAACAACAAATTATCAAGAAACTGTAAAATACTTAGAAATAGTTCTTAGAAACTTAAAACCAGCAGACCCTAAGAATGTCAAAAACAGATATTTGAAATCTAAAAAAACTTTAAATGAACTACATCCAGAAAATAAACTTTTCAAGTTCGGCCACAAAGCGGCTGTTAAGTTTTTTGATAGAGCAGTTGAAAGAGCAGGTGTGAAGTGTTTGCCCGGCGGTCAGAAGGTTACATTCAAGGACCTAAGAAGTAGTATGGCTTGCGACCTTTTAAGGAAGGGCTGGAGCCGTGAAGAATGTAATTCTAGGCTCGGACATAAACCTAGTTCTCGTACTATAGACTCTTATATAAATTATCTTTCATTAGATAGAAGAAAACCACAGAAGAAAGTTTATGAAAGCAATTTAAAGAAGATTGAAGCTGATTTTGAAAAACAAAAAGAAGTTTCTAAGTTACAAGGATTAAAGATTGAAAATCTAAAAGAAGATATAACTCAAATTAAAACAGATTTTAAATTAGCAATGGAAAAACAGAGGAAACAATTAATAGAGATTGTTATGGAATTGAAAAAGGGACAAACAAAACCTCTTGTGGTTAAGAGTAGTTAAAGTATTCTAGGCATTTCAAATAGTTTTATCATCTTCTCATCTAACTTCTTTTTAAAATCGTCAGGTCTACCTTTTTGTTTGATTATATAATAAAGAACATAAAATTTTATTGCAGAAATAAAAATATTTTCTCCGGCATTAAGTTCACATATAACTTGTCTTGCTTCAGGATTATCATAGATTTCATTTAGGAACTTCTTTTCTTTTTGAGTTAGTTTAATATGCAGTTCATCAAATGAATCAAATATGAATTTTATTTTAATTCTATGAACAGAATTTCTTTGAGTATATCTTGTTCCATTGAAGTTTGTTTTATTTATTGCTTCTGTTCCCTCTTCAATATAATCTGCTCTTTTAAGTTTATCAAATACTTTTGTCACAGCTCCAATACTTTTTACATCTTTTTTAGTATTTGGATATAATTTTCTAGTTACTTCCCCATGGGTAACAAATTTTCTAAAATATTCTAAAGCGACTTTGTTTTCTCCTACCCCCTTTATCAATGGTGGCCTTACAGCAGGATATACTCTTATTGGTTCATCATCTAAAGTTTTTTTTCTTTTCTCCATTTTAGGGTACCATTAACAGGTATATTAAGTATTTATACTTTATTATAAAATGGAATTACAAAAACCAATAAAGTGTGAATGCAAGAAGTGCGGCTGGTGCTGGTACTCTACACTTGGGAGAAAACCAAAAGTATGTGTCAGGTGCAAGAGATATGACTGGCAGGAGGAGAAAGATGAGCGAAGACAGCAATGATTCTATTCTCCTCCAAAAAGAGTCCTTGGACAGAGTTTTTGATATAATTGATGAGATGCAGAGTGATATTATTGGTTTAGAGTCAAAATGGTTAAAAGAGGTACAAGATGATGACAGCAACACACAGAATTAAAGATATGGGCCTATCTGAACCCAGTAGTAAATACATTGCACCATTAGATATGGAATTATATGGCTTGGTTTGTTTTCTTACATTCTTCCGGAAGAGAACATTGATTGAAAGGAGGATCCGAACTACAAAATGATACCACCTACTCAATTGAGAAAACCCCAATTTAAGTTTATACTGTTGGGTAGGTGGAATCAATATAGAGATAAAGATTATGAAATTAATAAGAAAATTTATACTTTTGAACCAAAAACAAAAGAAGAATTTGATTCTATAAAAAAAGAGGGTTTTACTTCTATTGGAAAAACTCCCCTTGAACCTGGATGGAACTTGAACAGAAGTTATGTTTATGCAGACCCCAAATTAATTAATCATATCTCCAATGGAGGTAATTATGGGGTAAGGTGTGGTAATGGATTAAGTATTCTTGATGTTGATGATATGGCTATTATTCCGGAATTAGATAAGATAGTCCCAGAAACTCTGACTATTGAAACAGGAAGTAAAAAACAACATAGATACTACATAGTTCCAGCAGGAACTCCAAAAATAGTTCTGACAAAGAATAAAGTCCATTATGGAGAATTGCAGGGACCTGGCTCTCAATGTGTTGGTGCAGGTTCAAGACATCCTATTGGTGGAAATGAGTACAAGGTTATAAAAGACATAGAAATAGCAGAACTTTCACAAGAGATTATAGATAAAATCAAGGAGAACTATACCGATTTTAAAGATGAACCCCTTGTTAAGTCTCCAGACTGGAATCAGTATAACAAGACAAATATAAGTGATTTGCTATCAATAACTTCTTTAGTTAGTTTAGGTAGTATGAAGAAAACTGGCGATGAGTATTTTGGCTCTCATCCAGTGCATGGTTCAACAACAGGAATGAACTTTTTTATTAATCCATCTAAGAATCTCTGGCATTGTTTTAGGTGTGCTTCAGGAGGTGATTCTTTATCTTTCTTAGCACTCAAAGAGGGGGTTTGTGATTGCAATGATTTTTCTGCTAGTGGAAAAAAATTGAAGGGAAAGGATTTTATTGAAGTCAAAAAAATAGCTAAAGAAAAATATGGTGTCAAGATTCCTGAAAAAGAACTAGAATTAACTCCTTTAAAGAATATCAAGGTTGAGTTAGGTAAGAGTGTCAAAACCATTGTTTCTGTTTTAGATATGACCTCTGGAGAAAGCATGGTCACTTCATATAGAGCAACTTGTCCAGAGTGTGGAAAGAGCAAAATAGTATTTGATAAAACTCCTCTTACTTGTGCTAGAACATTTTCAGATGAATTAGAGAGGGAGAATAAGAGGGGATGTTGTTATCAAGATGGGAAGAAGCAAGGTCAACATATTAAAGTGGACATTGAAGAGATACATGAAACTGGCTATGTGTTAAATGTATATGATCCTAAAGATACTGGAAACAATATGCAAATAACCTCTATTTTTCTAAGAAATGATTTAGTTCCAAATGATTATAAGTCTAAAATGAGTTGGGAAGGGGATTTACTTATAAAATCCTTGATAGTAAATGCTAAGATAGGGATATTTCAGGCTCCAAGAAAAAAGTTTGATGACTGGTTTTTATATGTGGATAGTTATGAATTTGAAGTAAAAAAAGAAGATGTAAATTACAATCTTATAAAAAAATTTGAGGGCATACCAAGAGACAAAAAATTTTTTGCTGAATATTTTGCCCCTAGAATTTATGACAGGACTTTGACTAAAAAGATATATGCAGTAAACTTAATCTCCCCTTTAAAGATAAGATTGCCAAATAAAGAAGTTGATTATGCAATCATAAATTGTATGGATATTGGAGATGCTGGTCAAAGCAAAACTCAGCTAGGTAAAGAGGTGTTGAAATATGCTAAGGGAACAAACTCAAAATTCATTACAGTTGAAAATGCAACAAATAGAGGGTTGTTAGGTTCTGTAGTAAAAAATCAAACAAATGACTCTTGGACAGTTAAGGTTGGAGAAATTCCTAAGGCCAGCAATGGATTGGTTGTCTTAGACGGATATTCTAAACTAAATCCTGAAGATATGACCCAACTCAGAGGTATTTTGGAAGAAAGAGAACTTCAAATTCTAAAAGCTGGAGGATTAAAAAAGGAATGTCCAGTTAGAGTAATAATGTTAGGAAATATAGTAAAAGATGTAGAGCAATATCAGACAAAACATCAAGCCAGTTTTGATATGGGCGCAACAGAATCAGATTTTACCAATAAATTTTCAGGTCCAGATAGAAGAAGAATACATCATGTGTTGGTGATAGCAGATTCAGATACTGATGTTGATAAGATTGAAACACACATATCTCAGCAATATAATCCAACAAAGTTGAAAGAAATAGAAGAATATTGGTCAAACTTGAGGGCATTCGCATGGAGTAGAAAAGTTGATGATTTTATTTGGGAAGAGGGGATAATAGACTATATCAGAGAAAAAATGAAAGAAATTAGAAAAAGATACCCAAGATTTTCTATGAAATATGGAGTACTATCAAAAGGAGGGTTGAAAATGTTCACAATCCAATTACCAGCTGTTGCAATATTACATGAATCTTTTAATTCTGAAAATAAAACATTAATCAACAAATCTCATGTTGATTGGTTATATAATTTATACCTTGAGGAATTGAATGATTTAGGGTTAGAAACAGAAAATGCTCTCAACGACATTCATAAAGTTCATGCAGTAGCAATAGGTAGAGTTTGTCCTCAAGAAATAAAGGAAATCCTGCTTCTTTTACATAAATTCGGAGGTAATCAGACAGCTGTTGAGAAGTCAAAAACAACAAATCGAATGAGAATTAATAGAGCTTTAAATCAGGTAATTGAATATGAATTAAAACATATTAGGGGGACAAAAAAACATTGGTACAAACTAAATGAAGGTTCTGGCGAGCAGGTAGAATTTTCAAAGGGTAAGATTCAGTTTATCCCAGATATGGATTTACCTCCAATGACAAAAAAAGGTACAGGGGGTTTCACAGAATTCGGTAGATTGCTTGTAGGAGAAATATTAAAATTAAAGAGGGATGAACTCCTCAAAGATAGAATAATAGGAATCCCTGATTTGGAAGATGTTACATCTGTTACAGAAGAACTAAGAACCTTAGAGAATTATGATGTTGGCGACGTTACATCTGTTACAGGTGTTACACCAAAAGAAGATATATCTAATGAAAATAGAAAGAATATGGAAGAAGTAATACAAAGTAATACTAAATCTATTGAAATTAAGCAAAATAATGTATCTTATACTAAAAATAGTGTAACAGATGTAACGAGTGTAACAAAAGAAATAGTTAGTTTTAATGATACTGTGGATAATAGTGTAACAGATGTAACAAAAGAGGGGGATATTGAATTAAACGAAGATTTCAAGAAAGCTATTAACCTGATGGAGAATACAAATAATTCTCTTTTTATTACAGGTAAAGCAGGAACTGGAAAATCAACCTTATTAAAATATTTTGCAAATCATACAAAAAAGAATGTTGCTGTAGTTGCACCTACCGGCTTAGCGGCTATAAATGTTGGTGGACAGACGATTCACTCTTTTTTTGGATTTCCTCCAAAAATGCTGGATGAGTCTGACATTCAAAAGGTTTATAGGGATATTTACAATAAACTTGATGCAGTAATAATTGACGAAGTATCAATGGTTAGAGCAGATATGTTTGATGCTATTGATAAATTTCTGAGACTGAATGGAAGAGAACCTAGTAAACCCTTTGGTGGAGTTCAAATGCTACTCTTTGGAGATTTATATCAACTACCCCCCGTTGTTGAGAAAGATATGGGTGAAGTAATGAATAAGATTTACAAATCACCTTATTTCTTTGATGCTAAAGTTATGAAGTATTTTAATTTTGATATAATCAAACTAAAAAAGGTTTACAGACAAACAGATTCTACTTTTATAGAATTTTTAGATAAAGTAAGGTTGGGAAATATTGATGCAGCAGCACTTGAATTGATTAATGCAAGAGCAGACAAAACCAAACAAGAAGAATCTATAATAATTACTCCAACAAATAGTGTTGCTGATTTCATTAATAATGAAAAGTTGGGAAAACTTCAAAGCAAGTTATATAATTATAAAGCAAAAGTTGAAGGGGATTTTAAATTAGGAATAACCAATCTTCCAATAGACCTAGAATTAAATCTGAAGAAAGATGCAAGAGTTATTTTTGTTAAGAATGATACTAGGGGAAGATGGGTAAATGGAACTCTTGGAAAAGTAGAAGAATTAGGAAAACAATCTGTTAAGGTAAGACTAGACGAAGATTCTTCTATTGTTGATGTTCAGGCAGATGATTGGGAAAAGATAAAATACAGTTATGATAGAAAAACTGGAAGAATAATTGCTAATATTGTTGGTAAAATTAGTCAGATTCCCTTGCGACTTGCATGGGCTTTAACCATACACAAATGTCAGGGACAAACTTTAGACAAAGCACATATAGACTTATCATCTGGTGTGTGGGAATTTGGACATTCTTATGTTGCATTAGGCAGATGCAAAACATTAGATGGAATAACACTTGAAACTAAAATTAGACCTAGTGATATTAAAGTTGATTTCAGAGTAACTGAATTTTTGAAAAGTAAGCATACGGAATCCTTAGATGATTACTAAATAGACCAAGGTAAACAGAAATGAAGGGATAATATTTAAACTTTAACTAATTAGAGTTATATGAGGAAAGATAAAGTAAGGTTTAGCACAATTGTTGGAATATTATTATTTGTTAGTTTCTTAGTTTTTGGTTTTTTCTTTTTGGATTATAAGATAGACCAAACTTTCACAGGAAAAACTGAAAGTATTGGAATTGAGAAGTCAGACATTAACTTCATAGATGCAACTTGGCATTTAGTAGATTTTCCCGGTTGTGAAGATGCAGACAAAGAAAATAGAGTGATGCAAGAAATCGGATTAGTTTATTATGTTTCTTATAATCCTGAGAGTTATTCTTGCGACCTTGAAATAATAACTAATTATGCAGATGGAAAAGTTAGTACACCACAATCATATAATTTGGATGAAACAAAATATACCTTTAATGGATTCAATGTGTTTGATAGTTATAAATTAAGTGTGTGTTGCAGTGATGGAAATAATAGGGTTTGTCAGTCTAAAGTCGTTAGAAATATTTGCTAGGGGTTGCTAATTATTTTCTAACATAATGTCTAAACTTATCATCTTCAGGATTAACACACTTAATTAATCCTTCTTTTTCTAAATCTAATAATATTCTACTAACAGAACTTCTATGTTTTCCTAACTCTTTTGAGATTTCAGTAGCTGTTTTTGGTTTATTCAAACTATTAAAAATCTCTCTTCTTAATTCTCCTTTCTTTAGGAAAATCTCCTTTTTCAGTTCTTTTGAAACCATAAAAAAGAAGCGTAACTTTTATTTTAATATAAGAGTAACATTAGCGTAACATATATATAGTAGTTAATTCAAGAAAAATTATGGAAAAAACTAAGATTGTAGTTGTGAGTTTATTAGTATTAGTTGTTGTTGTAGTCTTATTCTTCTTTGGAAGTAAAATAACCGGCAAGGTTGTTCTTTCTGATTCTAACAAAATTGATTCAATTAAACAAAATGATATTTATTTGATTACATCTTGGAATACTAATTGGGGTGCTGGTGTTGATTGCACTAATGCTGAGGAATATGGTGTTGAAAAACAGAGCATTGAAGTTTACTACACAACAAAAGGAGATTATAGTTGTGATTCTTATGTAGATAATCAACCAACCCCTCTTTCATCTTACAATACTATTAAAGAGTTTAATGTGTTTGAATCACATGAAGTAAAAGTGTGTTGCTCTGATTCTTCTGGTAATAAAGTGTGTAAGAGCGAAGTAAGAAATAGTTTTTGTGATTAGTATATAACACAATAGACAATTATAAAAAGGGTGTTCTTCTATATTTTACATGGAAGAATTTAAATGTCCAGATTGTAAGTCTTCGCTTTTCCACATTGAGGAGAATGGAAAGGGATATAGGATAAAGTGTTGGAAGAGTAAAGATTGTAATTGGTCTATGGATGTAGAAGAAGTTAAATCTACTAAGAATGAATAAAAGCCCATGTGCTGCGATGCCAGCTCGTTAAGTGGCTTTAACAGTTCTTTTAAACCCTTAAACTGATTAAACTATAATTCTTATTATTTTAATTAGTATATTAAATAGTATTTTAATATACGCTGTGGGCATTACTGGGCATGAGAACTATAAAGAAAGTAACTAATTATGGTACTTCCACTATATTAAATTACTTTAATATACAAAAATATTGTGTTAAAGATTTTAAGATAGTTTGTGAGATGAAAATAGAATTAATCTAATGGGTTGTTTTATGTGTTCATTTAATCTTTAATGATAAAAGATTAAGATATTTCTGTTCATTTGATTAATCATTTAAGAATTAATTTATATATAAATAAAAATTTATATATTTAATTTTATTTCCGGAAAAAGTCCTACCCGTATATATTATATTAAAGTTGATAGCAGAACTATAAGCAGTTTGTTTGTGAGTGTATGCGCTAGGGGATGAGAAGATTGAAGTAAGAAAAGAAAACTATTGAACTATCATCTCATCATAAGTCTTAATTGGTTTGAAATCCACCTTTATAGTCTTAAAGTGTTCTTCTGCACATTTTATCTTATACTTTTCAGAAGGTCTGAGATTCTCTAAAGATTCAACAAATTTAGTTTCTCTTACTAGGTATAGTTTATTTTTAACCTTGCCTGTTAAATCCCTCTCTTCTAACACTACTGCCCAATCAGGATTATATTCTCCTACAGGAGTTTGTACAATAAACCAAGGTGGAAGTTTAATGAATAACTTAACTCTGTCATCATCCTGTAATTTCTTTGCAAAATTCATCTCTCCATCTGAATCCCAAATGGTTCCATCATAAATAGTCTTATCATTATAATCTGGGATAATGTATTCATCATAAGATTCAATATTATCAAACAACTCCATCCTCCAAAATTCTTCTAGTTCAATATATTTTATACCATTTGTTAAAAATTCTTTTAGTTTCTCTTTTATTATAGTTATCATAGATTGAGTAAACTCTTGGGGATTCTTAAAGATTAGATTTAGGTTATCCACTTTTGATAGGATATTATAAACTGTTTCTCTTGTTAGATTTACTTCAGATGAAATTAGTTCTATCAAATTAGGAATATCAAAATCCTTATTTAACTCTTCAGCTTCATTTCCAACAAATTGAGTTTTTATCCCCTCATCTTCAGTTAGAGATAAGAAGACTTTCTCCACTCTTACCCTAATAGTTTTGATTGTTAGTTTGTTTATTTCATCTATACAATCATGTATTAACTCAGATGTTTCTATATTGACAGAATATTTTGTTTTTTTAGAAATCTTTTTCCATAACTCTTTAAACTCAGGATTTAATCTAAACCCTTTCTTTAATTTTAACATTTTTCTATTCCTAGCATTAGCAGGTTTGGGAGGTGCAATTGATATACCATACTCATCAATGTACTCTTGTTGAAGTTTAGAAACAAAATCAGCATAACTTTCATTAGCTACAACAGTTAGGATATTGAATTCCAAATCAGTTATTCTTTCCCCTGTTTGATTTACTGGAAGTCTTACTCCTCTACCTATCTCCTGTCTTTTCTTCATCTCAGATACAGTTTCATTAAGTGTACAAATATTGAAAACATTGGGGTTATCCCATCCTTCTCTAAGAGCTGAATGAGAGAAAATAAATTGTGTTGGTTCTTCAAAAGATAATAATTTCTCTTTATCTCTCATGATTAAGTCAAATGCTTCTTTATCTTGTTCCATTCCTTTTTCACTTTTAAAATTAGAAAAATATCCATTGTGAACTTCATCAACATTTAATTTCTTATATTTTGGAAAATCCTTTTTAACATTTTCAAATTCCTCAATAAATGTTTTTCTTATGAATCCCTCTGATTCAGTATAATTTGCAACTCTATCTATAAAGAAGAGAGATAATACTTTAATATTTAAAGGTTCAAGCAACTCCTTTTTTCTAAAATGTTCTTCAATAGTATGTCTAATTTGAATTTTCATAAGTTCTTTTTTATCTCCTCCCAAATCCTCTCCTTTCTTAACATTAACCCCATTAGAAAACTTAACATAATTATAACCAGCATGAATCCCAGAAACTATAAAATCTTTATATTCTGGATTATCTGTTTTTTTATAAATATCATCTCCTTGTTTTATTGTAATACTTTTTAGTTTATATCCACTCTTTTGTTTTTGATTAACCTCCAATTTTGCAGTTATCCCTTTTTCATTAGCGATTATATCTAAACATTTAATATAGGCATTATTAAAATCATCATCTTTGACTACTGACAGAACTTCTATTTTTTTAACTAGTGATTTATTATATGCATCTACAGGTGTTAGTCTATATGCTAAGTTGTAATAACTTCTGTGTGTTGCTGAATATCTCAATCTAAAAAGAGAGTTTAATTTTATTATTGCTTCTTTAGCTTTATCACTTTCCATATTTTGTGGCTCATCTAAAATAAGTATCGGATTTGTTTTTGCCACTAAATCAATAGGTCTTCCACCCAATTTATCATTTTTTTGATTTATAATATTTGTATCTTTATTGAAAGAATCAAGGGTCATAATTAGGATTTCTACATTATTATTTCTAGAAAATTGTCTTATTCTTGTGAGTTTGCTAGAATCATATTCACTAAAATTATATGAGATGTTATCATAAATCTTTTGAAGATGTTGCTTAGTTATCTCTAGGGTTTTTAGTACACCTTCTTTTATTGCAATGGAAGGAACAATTATTATAAACTTTTTAAAACCATAATCTCTGTTTAGTTCCAAAATTGTTCTAAGGTATACATAAGTTTTACCTGTTCCAGTTTCCATTTCAATTGTAAAATCCATTCCATCCAATTTTTCAGTTTCCTTAAGATTATTCATTTTTTGGATTGCTTTCAGATTGTCTAATATTTTCTTCTCACTTATTTCTAATTCATTTGGAACAACTCCATCCTCTGCAATAAAGGGTAAATATTTTGTAGTATTTTTTTGTCCATTAAAGAGATTTGTAATTGAGTTGATTGCTTCAATTTGGAAATCTAGGTTACTATCAAATTTAAATTTCATCATTTTAGTTTAAATTGTTTTTAAATTACATTGAATAGACAGATTTTTCTTCCTACTGTCATTCAGAGAATCATCAAGACAAATGAACATATCCTCTTTTTTAAGTTTCAATTCATCGATAGTTTTATCTTTTATATCGGAATCTAAACAGAGGTAGAAGAATAAATCTCCATCAATTATTTTGTATACACTATTTGATTTAATTGTAGTTTTTTCAATTTTAGAATTTAAATTGTATCCTTCTTTGATTATACATTCATATATCACAGAAATATCTTTATATCCTTCAATCAATGGAGATTTAAACAATTGTAATTGTTTTTTTAATTCTTTTTCATCTTTCCCTTCGTACTTTTCCCAGATTTTATAATTTGATTTTTGCAATTTGAAAACCTTAAAACCTACTTTTTTATCTCCCAGATTTTTAATAACTCTTCTTATTCTTTCTTTTGCTATATCTGAAATTGTTTTGTAACCTTCTTTTCTTGCAAGGGAAGTATCATTAGTTGGTTCAGGTAGTTGTATTAGAACGAACTTTTTATTTAAACTCTGTTTTTTATTTATCTCTAACACTGCTTGTCCTGTAGAACCTGAACCAGCAAAAAAATCCATAATAATCTCATCTTCTCCATTACTTCCAAGAGTGATTAAAAATTCTATGAAATCATAAGGTTTTGTGTAATCAAATAACTTTTTCCCCATTAGTTTTTCTAACTGTTTTGTGGCTTGTGTGCTAGAAAACTTAGATATAACTCCCCTATATGGTATTTGTCTGGTAATGGGATTGTTATTATTATCTACTTTAAAATATTGTTTAGTATACACCCATAATTTTCCTTCTGCATTTTCTCTAAATTCAATAAACTTGTTTTTAACACCCCATGCATATTTATCTTGAGACCATCTCCAACATCCCCTCTTGCCATTCTCATGGGGAGTTATTTTTTCTCCATTGGGTAGTTTAATTTCGTAGTCTAAAGATTTAGAATATTGTATACTGAAACTATTCAGCTTAATCAATTTATATCTCCCTCTTTCCTTTACAAATTCATCTTCAAAAGAGTATGAAGAGTCTTCTTCTTGACCTTCACCAGTAATAGTACATACATCAATATTCTTAGAATAGCATAAAACATATTCATGTTTTAACCTAAAGAATTTACTATCTGAACTTCCTCCCCCTTCTTTATTTTCCCAGACTAGTTGGGCTACAAAATTTTCTTCACCAAATATCTCATCCATAATTTTCCTTAGATTATGTACTTCATGGTCATCAATAGAAACAAATATCACTCCATCTTCTCTCAGAAAGTTTCTAGCAATAAATAATCTGGGATATATCATAGAAATCCAATCAGAATGATACCTCCCATTTGTTTCAGGATTAGTTGTTAATTTTACTCCATCACCATTTGATTGTCCTGTTTGTTCAAGATATGCATTTATGTTATTATGAAAGTTATCCTTATATACAAAATCCTTCCCAGTGTTATAGGGGGGGTCAATATAAATCATTTTAATTTTATTAAAATAAGTTTTTTGCAGTAATTTCAACACCTCAAGATTATCTCCTTCAATAAACAGATTTTCAGCAGAATCCCAATTGACAGATTCTTTTTCAGAAGGAGTTAATGTTCCTTTTGAAGTTGTTTGGATATTTTTAAAACATTCTTTTTTCCCACTCCAATTAAAAAAATATTTTTCATCTTTCCCATTAACTTCTTCACCCAAAACTAACTTTAGTTTATCAAAATCTACTTTTCCTTCAGATACTATCTCTGGAAATAATCTCTTAAGATTTTCAATATTTTCTCCTACAATATTACTAGATTCTTTTAATACTTTCATCATATTATAAGTACAAATTAAATACTTTTAATCCTTTCTATTTAACTAACTCTCTTAATCTATCCAAAATCAATACTTCAGCATAAGTGTCTAACTTACAATACTCTTCTAAATGTTTTCTAATCTTCCTCTGTTCTTCCTCAGATACTTTATCCCAATCAATATAGTCGTCATGTTCTCCCAATGCAATCTTTAAAAATGCTAAACTTGCTTCATCACCCTTTCCAATTTCCATTTCAGTATAACCTTTCATGCCCTTTGGAAGTTTTTCAACTAAAGCAGGTAATACCTTCTTAATACTTGCACTCCCTTTTTGTTTTGGATTATAATAATCAAATTCTTTAAATGGCTCTAATAAATCTATAATTCTTTTTTTAATATCCTCAATATCTTTCTTCTCTTTTGGAAATAAAGAGGATAACTTCTCCAATACGCTTTTCTCAAAACTTTCATTATAAACAAGGATATTTCCATTATCTCCTAAATTTTCTATTAATGATTTTAAAAATTCTCTTCTTGGGTCCTTATCCCCCTTTGCTAAAAATGAAATGTGTTTTGGTTTACCATTTTCCTTTTCAACAATATGCAAGGAATATTGAAAGGGAATCTGTTGGTAAGGATGTGACCCATCAAAAATGGGAACGGCTGTGCTAATTGTTTCAAAATCTAAATAGTATAGTGGATACTTTAATTTTTTAAGAAATGATTTTATATTTGCTTTATCCAAATAAATCTTTCCTTCTCTGGCACATTCTATTTGTATCTGTTGTTGCTTTCTTGATAGTTTAAATTGGTCAGGAATATCTTTTAATGATTGAATATCTTTCTCAAATAATTCAAAACATTTCTTCCCACCATAATATAACTCAAAAACATTTTCACTAGGAAGAAAATCCCAACATTCAGAAATTGGACAATCATAAGGATTTTTACAATGTTGTCCAATAGATAAGTTAGGACATTTTTTTGCATTAATTATCCTAAAAAGATTTTTTATCCTATCTTCAATCCCCTTAATTTCTTCATTAACTTCATTAGTAATATCTTGTGTTTTGAGTATTTCTTTTGGGTTTATTGTTCCATTTTTTACATATTCATTATTAACATGCATCAAGAAACATTTCCTAATTTTAAGACCCGATTTTTCATAAACACATTTTTGAAAACCCACATCACAGATATTTTCTGGTTTAACGCGAGTTCCACTTTTTACCTCAATAATATCCCATTCATCCTTTCCAACAGGATTTAAAATATCTGCTCTAGAATAAATATCTCCCCAATCTAATTTAACAATTATCCCGGCTTCAAATAAAGGTTTTCTTTTTTTTAGAAGTTCTAAACTTTCATTAATGTTCTTAATAAAATCTTTTGTTTCAATATCAATTCCTTCAGTGAACCATTTTTTTGCTAATTCTCCCACCAAATAACCTTGTTCAAATTTATTTTGTGTTGCTTCATCTGTTTCTGGTATTTTCTCTGGTTCATGAATAGTTGTCCATAAATATCTTGGACATTGCAACCCTATTAGATACTTTGATTTTGATAATAATTTCATCCTAAGAACATATATTAAATGTGTTATAAAAATCTTAGTATTTGTTTGAGTGGTTGAATTATCAAGAATTACATCATTAGAAAAGGATTGTCCTAAGAAGAGTTGTGAGTGGTGGGAGAAGGTTTGATTGATATGTATGTTTTAAGTTAGGTAGTTTACTAATTAAAAAATTTGTTTCTGTCATTCTCGATTTTGTTTATGCCATTCTTATTTATTATTGCACCTTGAGAATTTAGATGGATTAATCTGTCTTTATATAAGTTTTTCAAGTAGGTGGTTATATAAGAAGATTTAGTTGGTTTTAAGATTCCATTTAACTCTTTTACAGATAATCTTTTTGGAAACTGGTATAAGATTAATAACAATTCTTCACTAAACTTTAATCCTTTCTTTAAAATCATTATCTCTCCATCTTCAAATTTTTCTAATGTTGGAACTTTTCTTTCCATTAAGGAGTTTGTTAAGGAAACTACTTCATTAATATCCTTAGTGTAATATAAAAATACAAATTGTGAAAAAACCCAATTGCATCCAGTCATCACTAATTCTGCATCAATTGAATCTGCATTATTTAATTTAATATGGACTACTCTTTTTTTATTTCTGATAGAATAAATAGAATCCAAAACATTAGGTATTAATAAAAATAACAACTCTTCTTTTGGAGAACTCTTTGGGAGATTTAATAATTGATTATAGATACTCTTAAATTTTATATCATTTAAATCTATCTCTCCTTTTGGATTGGATATTTTCTTTAAACTAGCTATAGCTATCTCTGAAAATTTTGCTGAATGGGTGATGGTTTTATCAATATCTCCCAACCAATGAGCAGATTTGGTTTTTTCAAATTCATAAAATAATTCTTTAACTAATTCTGGAGAAATTGCTTTTTCCAATTCTTGCTTTAGTTTTATAGGATTCATTCTTTTTAATCTTCCTCAAGAAAACCCTTTAGCCGTTTGGATGCTTCTATTTGCCCAGCATAGTTTAATTCCATTGCAGTTTTAGGTTTCTTAGAAAAGTAATTTTCATAATCTTTATTTCCATCTAATAAATCCAACCTATCATAAGAAATATTACTATGTTTTAGTAAAGTTTTTCCACTAAAAGAGCTTATGTGATATATATTTTTTAAGACGATACCTAGTAACATCAGAGATTTTATTTGTTGTATCTTTCTTATTTTTTCTTTTGGTTTTTTTAATAATCTTAGATTATCTGTTGAAAAATCAAAAGTTAATTTTAACTTTTCTTCGTCAATATCATTTTCTTTTGAGAATTCAGAAATATTTTTTTGCAAAACCTCATAATCAATATTTATTGGCTTAGCTTTTTCTGTTCTTATCCTTTGTTTAAATTCTATTTTAAAATTTGAAGTATGATTAATTATATCCTTTACTAAGATTATACCCTCTCTAAAACCCAGTGAAGTAAGTTTATATGAGGTGTTTGTGCTACCTATGGCTCCTCTTTTATGAATAATTAAAGTTGAAAAACCCTTAAGGGTTGTTGTTAATGCTGCAAGATTAGGAACTCCTGATTGTTGAAGCATCTTTCTAATTAAGGAAGAGTTAATTTCTTCTTCATTAGTTAGCAGTTTATATGAGGTTAATAATAATAAAATAGATTTGACATGGCTTTCAGCATATGTTGTTCCCTTAAAACCTCTTAAAAGGATAATCTGGTCATTATCAATATTATAAATAGAATCAAAATCACTTACCTCTATCTCTTGTTCTTTTAATCTTTTTTCAAATAACTCGTCATTCTCTTTAAGTTTGATGAATTTCTCTACTTTTTTTGGGGTGATAATCTTTTTTGGAGAATTATTTTTTTTACTTTTTTTTGGTCTTCCCAACTTCTTTTTTGAGTTTATTTCCAGATTTGCATACTTTTCAACAAGACTATCCAAGAAATTGTTTATCTCATAGTATTTTATCTCATAAGAATTATCTTTTTGCTCAACTATCTTTTTTCTGACTAATTCTCCAAGTGGACCGGAAAGAGTTGTTTGAGCAACATTAATACTATCACTAATTTTTCTTGAGGTAATTTGCTCCTCTCCATTTAAACCCATTTCTTTAGAAAAATATACTCCTACTAAATACAATGCTATCTTTTCTGAGGAAGTTAAATCAAATTCTGGTGAGATAATAACTTTTCCACTTTTCTCTTCTATTTTAATAAATTTTTTTGATTTCTCTACTAATGTTTTTAATTCTTCTAATGTATGCTCTTCACTAACCAAAAGGTCTTTTAGTATACTAAGTTTATTTTCATTCATTTTATTAAATATCTCTTCATATTCAGACATACTCTCCTTTTATAAAGTTATGGGTTATTAAGCACACATAAATAGAGGGAGTGATAAGATGGACAATTACCAATTATTAATAATAAATCTACCTCCTCATCTGTTTAATTAGACAACAAGTTGTTAGAGAGTATCATTTTTTAATTTTGATACAAGTTTCTTTAATTCCTCATCATTCTCTATTGCAAAATTCTTCCAGAAGTCCCAAACATCATTATACCATTTGTACATCTCTTTATGATTTTTCTTTAAAATTTTTTCAAATTCCTTATTATCTTTTTGTCCTTTCATATAACCTAACATGAACCAGATTCTTGAGGACATTGCGATAGTATCTCCAAAAGAAATGGGTTTTGGAGGAATCTCTACTTTCTCTCCGCATTGACCACAGAACTTACTATCTTGTGGAATTTCAACATTGCATTTTTCACATTTCATAGGAAGTTTAGAACCTGCTATTATTTATTAATTTCTGTATTGATTATTTTTTAAGCACTAAAAACCTTTAAAAGGCATAGGTTTATTATTATTTTAAGATTATTTAATAATCTTATTGGGCTATTAGGCTAGTGGCAAACCGATTCCTTTACACGGAATATTCACCAGTTCGATTCTGGTATGGCCCATGTAAATAATATAGTTACCTCCTATAAGAAATCTATAATATTTAATCATTATTTATGCAAAGGTCTTTTTTTAATAATTCCGCCTCTAACTTCTTTTATACCTTGCTCAATTATCACCACATCAGGATCTATTGATATTATCTCTTGTTTTATTTTATTGACTTCTAATCTTGTTACAAAAGTAAATAATATATCCATTTCTTTTTTAGATTCATCGGAATATCCACTTTTTCCAGTATAGATTGTTACACCTTTTACAAAATCATTAATTAACTTTTTTCTAATTTCATTGCTTTTCTTTGATATTATAGTGATACCAATATATTCTTCAATTCCCTGAACAAAGAAATCAATTGTTTTTGAAGCTACAAGATAAGTCAATATGGAATAAAGTGCAGCTTCTATTCCTAATAGAAAAGCGGCAAAAGAAAATATTATTATATTGATTATAAATATTATTTCTCCTATACTTAGCCCTATTTTTTTATTTAAATAAATAGAAAGCACTTCAGTTCCATCAAGAACTGAACCTCCCCTAACTGCAAGACCTGTTCCTGCACCAATAAGAAATCCTCCAAAAACCGCTACTAAGAGTTTATCTGAAGTAATTATAGGATACTGAACAAATACTAAACATAATGAAAGTCCTAAAATTGCTAAAAAAGATTTTATTGCAAATGTTTTTCCCACTTGTTTATTTGCTAAAAGAATAAATGGAAGGTTTATTATGAATATAAGTATTGAAACAGAAATAGGGGATATAAAAGATACGAGTAAAGAAACTCCTGTGATTCCCCCATCTATAAAACCATTAGGAATTAAAAAACTTTTGAGTCCAAAACCTGCAACAAATATTCCTAATATCATTAAAAATGATTCCTTGAACAGCATTAAAACAAGATTATACACTCTTTTCATAGATTAATATCAAATTGCAGTTTTATAAACCTTTATAGGAGGATTTAACTAAATTAGTTAGATATATAAAATAAATTTTCTTAAAGATTCTATGGTGGAAAAAAGAGGATTAACAGAAAAAGAAGTGCAAAAAAAGTTTGAACAGTATGGTTATAATGAGATTAAGGAAACATCTTTAACATCTCCATTAAAGATTCTCTTTAGGCAGGTTAAGAATAATGTTGTTATTTATTTATTAGTTGTTGCTGTAATCATTTCTTTTTTTGTCGGAAAGTCAATTACTGCTTATGCTCTTTTAGCAGTTATAAGTTTAGTCATTATAACTGGTTTTTATCAGGAATATAGAGCTGAAAAAGTCATTAATTCACTAAAAAATATGTTGATGCCCATTTCAATAGTCATTCGTGATGGAAAAGAAAAAGAAATTTCATCCAAAGAAATAGTTCCAGGAGACATTATTATTTTAAGGAATGGAGAGAAAATTCCTGCTGATTGTCTTATATTAGAGGAAAAAGAATTATTTGTTAATGAATCAATTTTAACAGGCGAATCTAAAGAAGTCAAGAAAAAGGTATCTAAGAATAACAAAGAGGATAATGATGAAAACATGGTTTTCATGGGTTGTTTTATAGTCAATGGAAAATGTATTGCAAAAGCAGTTCATACTGGAATGAACACAAAATTTGGGAAAATTGCAGGAATGATATCAACTGCTGAAAAGGAACTTCCTTTGCAAAACAAGGTTAACAATATAGCAAAATTCATGATAATTGTTGCAATATTTTTCTCAATACTTACAGGGATTTCTATTTTGTCCAGTAAACCATTTTCAGAAAATTTATTTTTAGATACTTTGATACTGGTTATTGCATTGGCAGTTTCTGCATTTCCTGAAGGTTTTCCCGTAGTATTAACAACCTCATTATCCACAGGAGCTTATAGGATGGCTAAACATAATGCAATAGTTAATAGGATGTCAATAATTGAAACATTAGGGGAAACAACTGTCATTTGTTCAGATAAGACTGGAACTATAACAAAAGGAGAAATGACTGTAAAAAAGATATTTGAAGATAATAGGTTAATTGATGTGTCTGGAACTGGATATGAAGGTAATGGAGATTTTTTAATGAATAATCAAAAAATAAATATCAAAAAGGAAAAAGTGCTAAATGACCTTGTTAAATGTGCAGTCTTATGCAATGACTCAAAAATAGAAAGAACAGGGGAAGATAAAATATTTCATATTACTGGAACTCCAACAGAAGCGTCTTTACTTGTTATGGCTGCAAAGATAGATGTTTATGGAGAAGATATTGATTTTAAAAGAGTAGAAGAGATTCCTTTTAATTCTGAAAGAAAGATAATGAGTGTTTTATGCAAAACTGATAAGGGCAATTTTGTCTATTCTAAGGGAGCTTTAGAAGTATTATTGAAAAAATGCAAATTTATACAGAGAAACGATGGAGTTTTTACACTTACAGACAAACAAAGAAAAAATATATTAGAAATTAATAAAGAAATGACCTCTGATTGTTTGAGAACTCTTGCTTTTGCATATAAACAAGTTAAAACATTCTCTAAAGACCATTTTGAAGAAGATTTAATATTTCTTGGTTTTGCAGGAATTGAAGATCCACCAAGAGAAGAAGTAAAAGAGGCTATTCATTTATGCTTAAAATCAGGAATTGATGTCAAGATGATTACTGGAGATAATAAAGAAACTGCTATTTCTATAGCAAAAAGGATTGGTCTTAATGGTAAGGTTATGGAAGGAGATGAATTAGAAAAATTAACTGAAGAAGAATTATCAAAAGTTGTTTCTCAGATTTCTATTTTTGCAAGAGTTAAACCAGAACATAAATTAAAGATTGTAAAAGCATTAAAACTAAATGGAGAGATAGTTACTATGACTGGTGATG
>JBAZJQ010000004.1:0-28308 GCA_041651235.1 Candidatus Pacearchaeota archaeon
AATTAAATGTTCAGATGCTATTTGATGAATATGGGTATTGTCCATATTGTTTTGATGGAATAAAGAATTATGATGAAGATGAAATTGACTGCACTTATTCTGGAAAGAGCTGTCCTGTTTGCAACTACCCAATGCCTTTGTTAGGACAAACTTCTTCAGTTTATTTTATATTTACTATCTTAGGTACATTGTGCTTTGTATTTTTAGTTTGGTATTTATTTTTGTGGAACAAATATAAGAAAAGAAAGAAAAGGATACTTGGAATGAGTAAGCTTTAGCTTATAATTTTAGTAAAAAGATTGTTCCACATTTAACAAAACATTTATAAATAAAATTGTTTATAGTTTATTATAAAAAAAGGTTATATTTGAAGAGAGTTGTAATGGTTTATAAGAAATATTTGAAAAAAGGAGGAAAGACATTTGGTCCTTATTATTATGAAAGTTATAGGGATGGAGAACATGTTAAAAAAAGATATATTGGTGATGAAAAAGAATATAGAGATTGGTTGTTGAAAAAAAAGAAAGTTTATAAGAAAAGTTATGTGGAACAACATACTTCTTTAAATAAAGTAAATGATTCCAGCAAATTATTATTTGTTTTGGTTTTATTTGCATTAGCTTTTATTATTTTCTGGAATATTGGAACTTTTGTTAATGTTCCTATGAGCTTGTCTGGATTTGTTGTTTCTGAAAATGTTTCTGAACTAGAATCAAGTTCTTTATATGGAAGTTATCAAGAGGAAGCAGTAGAACAAACATTTGATACTAGTTCTGTTGATTTAGAAATTAAAGAGCCTGCAAGTTTTAATGGAGAGGCAATAACAAAGAACAAAAATAAAAAAATGGAATTTGATTTAGGAGATGGAAATCTTATTTTATATTTTGATTTATTAGATTATAGTGATTTTGTTGATGAGGTTGATAGCATAATTAAACAAGAAAAAACACCTGAAGAAGTTACTAATTATATTGGTTCTGAAGAAAGTGAAGAATCTGAAGAAATAGAAATACAAGTAGAAATTCCTGAAGAAATAACTGAAAATGAAACTCCAGTAGATGAAACTCCAACAGAAGAGGTAACTGAAGAATCACCTGTTGAAAATACTGAAACTCTTGTTGAAGAAAACTTGGTTGAAGAAACTCCTGTTGAAGCTCCAACAGAACCTATTATTACAGGAAATATAATAAAAGGAATAAATGCTAAAGTTATTTCAGAAGATAAAGCGGATTTAAGAGAAGTTAAAAAGGAAATAGAAAAATTAAAAGAAAAAGAAATTGATGTTATTGAAGAAAAGACAAAAACTGAAGCTAAGGATTTTGATATTGTTGTTGATGAAGCTAAGGTTGATGAAGAGCAATATAAATGGGGATATAAAGTTAGATTAAATAGCTTGAATTTTATGGCTAAGATTGATGTCACTACAGATAAAGAATTATCTGTATTTGATGATTCTAGTTTAATGATTGGAAATCAGATATTAAGCTTCCAGGATTTAATTGATGCAGGATATACAGTTAAGATTGAAAAACCTACTTTGGAAATGGAGGTTATAGAAGAAAAAACAACTATAGATGAAGAAACAACTGAAGATATAACAGAAGAAATAACAATAGAAACTACAAATGAAAGTGTAGAAGAAACATCTGTTGAAGAAATTCCAATGCCTGAAACTCCTGCTGAAACAACAACAGAAGAAGTTATTGAAGAAGTTCCTACTGAGGAAACTCCTGTTGAAGAAGTACCTGTTGACACAGGTATCACAGGGAATATTGTGAGGGCATTTAGAGGAATGACTGGAAATATAATAAAAACAGTTACACCTGTTGCAGATATAGAAAATGAGAAATTAAAAAATACAATAAAAATTTATATAGAAAGAGATTTTACAAATTCAGGTTATGATGTTGGTGATATTGTTTATTTAGACCCCAGTTTAGTAACTATTTCTTATGCAGTAATTAATGCAAATAATTTTACTTTAATTAATTTAACTTCTTCTAAAAATGGAACAATTAATCATTTAAATATTTCAACTGCTGCTCCTTATGATGCTTTATATTTATATCATTCTTTTGATGTAAATGAAGGAACTGTTATTGATTCTTGGGATAATAAAGGAACTGCAAGTAGCACTGGAACTGCAGTGTATAATACTACTGCTTGTATTTTTGGTAGTTGCAGAACTTTTGGTACAGGCAAGTCATTGAGTAATACTGATAGTGATCTGATATTTACAAACACCCAGGATTATACTTGGATGGCTTGGATTAGAAGAGATAATTATAATAACGGGGTACTTTTTGATTTTGGAGATATAGGTGCTAGTTCTTCTGTTGGAGGGAATGTAGCTATTGGGAATATTTATGATTTTAATACTATTAATCTTTGTGTTCAGGATTATGACGGGTATAATATATATTATGCGGATACTACTACTATTATTCCGGAAAATTGGTATCATATAGCTGTTACTTATGATTATAATGCAGGAAGTGCACAAATTAGTTTATATGTTAATGGAGTTCAAGAGAATTCTGAAAATGCAATGCCATTATTAACAGATACTAGTGGGGGAATTGCTTTAGAAATCGGAACTGGAGATGATTTAGATGACAGTGGATATTACCCCTTTAAGGGAAATATGGATGAGATTATGGTGTTTAAGAGTGCTTTGTCAGAAGAAAATATAGCTGCTATTTATAATAACCAATCAGCTAGGTTTTTAGGGAAAGGGCAGATGAATAAAATACAAGCAGTAAATACTGGAACTTCTAATGTTAATGTAACTGCAAATTATGGAACAATTTTGGGAAGTGCTCTTAATTTAAGTTTGTCTTATCAAAATTCAAGTGGATGGTTTTTGTCTGGAGCTTCTGTGTTTACTGGAAATAATAATTTTTCAATACCTGGAAATGCATTTAATGTAAGTGCTAATTTTAGTTTTTTTGCTGGACCTTCAGGATATCAATTTTATTCTCCGATTATTTATACTACCACTGGAAATTTGAATGTAACTTTAACTGAGTTATCTGCTCTTCCTAACTTAACTAGAGTTTATCCAACTACAAATATCGATGCTACTCAAAATCAATTTTTTAATGTAACTATTAATGCAAGTTGTGTTGGGGATGTTGGAGGAGTCTGTGGGGCTATTAATGTTAGTTTAATAAATGTATTGCCTAGTATTGTTGATGGAAGTTTTGAAAGTACCTTATCTGATAATTGGGATATTAATGATGGAGGGGTTGTTATGCAAAGCGGAGGAACTGCTAAAACTGGTTCAAATGCATTGAATCTAAATGTAGCAAAAGGAACTGGAACAAATGCAATTGCATGGCAAAATATGGGAGATATTTATGCATCTAAATTATGTTATTGGTTAAAGGGAGATATTGATACAAATTATAAATTAAATGTTTCTTATAAAAACTCAGCTGGTTCTTGGATAGGGAGTGTAATTACTGGTGTGAGTTATGGTTCATGGACTCAAATATGCAATGAAATCTCTTTAAGTAATTTACCTGTTAAAGGAGTTAAAATAGAGGTTATTGATGCATTAAGCTGGGATACTTATGCCTCTTTTGATGATATTTGCTTTGCTGATTCTATAGGAAATTGTCTTCCAACTAATTTATTGGTTAATAAAAGTGCAGGAGGGATTCCTTTTTATGTGAATACAACAAACCCAATTGAAACAAGTTCTTTAAGTGTTGGGCAAAGTCAAATTGTTACATTTTGGATAAATGCATCTTATTCTATTTTAAATAGTAATTACGCTTTTTATGCTTTTGCTAATAGAACTGATATGATGAATGTAAATAATATGACTAATCAATGGAATGTTAGTATAATTGCGTATGTTGCTCCTGACATAACTTATCCTATATTTAGTAATTATTATGATAATAATGCAAGTGTGTATAATTCAGGTGTTGGTTTGTTTAATGTAACTTTAGCAAATACAAATGGAACTGTGTTACTAGAAATAAATAATACAAATCTAACTGCAACGAATTTAACAGCTAATGTTTATAATGTAAGCTATACCTTTACAAATAATGGAACTTATTCTTATAAATGGCATTCTTGGGGTAATGGAACAAGTCATAATTATAATGTTTCTGCAACTGGAAGTTATACTATTTTAAGTGATATTACTGTTCCTATAATTAGTTTAACTGCTCCTGTAAACAATTCTAATTTTAATATAACTTCTATTACATTTAATATTTCTGGAAGTGAAGCATTGAATTGGTGCGGATTGTCTATTAATGGAAATGCTAATGTCACAATGACCTTAAATTCTGCAACTACTGCAGGATATATTAATACAAGTATTGCAGATGGAAGTTATACATTTATTATCACTTGCAACGATTCTGCTAATAATTATGGAAATACTGGAATAAATAGATTTTTGAAAGACGCAACAACATCAACATTATCTATTGCTCTTCCATTAAGTAACTTTAATTACAATACTAATCTAGTTCCTATTAATGCATCTGCAATAGATACTGCTTCGAATGTAAGTGTGTTTAATGATTATGGATTAGTTTCTTGGTGGAGAATGGATGATTTGAATTCATCAGGAGATGTAGTTGATTATATAGGAACAAATAATGGAAAAAGAGTTAATGCTATGCAGACAGCATCTGGGAAAATGGGGAAGGCGATGAGTTTTGATGGGGTAGGAGACTGGTTAATTACTAGTCCTATTTTATTTTATAATACTGAAAATTATACTTATAGTTTTTGGGTAAAAAGAAATACAACAACAAATTATGAAGGTATCCTTGAAATTGGAAGTTATGTTTCTGGAAAGGGAATCTCTATAACTATTGGGTCTTATGAATTGGGCGAGGCAACTAAAGTTTATATCTCTAATATTAAAAGAGAAGAATATATTAATTCAGTTGCAGGAATAGGGACAGATTGGACATATATTGTAGTTAGATATACTGGAAATGATAAAGCAGATATTTACATTAATGGAGAATTAGACACGAATCAAGGAAATTTGGGCTTTATGTCTTCCTCAATTCTGTTAGGTGCTTATTTGGGAGGAAATGTAGAAGATTTCTATAGTGATGTGAATTATCTTAATGGAAAATTAGATGATGTAATGATATTTAATAGAAGTTTGAGTGTAGAAGAAATACAAGCTTTATATGCTAATCAGACAACTAAATACTTGAATTCTTCGGTGCCAATGGCAGAGGGAACAAGAGACATTAAGATTTTTTCTCAGGATTCTGCAGGGAATATCGCAAGCGCAACAAGTTATAATGTAAATGTGGATACAATTTTACCAGGAGTCTCAATTGTTTATCCTATCAATAATAATTATAGTATTAATGTAAATGCAATCAATTATACAAGTTCAGGGGCAAGTTACTGTTGGTATTCATTGAATGGTGGAGTTTTAAATTCTTCTGCTGTTGAAGCTGGAATAAATTGGACAGGATTATCAAGTTCTGAAGGAAGCAATACCTGGAGGATTTATTGTAATGATAGTGCTAATAATCTAAATTCGTCATCTATTACTTTTATTAAGGATACAATTTACCCTCAGATTTCAATTATTATTCCAACGAATAATACTAATAGTTCTAATACTGGATTAGATGTTAATTATTCTGTTTCAGATACTAATCTGCAATTATGCTGGTATTCTAATGATACAATGACCAGCAATACAACTCTTGCTTCATGTGCAAATATAACAACAATTACATGGGCAGAAGGACAGCATAATGTAACTATTTGGGCAAATGATTCAGCAGGAAATATAAATAGCTCATTTGTAAGATTTACAATAGATACAACTGCACCAAGTTTTACAGCAATAGCTAATCAGAGTATGTATAATAATGAATCTTTGAGTTATGATCTTAATGCAAGTGATAGCGGGGTTGGTGTTCAGAGTTTTGCAATTAACTGGACAAATACCTTTAGTATAGATTCAAATGGGGTTTTAACAAATACTTCTGCACTAAGTGTTCAGATTTATTATATTAATTTAAGTATTAATGATAGCTTGAATAATTTAAATTCACAAGTTATTTATGTTAATGTAAGTCAATCTGATATGACTTATCCATTAATTAGTTATGGAGATGGAACAGCTAATGATTCTGCTCGTGTATGGCAGAATTATGTTTATGCAAATGTTTCTGTAACTGAAGCTAATCTCAAGAATATTACATTTAGGCTATATAATGGAACTAATGGTTTATTGAATACAACTAATTATTCAAGTGCTGTTTATACAATTAATTGGACTGGATTAGCTGGAGGAGATTACAAATATAATGTCACTATTTGCGATATTGCTAATTTATGCAACTCAACAACTACTAGAAATATTTTCTTAATTGAATCACAGGAAAATATTACTTTAAATGCAGGATGGAATTTAATTTCTCTTGGAATGAATAATACAGATACAGGAACTGACAGGAATATTAGTTTAGCAAGAGGCTGGAATTTAATTGGATATTCTTCAGATACTTCATTGAATTTAGCTAATGCTAATTTTACTAACAGCAGTGGAAGTAAATATACCTGGACTAATGCAGTTGCTAATAATAAGGTTCAGGCATATGGAGCATATTATGATAGTAGTTCTGCAACAGCATCTCAAAGAAAATATAAATATCTAGGAACATCTGGAGTTGATAAAACTGCATTTGAGAATAAGAAAGGATATTGGATTTATGCTAATCAATCAGGAAACCTTACTTTGCCAGGTGTTGGTGGAAGTTTGGCTGGACAAACTTACCAATGGAGTAAGCTTCGCTTTGTAAATTCAAGTGGAAGTGAAAAGAATATAACTGAGGCTGGAAGTGCGGGGTGGATATCTACGACTTTGAAATATTGGGATAATGGATTTAAAAATCTTAGATATGATTCAGAAGATCCAGAAATAAGAAGTTATATATCTCCTTATGAAGGAGTATTTATTAAAAGTAATTATAATAATATCACTATGATTAGACAAAATTAATTTAGAATTTTTTCCATTTCAATTACTTTAAAATTGAAATCATTTTTTTCATTAAATTTTTTAAATCCCTGTTTTTTATAAAATCCTTCTGCTTCAATAGAAGCTCCTAACCATATTCTTTTATATCCTTTTGATTTTGCTAAATTGATTAAGAAATTTAACATTTCTTTTCCAATACCCTTTTTTTGGTATATAGGATCTACAAACATAGTTCTAATTTCATCTCGGTCTAATGCCCCTGTACCTAAAATTTTATTCTCAATTTCGTAAACATAAAATAAAACTTTTTGAGATTTTTCAATTAATTTATCTGGCTGACTCATTTTAATCATAAACTCTTTATTTTCTTTGCTTAAAGAAGTTAGATTTTTGTGAATACATTTAATCATTATTTTACTACATATTTTTGCATCTTCTTGTTTAAAAATTCTTATCATATTTGGGCTAATATTTTTATGTATTAAAACTTTTCTTATAAAAAAAGATTATTTGAAAAACCTAACTTTCTCATTTTTTCTAATATTTCTATTTCTTTTTTGTAACCTTCTTCTATTAAATTGTCACACCAAGGACTATCACTCCCCCATAAAACTCTTTGTTTCCCAAATAAGTTACTTAGATAATTTAAAATATTATCTACGTTTAACTTCGATACTGCTTTGTTTCTCTTGTTTTTATCAACAAAAAATTCTCTTTCTAACATAGTGTTGAGTGGGGCAACATCAATATATACATTAGGATATCTTGATGCTCTTTGTAAATCTTCATCAATTAAATCTCCAGAATGTACAAATATAACTGGGCTATCCTTTCTTTCTAATATCCAAATTAAATCTTTAATTCTTGATCCTTCTCTGAATCCAGTATGAAATATAGCAGGTTTTTTAGATTCAGATATTAAATCTATAATTCTTCTGTCGGAGATATAATCATAAGAATATTCTTGATTTATTGATCGAGGATATAATTTAAATCCTTTGAATTTTGTTTCTTCTTTTGTAACATATTCTAATTTATCTAAAATTGGGTGAACAAACATAAATGGAATTAATCGTTTATTAATTAGAGAAGCAGAGTATACTTGATTATTTGCTTTTTCATAAGGATTAAATTTACTGTTATTCTGATGCGGACAAGCAAATATAATTGCTCCTTTTAGATTAAATAGGTCTAATCTATTAGAAATTGTTTTTGGGTCTAAATAAAATTTGGTTTTAGTATCCTTTCCTAAATGAACATGGTGGTCTATCATTTTGTTTTAATATTATAGTTAGGGATTAATTTGATAAGTTCAGGATTTTCACTAATTCTTATAAGAATATGCTTAATTATCTCTTCCCAATATTCACACCAGATATCCAAATTAAATATATCTTCATTATTCTTGAATCCATTAGCAACACATCCTCCTTTGCAGATAAATTGAAATGCACAATCCTTACATTTAGTTACATTGGAGGTTATTCTTTCTCTAAATTTATTATAAGCATCTCCTTTTTGAATGTCAAAAAAATTTTGTTTGGTTATGTTTCCTATACCTAATTTTTTTGCATAAGAAAATGCTCCACATCCCCAAATATTTCCATCATGTTCAATGAATAATGCATTAATTCCTACTCCACAATTTACTCTAAATTTTTTAACAGGACTATTAGATGATAATAAATTCCAAATTAAGATCTGAAAAGTTGTGATATTTAGCTTTTCATATTTTTTATTTTTTAACAAAGTTATCCATCTATCAAACAATTTTTTTTGACTATTTGCTAACTCTTTTGTGTTTGGAATCATACTTGTTTTTATTGTTCTAGTTGTTGGTTCTTCATATAATGGTAGAAAGCCTATATTAGTTATTCCCAGCTTATTAAAAAATTTTAAGATGTTTTCTAAATTGTTTATATTCACATTAGTTATAACTGTTAAACAATTAATCTCTTTTTGGTATTCTTTTATTAAATTAAGTGCATTTTCAACTTTTTCAAATGTACTTTTATTTAGACCATCTTTTCTTGTATAGTCATTTTCAACCTTCCTTCCATCTAGACTTACACCTATTTCGATTTTTCTTTTTTTACACTCTTCCATAATTCTTTTGTCTAATAATGTTCCGTTTGTTTGAATTCTAAATTTTAAATTTGCTTTTTCGTTTATTGTAAGATTATCTATGGCCTCGATTATCTTATTGAATTCCAATAAAGGTTCTCCTCCATGAAATTGAACCATAAGTTGAATCTTATTTTTTTGAGCATAGTCTGAGGCTTTTTTTAATATGTCTTTAATTAGATCTAAGCTCATACTCCCTGGATTTTTTCTTGCAAGTTGTCTAGAACAATAAACACAATTTAGATTACATTTATCTGTAATATTGATTATTAGGGTCTTTATTATATTATCAAACTCATTTAATTTTTCTAAAGAACAATTTTCAGAGATTTCTTCATACTTATCTGAGAAATTCCACCTACCACTATTTTCATTAACATTGAAATACAAATCAGGAGTTAATTTATAAGAAATCATATTTAAATAAGAATTTAATTAATGACAAACGGCAGGCATTTCAAATTCTTGGTTGTCTAATGATTTCAAGGCAAGAGGATTTTTTCTTACTAAATTTTTTTCTTTGTCCTTTGCTAACTCATATTTTGAAACTTTTTCATATTCCATAGTTAGGGGATGAAATCATTCTATTTAAATTTTATTATGTTCAAATAGTTACTACTTTCTAGTTAATGAATATACAAAGATTTATAAAGAATAAATGCTAACAATATCTATGAAAAAACAGATTAAACAAGGATTAGTGGGTATATTAGCAGGAGTTGGAGCTTTAGCTGGAAGTGCTAATGGAGATACTTTAAAAATTAAAGCTACATCTAGTTGCCCAGAAAGTATAATTTATAATCGACATTTAGATGGTGCAACAGAATATTATGAGGATAGCTTGGATAGTGAATTTTTAGAATCCACTATGATTACTCCTAGAATTAATTTTTATTCAAATAATCCTAATTCTATTCCTAATAAATTAGATACTGATTCTCGTGCTCTTGAAAATCCTCTTGTTATCCCCCCTATACCCGAATCAATGACTACCTTCTCAAATGAATTTGAGGGAGTGGGTTTATCAGAAGATACAAATGTTAATGTTTCATATTGGACAAATGGAAGTTTTCCTAATTTTAATGTTATATCAAGATTAACTGATGGAAGTGATAATACTATTCAAGTATATGATGCTAAACAATTAGCTATAAATCATCCATATCCTGCTACTGCTTTTTCAATTTATGTTAATAATGGAATTACTAAGAAACTGAAGACAGAATTTTACGACACAGCAGATGTTAATATTGATGGAGTGGTTAATTTAAAGGATTATGCAATTGTTCTAAAAAATCAAGGTAATATTGTAAGTCAATCAGATACTTATGACGCTAATAATTTCGCAGATATTGATAGAAATGGAATAGTTGATAATGCTGATTTAGATGAAGTTGTTAATCAATGGCTTTTAGAAAAGGAATAATTTTATATGGATTTTATTAGAATTTTAAAATCGTCTTAGAATATCAAAACACCTCATCACCTCTTCTTTGATATGATAAACAGATTTGAATATATAAGCTTATGTTTGATTGTTTATACTTAATTGAATATAGAAGATTTTGTTGATTTTGATATATTGATTATTTTATTAGATGAATTTTTGGTAATGTATTAAGACATATGATGTGTAGATGAGATTTTTTAATTTAGGATAAGATGATTTATTAATAATTTATTAGATGAATTTTTGGTAATGTAAAATCCTCATACTCTTTGCAGATGATAAGATTAAGATGTGTTTGAAATTTTATTTTTAATTGAGGATAATAATAGGATTAATATGTTTAAGATATAGAAATCCTGCAAGATAGGAACATCAATTTTATCTGAATTTATTATAAAATAAAGGTCTTTTTGTTAAATTAAAATAGATATCTTCAGGTAAATCCATAAGATAATTTTCTGTTGTTCTTATTAAATTTTTTGTATTTTTTATAGAACGATATATTGAATTATTTATAGAGGAGAATATTTTTTCTAAACCTAATTTTATTTTGCTTTTTGGTTTTGGATTTGATAGTTGGTTAAATGGGTACATTAAATTTTTTCTTATATTATTTATTCTTTCTGATTCTTCTCTATAAACTTCTGATTCTATTTTAGAGGTTAGTATTTTATATGAATTTGTTATTTCTTTTGTTAAATTATTATAACTATTATAAGCAGTTTGTTTTAATGGATTCAGAACACTGCTATTTTTAAAATTATTTTTAAAATATTTATTTTCTTTAGTTGCAATATTAAGCAAATTTTGTATATGACTTGTTTTTTCTAAAATTTCTTGTTTTGTTAGGGGGCTGTTTTTGTAAGATTCTTGGATTAAGCTATCAAACTCTTGCATTTTTTTATTGAAACACTTTAACCTCTGGTCCCATCTCCATTGTCTTTTTCCATTTTGAGTATAATTCCCCTGTAAGATTTCTGCTAAGTTAGATAAATAAGAATCCATATTATGCAAGAAATTTGCTTTTTGGAAATTTAGAGTATTATAATCTCTATCGACAAAATTAGATTTGTACTCTTCTAATTGAGAAGTAAATGAGGGTTTGTAAGAATCTTTTTGAGGATTATAAATAGGATTGTCTATTTGAGGTGATGCACGTATTAAACTTAGCGTCATTGTTCATATCTCCTAATCACCTCTTTCAAAGCATATTTTAGAGTATATATAAAGTTTATGCTTTGTTGAATAATTATTAATTAATGAGATTCTATTACAAATATTAAGATTATATAATAACTTTTATAAACCTGATTTGTCTAAATAAAATATGAAAAAAGAGAAATATGTTTTGGTGTGTTTATTAACGATGATGTTATTCTTTAGTATTAGTTTTTTCTCTAGTTTGGTTTCTGCGGATGAATTAAATCTGAAAATAACCGGAACAATTAATGGGTATAGTTCCGATGTTTATTTAGTAACTAATCCTTCTGCAAGTTTAATAGTGGATGCTTATGATATGCCTTCTCCTTCTTCTCCAGATAATTATTCTCAATTTTATTCTGATGGGAGTTTAGGGAGTCTGGCAATTGATTCATGGAATTTTGCTTCAACTTCTAGAACAATTGATTTAGTTTATCATATTTCAGAAGCACAGACAGGAACATTAGCTTTGGTTTGGGATAATTCTGCAATTGATTCAGCTACTTATGATGTTAGTTTGCAAGATTATGGAACTGATAGCAGTTATACAACCCAAGTTGGAAGTGATATTAATATGATTAGTTCAACTACTTATTCAACTGAATTAACTGGAGATGATGATATTTATATTCGGGTTATTGTTGAACCACATACAGCTGCAGACGCAGGCGATACTGGAGGGAATACTGGGGGCGGAGGAAGTTCTGGTGGAGGAGGAGCAGTAGTAACTGTTTCAGATGGATTAGTATTAGGAAATGATTTTGTTAATGTTAAGATTGCTTTGACAAAAACAACTAATAGAAAAATAAGTATTTACAATTCAGGGAATAAGACAGAAACAATTAATTTAAAATCTTCTGGGTTGACTGGTATTCTTTTAATTGATCCTAATGATATATCTTTTACATTAGCCCCTGGAGAAAAGAGAGAGATAACTATTGCAGTTACTGCCCCAACTAAAGAAGGAAATTATGAAGGAAGCATGTTTATCAATAAACATAAAGTAATAATAGATGTTGATGTTAGCACAACTGAATTACTATTTGATGCAGGAATAGATATCCCCACAAGTTCTAAATTAATTAATAAAGGAGACAATTTGCAATTTCAAGTTACTTTAATCCCAATGGGTAATGAACCCAGAGTAGATGTAACTTTGAATTATGAAATTAGGAATGAAAATGGGCAGATAGTTTATACCCATAGTTACACTAAATTAGTAGAAAAACAAATTTCATTTACAGAAACTTTTGAAGAATTAGGGTTAGGCCCTGGCAAATATACTTTACATTTAGAATTAGTTTATCCTAATGCTATTGCAACATCTAGTTCAAGTTTTGAAATTAAAGGCTCTGAATTACCAATATTTACAAAGACAAGTATTATAATCATGATTTCTTCTGGAATAGGGATATTAATCATAATAATAATTACTATAGTTATCTCTAAAGGAAGAAAAATAAAGAAGCATAAAAAGAGATGAAAACACAAAAATGGTGGATAATTGTAGTTGTAATTTTAGTGTTAGCTATTGCAGGGGTTTTATTTTTCTTGTCTAATTCAAAACAACCAATAGAAGAGTATAGTATTGATACTATTTTTATAAAAACGCAATTAACAGAAAAAGGAAATGCTATTAGTGATATTAATCTTAAATCAAATGTTGCAGGGGATTATTCTATTAAAATAACGGGGATGGATAATTTAGCTTCAATAGATGAATCCATGTTTAGTTTAAATTCAGAAGAAAATAAGAAAATTAGTATTTACTTTAATGCTCAGGATTATCTTCCTGGAATTTATTTAGGAGAATTAGAAATTAATTCTAAAAACCAAATTAAAAAAATACCTATAATTGTAGAAATACAAAGTGAAACTGTTTTATTTGATAGTAATCTAAATTTATTTCCTAAAACAGGCATTATCCCTGGAAGCAGTTTAAGCGCAGAAATAAAAATATTTGATTTAGCTAATGTAGGGATAAGCAATTTAAAATTAAATTATTTTATAAAAGATTTTAATGAAAATATAATTGATTTTGGAGAAGAAGAAATAGTAATTAATGGGAATCTTCCTTTAACTAAATCATTTAATCTTCCTTATACACTTAAACAAGAAGATTATGTTTTTGGGGTTATTGTTAAATATGATGGTTCTGTTGGAACTTCAAGTGTTTTGTTTAATGTAGCTACAGAAAAACCAGAAGGTTTTCAAATAGGATTAGTTCATATAGCTCTGTTTATTGCATTTTTATTTGTTATATTTTTGATATTATTTGTATATTTTATTTTTTGTAGAGACCGGGCTTTAACTGAAATGCAAAATCAATATAAAAGAGAGACTAATAGACAGAGAGAATTGATTTTACAGCAAGAGAAAAAAGTTTGTTCTAGATTAAACACCAATAAAGAAAAAAATGAATATAAAAAAGAATTAGAGAAGATAAAAAAACAGAGATTAAGTGCATTAAGACAAATTCATGAAAAAAGAATAATTGAAATAAAGAAAATAAAGAAAACTAAAAATAAAGATGCTTTAAAGAGCCAATTAGATAAATGGAGAAAACAAGGCTATGATACGCAAATCTTAGAAAAAAGGTATAAGTTACCTGGTCCAAAAGACATTAAAAAGAAAATTGAAGAATGGAAAGAACAAGGTTATGACACCAAGGTGTTAGATAAACATTTGAATAAATGAATGGCGTCAGTAATTTACTAAAGCATAAGATGAGCAGAGGATAAGCATAAGATGTTTTTGATAAGGAGTATGAGTTTAGTTATTAATATGCTTAATAAGAAAACATTTAAAAATGATTGTTACTTTCGAATAATATAAAAGATGGTGAAAAAGAAATCTAATAAAAACCCAGCTCTTAGAAAAGATTTTGAAGTTTTTGCAAAAGGAGTTCAAAGGCTGGAAGAATTGAAAACAGAATTAAATTCCTTAAATACTTCTGGTTATGAAGCTGAAGCTGCTTCAATTAGAAGCAAATTAAAAAACGTTTCTTATATTCCTGATATCGAGGGAGAATTGAGAGAATTAAAAGCAAAAATAAACGGACGTTATAAACGAAAAACAAATAAATTAAAGAAAAAAACTGTTTCTCATCACGATAAAATATCTAAAAAAATTAATCAGCTAGAACAAGAATTAGATAAAACCAAAAGAAAATCTGCCAAAATTAATGCATTAGAAAGAGAACTAGACAAAACAAAGAGAAAAAGACCTCTGTCAGGTTCCCAAAAACAAGATATAAACAAGATCCCAAGATTAGAAGGGCAGATTAGTTCTTTAAAATCTGCTTTAAGAGAGATACAAGAAACTGAAGAAAGAAAAAAACAGCTTATTAAAAATATTGATCCCGGAGTTAATTTATTGATTAATAATAAATTTAATATGACCTTAAATGATATTAAATCAGAATTGTCAAATAGATTAAAACAAAAAGAAACAGTAATACAAAATCAGTTACAAACGGACTTAGAAACTAGAAAAAAGAATTTTGAATTGCAGTATGAGGCATTAGAAAATAAATTTAATGATAAATATCAGGAAAAATTAAAAGAAGAGTTAAGAAATGAAATTAGAAAGAGATTTAGAGATGCATTAAAAGCAAAAATTCAAGAATTAAAGAAAAAAATGGAAAGAGAATACCATGAAAAGTTAGATGTGAATCTTAAAAGATTGAATGAAGAGAAAAAGAACCTGGAAGAAAGCATTAATAGTCAAAGAAAGAGAATGGAAGAAAGTGTTAAATCTCAAAAGCAAAGATTGCAAGGAGACATTAAATCTCAAAGACAGAGATTAGAACAAAAAATGAAATCAGAATCAAGAAGTTTCCTGGAGAATATAAGATTAAGAGCCAAAGAGAAAAGAATATTAAAGGATTTAATTCAAAAAAAGAAAAAAATAGAACAGGAAAAAGAGGTTGTTGAGAATCTTATTAAGAAGAATAAGAAAGGAGAAATTAAAGTAAGGATTACAAGAGAGCATATCATCAAGATGAGAGATGTTTTAATAAAAGATTTTGAAGCAAAAAGAAAGAGCTTTGAAAAAGAATATTACGCAAAGCTCGAGGCTGAAAAAGCAAAATTAAAAGAAAAATCCCATGAAGATATTTTAGTTCATAGAACAAGACTTAATAACAATATGCATGAACATCTTACTTCTGAAGTTAAAAAACTGCATGATGAGTACGAAATTAAAAACCGAGAAGCTGAGAGAAAAATAGCTGCAATGAAAAAAAGACTTGAAACTGAAAAAAGTGTTCTTGATAAATTTAGAAATAACTTAAATGCGGATATGAGAAAGATGAGATTGGATAAAGAAGGTTATAAAAATGAATTAAAAGAGAAATTAGAAAAAGAAAAACAAGAAGCTATCAAAAGAGCTGTTGCAACTCAATCAAGTGAAATTAGAAGTAAATTAAAGAAGAATTTTGATGAAAGATTGAAACTGGAAATTAAAGCTAAAGAAGCTGAATTTGAAAAAAGAAAAGCAGATTTAACCCTGGAAATCCAGAGAAAAGCCAAGCAATTATTTGGATGATTTTTGGGATATTTAGATTATATCTATGATTCATAAAACTTATACTTTTTGCAGAGAATATAGTTAAAATATTAATTAATAAATATTTGCAAGCTTATCTATTGTTTTTTAAGATATATCCATTTTATCGTCGATAAAGTTAATTTTAGTATAGAAAAGTTTATAAAGGAAAATGGCTTGTTTTTGGAGTAAATTATGGGGTTTTGATATATAAAAAATTAATAAAAATACTGATTTTTTAGTCAAAACTCTCAAAAATGAAGAATTAATAAAATTAAAGAAAATAATACTATGGCAGATAAAACTGGATATGGAGCAGAGCAAATTAAGGTTTTGGAGGGATTGGAGGCTGTTAGAAAAAGGCCTGCAATGTATATAGGAAGCACTGGCAAAGATGGATTGCATCATCTTGTATATGAAGTTGTTGATAATTCTATTGATGAACATTTAGCTGGGCAATGTGATACTGTTGAAGTTAGCATAAACAAAGACGGGAGTTGTACTGTTATTGATAATGGGCGAGGTATTCCCGTGGATAAGCATCCCCAATTTAAGAAATCCGCAATGGAGATTGCTTTAACTAAACTTCATGCAGGAGGAAAGTTTGAAAAATCCGCTTATCAGATCTCAGGAGGATTGCATGGAGTAGGAGTAAGTTGTGTAAATGCACTTTCCATCAAACTAATAGCCACTGTAAAAAGAGATGGAAATATTTATAGACAAGAATATAAAATTGGAAATCCTCAATATGATGTTAAGATAGTTGGAAAAACTGAAAAAAACGAAAGTGGAACTGAAATAACTTTTTATCCTGATGCCGAAATATTTTCTACAATTGATTTTGATTATGCTGTTTTGAGGAAAAGACTTCAAGAGATTGCTTTTTTGAATCCTGGTGTTAAGATTATTTTAAGAGATGAAAGAAAAGACAAAAAAGAAATTCTTCATTATGAAGGAGGATTAATGGAATTTGTAAAACATATTAATCATGGGAAAGAGATCTTACATAAACCTATCTATTTCAAGAAACAAGAAGATACAACTATCGTAGAGGTAGCAATACAATATAATGATAGTTATAATGAAAATATTTTTGGTTTTGTTAATACAATTAATACAACTGAGGGAGGGACTCATGTTTCTGGTTTTAAGACTGCTTTAACAAGAGCAATAAATGATTATTCAACTAAAAAAGGAATGTTGAAAAATGAGAAATTATCTGGAGATGATATTAGAGAAGGATTAACCGCAGTTATTAGTATAAAGATGGCTAATCCTCAATTTGAAGGACAGACTAAAACTAAATTAGGAAACTCTGAAATGAAAGGAGTTGTTGATTCAATGGTTAGTCTTGCATTAACTGAATTTTTAGAGGAGAACCCCGCGATTTCAAGTAAGATTGCAAATAAATGTGTTGCAGCTGCAAAAGCAAGAGAAGCTGCTAAAAAAGCAAGAGATTTAGTAAGAAGAAAAACCGTTGTTGGATTTTCAGGATTGCCTGGAAAGTTAGCTGATTGCTCTTCTAAAAAAGTTGAAAAAACAGAAGTATATATTGTTGAAGGAGATTCAGCTGCAGGTTCCTCGAAGATGGCAAGAGATAAAGAATTCCAAGCTATTTTACCATTAAGAGGAAAAATTTTAAATGTTGAAAAATCAAATCCAACTAAAACATTATCTTCAGAAGAGATTATTAATTTAATTACTGCAATCGGAACGGGAATAAAAGAAAACTTTGATGCTTCTAAATTAAGATATTCTAAGATTATAATCATGACTGATGCAGATGTTGATGGAAGCCATATTAGAACTTTGTTATTGACTTTCTTTTTTAGATATGTTCCTGAATTAATTGAAAATGGAAATATTTACGTTGCTGTTTCACCCCTATATAGAATAAGAAAAGGAAAAGATATCTATGTTTATTCTGATGATGAATTAAAAAAGAATTTAGATAGATTGGGGGGGAAAGCAGATGTTCAGAGATTTAAAGGTTTAGGAGAAATGAATCCTCAGCAGTTATGGGATACAACTATGAATCCTAAAACAAGAATTTTGAAAAGAGTTACAATTGAAGATGCTGTTGAAGCTGATGCAACATTTTCAATGTTAATGGGAGATGTTGTTGGTCCAAGAAGAAAATTCATTGAAACAAATGCAAAAATAGCAGAGGTGGATATTTAAGATGAGAATAATAGATGAAAAAGTTGATTTATCTGGGAGATTTGAAATAATTGAAAAATTAGCAGATGGGGGAAGAGTTGTTGTTGATTCTAAAACTAAGATTTCTCTTACTATTTGTCCTTATTGTTCAATAGAAGATTGTTTAACTGAAGCAATTGATGCAATGGATTGCCCAAAAGATTATACTGATTGTGCACAGTATCAAAATAGACAAAGGTTGAAAAATCGAACTTATTGTGAAGCATGTGATGATATGACTGAACATGTTGAAGTTAAAAGAAATGGAGAGGTTTATACAAACTGTACAATGTGTGGTTATTCTAGTATTGTTAGTCATGGTTTAAACTTAAACAAAGAAAATTCTGTCATACAAATTGCAGAATCTTTAGGAATAAAATAAAATGGCAAAAATAGAACAAGATGATGATGAAATGAATAGAACAGATTCAGAAGAAGAAAAAATGGAAAATTTTGAAGAAGAAGCTGAAAATGGAAATGGAAAAAATGGAAATGGAGATTATTTAGCAGAAGAATTAGAAAAAACTGAAATTAATTTTAAGGATTTAGATGAAAACAGAGTTGTTGCAAGTGAAATTTCAAGTGAAATGAAAAGAGCATATATTGATTATGCAATGTCAGTTATTGTTGCAAGAGCTCTTCCAAGTGCTGAAGATGGATTAAAACCAGTTCACAGAAGAATTCTTTTTGCAATGAGATTAATGGGATTAGATAAAGGAATGACTAAAAAATCAGCTAGAATTGTTGGAGATACAATGGGTAAGTTCCATCCTCACGGAGATATGGCTATTTATGATGCAATGGTAAGAATGGCTCAAGATTTTAGTTTGCGATATCCTTTAGTTCATGGGCAAGGTAATTTTGGAAGTATGGATGGAGATAATGCAGCTGCTTCAAGGTATACAGAAGCTAAGTTAGCAAAAACAGCAAATGAATTATTGCAGGATATTGACAAACAAACAGTAAAATTTATTCCTAATTTTGATAATTCACTTAAGGAACCTGTTGTTCTTCCTGGAAAATTTCCTAATTTGCTTGTTAATGGAAGTTCTGGAATTGCAGTAGGTATGACTACAAATATCCCTCCTCATAATCTAGTTGAAGTTTGTGATGGGATTATCGCAACAATTGATAAGCCAAATATTTCAATAGAGGAATTAATGGAAATTGTTAAAGGACCGGATTTTCCAACAGGAGGACAAATTGTTGGAAGTGGATTAAAAGATTTGTATGAGGTCGGAAAAGGAGGGTTTATTATAAGGGGAAAAATTTCAGAAGAAGAAGGAAAAACAAAAGATAAAATTGTTATTACTGAAATTCCTTATCAAGTTAATAAATCTGAACTAGTAAAACAAATTGCAGAACTTGCAAGAGATAAAAAACTTCCTGATATTTCAGATATAAGAGATGAATCCTCTAAAGGTAAAGTAAGAGTTGTTATTGAATTAAAGAAAGGAGTTGATCCTAAATTTACCATTAATAGATTATATAAATCAACTAGACTACAGACTAAATTTGATGCAGTTATGGTTGCTCTTGTTGCAGGAGTCCCAAAAACACTTAATCTTAAGCAATTAATTGATGTTTATATCGATTATAGAAGAAAAATTATTAGGAAAAGAGCTGAATTTGATTTGAAGAAAGCAGAAGATAGAGAGCATATTGTTAAAGGATTATTAATTGCACTAAAAAATTTAGAGGATGTGATTCAAACAATTAAGAAAAGCAAAGGAACATTAGAAGCTTCTGAATCATTGCAGAAAAAGTTTTCTTTAAGCAAAAAACAAGCAGATGCGATATTAGAAATTACGCTAAAACAATTAACTTCTTTAGAACATGAAAAACTGAAAAAAGAAGAACAAGATTTATTAGAGATAATCAAGAAATTAAAAGATATTCTTGGAGACGAAAAAGAAATCTACAAAATAATTAAATCTGAATTAAGAGAACTAAAGACTAATTATGGAGATGATAGAAGAAGCAAGATTATAAAATCCGTAAAGGAAATTGAAGAAAAGGATCTGGTTCAAAAACAAGATGTTGTTATTACTATAACTGATAAGGGATATATTAAAAGAATGCCATTTAAATCCTACCATGAGCAGAAAAGAGGAGGCAAGGGGGTTATTGGAACTGAACTTGCTTCAGATGATTTTGTAAAACAATTAATAACTTGTTCAACTCATGATAACTTATTGTTATTTAGTGCAAGAGGAAGAATCTTTTGGTTAAAAGCATACAAGGTTCCTGAAACACAAAGATATGGAAAAGGACAGGCTGTTGTTAATTTGTTAAACACGAAAGAGGATACCATAACCAGTGTTATTGCTGTTAAGGACTTTAATGATTATTTATTTATGGTAACTAAAAAAGGAGTTGTAAAGAAAATTAAATTAGAAATGTTTTCAAAACCTAGAAATGCAGGAGTAAGGATAATTAATCTGCCTTTGGACAACACAGATAGTGTAATTGATGTTAAAAGGATATTTTCAAAACAAGAAGTAATGATGTTTACTAAAAAAGGACAAGGAATTAGATTTAATTCTGAGGAGGTAAGAGAAATGGGAAGAGCATCTTATGGAGTTACTGGAATAAAACTCTCTGCAAACGATGAAGTTGTAAGCATGGAAATTGTTCCAACTGATAGGAAGAAAACTATTTTAACTGTAACTGAAAAAGGTTATGGTAAGAGAAGTGAAATAGAAGATTATAGATTAACAGGAAGAGCTTGCAAAGGAGTTATTAATTTGAAAGTTACCGACAAAACAGGGAATGTTGTTTCAACAATTTCTGTAGGTGATAAAGATAATATGGTAGTTACAACAAAAAAAGGGATTATAATCCGAACTTCAATTAAAGATTTGAGAGTAATGGGAAGAGCAACTCAAGGAGTTAGAATAATCAAGTTAAAAGAAGGAGATAGGGTTGGGGATATAGCAAGATTAGATGAAACTTTTGAGGAGGTTTTAGAGGAAAAAAGCGAGTAAGAGAATTGTTGAATAAATTTGTTGATTTCGGAGGGTTAATTGTTTGTTCAATTAAATGATTGATACGTGAAAATAAAAAACATTTAAAAATATAGAATTATTAAATAGCTTATGGAAAAGAGAGGGCAAAGTCAGATAATTACAACTGTTTTAATAATATTGCTAGTTCTTGTTGCAGTTATTATTGTCTGGAATGTTGTTAATTCAACGGTTATTAACAGCAGTTCAAAAATAGATACAGAAATATTAAGTGTTAAAGCTCAGGTTCAGCAGGGAAAAGTGCATTTAGATACAGCAGCAAATAAATTGCAATTAGATTTAACAAGAGGAACAGATAAAGCAAATGTAAGTTATTTTAAAGTTGCAACTAAGTCAGATCAAGGAGAGACAATTTATACAATTGATAATAATCTCCCATTAGCATTAGAAACGAGAACTTATTGTTTTAATATTTCTGGGTTGACAAATATAAAAGAAGTCTCTGTTTATGCTTATTCAGAGAATGGAAACCCCGGAGTTGAACAGAAATATGAAATTCAAAACTCTGATAATCAAACGATTAGTTCCTGTGTAAATCTTATCCCAAAGGATTCTGAAACAACAATTTCTGAAACGTGCAATTATTCTATATGGATAAATCAAAGTTGCGGGATTAATGGCTGTTCATTAAATGAGATGTATCAAACAAGAACAGTTATATCTGGAACAAATTGTCTTGATGTTCAAAGATGCAAAGTAGATGATAGTTGTTCAATGGCTGGATTAATTTCCTGGTGGAAATTTAATGGAGATCTAACAGATAATCAAGGATTAAATAATTTAATAAACAATGGAGCAACAACAACCTATAATGTTCTTAATGTTAATGGGGCAAGTTATGCTAGAATAAATGCTCCTACTGGATTAAATATTGGAGGAGGAGATGCAAGTTTTTCTGTGTGGGTTAAGACAAATGTAAATGATGCAAGCTGGAGAGCTGCTTTTGATTATGGAAGGTTTACTCCTAATGAATTTGGATTATGGAAAAGTGGAGATACAAATAATAAGTTTCATTGTAGATTTGGTAGAATATCTACTTCTACAATAAATAGTATTTCTAATTTTGAAATAGGAAAATGGTATCATGTTGTTTGTACAATGAAAAGCATTGGTGGAGGAGCTTATAATTATTCTATTTATATAAATGGAAAATTAGACAATTCACTTGTTCAAACTCCTCAAAATTGGGCCCCTAATTTATCGAATATCATAATTGGTTCAAGTTCAACTACAACTGAATTCTTCAACGGGCAGATAGATGATTTAATGATATACAACAAAGTATTAACTTCAAGTGAAATTTCTAATTTATTTAATTCAGTTAGTTTTGGTATGACAAAAGCACAATATACAGATAAAGTTGCTGGTGCTTGGATAGGACAATTTGCAGGAAACTTTTTGTCTTTAAGCAAGGAAGGAGCTTGGATTTTAAATCCTTCTTCAGCTGATTTTTTTTATTACCCATCAACTCCTGTTTCATTAGTTTCAAATGATGATCACTCTGTGGAGTATATGTATTTGAACATGTTAGAAACTTATGGTATTAATCCTAGTTATGAAAATATAACCCAACAATGGAAAGATCATATGAATATGGGCTCTTTTTGGTGCGCTAATTATATTGCAATAAATAATACCAAATATAGCAATATCTATGCTCCTTATTCTGGAAATGCAACTAATAGTCCGATATATTCTCAACCTGGAAAAGAAGCAATTGATGCTCAAATAGAAACAGAAATATTTGGTGCAATGATGCCAAATATGCCAGAAAAAACTCAGGAATTTGTTGATAAAATTTCTAGGGTAACTGCAGATGGTGTTGCAGTGGATTATGCAGAATTTTATGCTATACTTCATTCAAGAGCATTTTTTAAAAATTCTATTGATGATATTCCTGTAATAATAGATGAAACTCAAGCAATGTATTCTCCAAGTTCAAGAGTTTATCAGGTTGTTGAAATAACTAAACAATTAGTAAATAATAATACTAATTGGAGAAATGCAAGATTCCAACTTAGACAACTTTATTTTGATTCAATAAGAGATTCTCAATGTATTGGAAAAGGAGTTTGCTCTTGGGGTCCCAAATGCAATGATTTTTCAGTTGCTGAAATTAATTTTGCTTATACTGTTATGTCTTTATTATATGCTCAAAAAAATCAAACAATAATCAGTGATGCATCTGCAGATCCTTTTGGAAGAGTAATTGAATTAGCAACATTAGCTGGAATGGATAATGACTGTAATGCAGCATCTGCAGGAGGAGTTTTAGGTGTAATTTATGGGCAATCTGGAATTCCAGATAAATGGAAAAATCCTTTATCTGCAAATTATACTGGAATAACTGCAACTCACCCAGGATTACCAAATTCTGAAAGTGTATCCAGTATAATAAATAGAACAGTTGCATTAGGTGAGAAGTTTATTTTAAGTGAAAATAAAAAACTTGCTGGTTAAACAAAGGTAATAAATACCTTTAAAAAACCAAAACAATATCTATTTCTATATAAATACTCTTAATAATTTATAAAGACAAACAATAAGTATGATGAAGATTAAGCTCAATAAATTCTTAATCAACTCATCTGCAAAGCTAATATCTTAAGAGATTATAAATAATAAAAATGACAAAAGAACTTGAAATGCTTAATGTTGGAATGGTTGGGCATATTGACCATGGGAAAACAACACTTTTATCTAAACTTACTGGAAAGTTTGCAGATACTCATTCAGAAGAACTTAAAAGAGGAATTACAATAAAATTAGGTTATGCAGATACAATAATAAAAAAAGGAACTAAAGAAAGATATATCAGCTTTGTAGATTGTCCTGGACATGAAATGCTTATGGCAACAATGCTTTCAGGTGCTGCTTTAATTGATGTTGCAATTCTTGTTGTTGCTGCAAATGAAGGAATCAAGCCCCAGACAAGAGAGCATTTAATTGCACTAAAAGCTAAAAATGTTAAAAATATAATTATTATTCAAAATAAAATTGATTTAGTTTCAAAAGAGCAAGCAATTAAAAATTATAATGATATAAAGAAATTTGTTAAAGGAACAATAGCTGAAAATTCTCCTATACTCCCTGTTTCTGCTCAACAAGATATCAATATAAACAAAATAAAAGACTTGTTATTGGAAATTGAAATACCTAAAAGGGATTTAAAGTCAGCTCCTGAGTTTATTATCGCAAGAAGTTTTGATATCAATAAACCAGGAACAGAAATTGCAAAACTTCATGGAGGGGTTTTAGCAGGAATATTAAAAAAAGGAGTTTTAAAAGTTGGTGATGAAATTGAAATAAAACCGGGTATCCAGGAAAAGCATGCAAATCAATTATCTTACAAATCAGTTAAAACAAAAATAACTTCTATTTACAGAGGAACCAGTCCAATAAAAGAGGCAACACCTGGTGGGAGCATTGGATTTGAGACAGAACTAGATAATATTCTTACAAAAACAGATTCTCTTTCAGGAAATATAGTATCTCTTCCAAATATACTTCCGGAAATCTCAGACAAGATAAAAGTAAAATTTGAATTATTCAAAGAAGTTGTTGGTGAAGAAGCAGAAAAAACAGCAAAAATAGAACCTCTAAAATTAAGTGAATTAATAATGCTTTCAATAAACACAACAATTACAGTTGGACAAATAACAAAAATAAAAGATAATGAAATAGATTTATCTTTAAGAATACCTGTTGTTCCAATTAAAGGAGATAATTTAGGTATTGCAAGAAACATCCATAATCACTGGAGATTAATTGGTTTTGGTGAGATTGTTTAATCAAGTAATTAAAAATATGAAATAAGATTAAACAATTGGGAAGAAATAATCTGATTAAGTAAATTAGTATTAAATAAAAATTAGATTATTGAGCAGAGATTATTTAAAATATTTATAATCTAATAAAACAAACAACAAGTCATCTGTTCATTAAAATTTTAATTATTTCCTCTTCAAAACATCTAAGAATTAAGATTAATTAATAAATCTTTAATTAACTGTATAATTTTTAAATAACCTTTCTTTATATTATTATGGAAGATATTATATTAGCATTAATTTTATCTATTTTAATTTATTTACTATTAGCTATTATCATCCCTATAATTCTCAGGCCTCATAGAATTTATCTTAGAAGAGATATTCAAAAGACAAGAAAAATAAAAAGAATTGCACATTCTTTAAAAGCTAGAAATAAAGAAGATACACTGAAGAACATTTATAATTATGTTATTAAAAGATATAAAGGAAATGAACAAAAATACAAATTATTAAACTACCCAAAATTATTTTATTTTAACACAAATGAAATCTTAAAAAGAAGGCAGTTTTTATCTTGTCATCAACAGAACCTAGTTTTAAGAACCCTTCTTATTAATACAAAACAATTTGATATTAAAGATTTTGAATTAAAAGAAACAATGACTAATTTTGGAGTAATACATCAATATATAATCGTTAATTTAGGAAAAATTAAATATAAAATAGATCCCTTTTTTAAGATATTTGAGAAAATATGATTTTTATTCAGATTTTTCTTCTTCTTTCTTTATTAAATCAGAGAATTTTTTAGAACCTTCTTTTAGAACTTTACAATTAATTTGAGACGTTTTTGCTGAGATCTCTTCTCCTCTTTGAGTTTTTCTTAGTCTCATTCCCTTTCTTCGGTCTTTCATTCCAGGACCATAAGTAAGCAAATTTCTATGGTATCCAGGGCCTTCTAATCCTTTAAATCCTGGGAAACCAGAGTTATCAGAAGTTCCTTTAATTTCAAGTTCATAACCTGCTAAATCTTGTATTAAATCTTCTCCTTTGAAAGTCTCACCTATTTTTTTTCCAATTAATACTTCTGACTCTGTTTCTAACTTGAAGGTTTTTCCTTTGTCTGAAATGTTTATTTTAAATGGCATTTTTATTGTTTTATGATGAATTTTTGATAATATATAAACTTATTCGCTGTGCAGATGACAAGCGTATTGTTTTATAGATTATTATTTTATTGATAATATTGGATATAAAAACGGGTTTTTAAAGCTTATTATGCATTTATACTCCCCAAGTTGGATTTTGTTTTCTTTTGATTTGGGCTATTTTTTGAAGTGTTTGGATTTCATCTTGAGATAGCAAATCCTTGTTATCTTTGAATTCTCTGAATTGATTTGCGGATAAATCACTATAAAGATAATTTATTTCAGGTAATTGCCTGTCAAATGTAATCCCTGGCATTGATATAGCTACTTCTTGTCCTTGATTTGCTTCTTCGAGTGTTGCTCCTTTATCTTGAACAGCTTTTATTTTTCCTATTTCATTTCCGTTGTCATCAATTAAATGGACATTGGCCTTTATTTTTCCCGCTTCAACTGCAACTCCAAATACAGCGGGATTTGAATTTCTAAAAACATATTGATGAAGAATCTTTATTTTCCCTAATACTGCTAAACTCATTAATTTTTCTCTGTGTATCTCATTTCTTTTTTGTTTCTGGAATTCTAATAATTCTTCAATTAGCTTGTAAATTACTTCATGAGTTATTATCTTCACTTTTCCTTTATCCATGTTCTTTATTTCATCATCTTCTTCTGTGTTAAATCCCAGAATTATTGCATTCACAGAATCATTTTTAAGGTTTGTTTGAGCTGAAATTAAATCTTTTTTATTTATTTTCCCAATACCTGCTTTTATTATTTGTACATGCTCTTGTTTTAGTAAAGTCATTAGGGCTTCTAAACTCCCAAGAGAATCTGCTTTTATTATTATCCCTTTCTCATCTGTTCTTATTTTCCCTGTTTCTTTCTTAAATTCTTTCTCAATTTCTTTTATATTATCTTTGAAAACAGTAAAAGGCATTCCAGGAAGAACTTCTTGAGAATTCATTAACTGCATTCTTATTCCATTTGCAGCAACAGCTTCATTAACTGCTTTGAATTTTGATGAGAGAGGAAGAATTTCCTCTAAAACTCTTATTTTAGTTAAAATAGGTCTATCGAAACTTGCTATTGCGATTTCATCCTTTATAGAAAGATTCCCATCATATAAAATTGCTTCTGCATATTCCATTTTTTCTTTTTTAATTTCTAATATTACTCCTTTTGCATCTTTACCTAAAACCAGGTTTTTCTTTAAGAATTTCTGGCTTAAACCGCATAACATCATTATTAATTCAGGTATTCCTTCTCCTGATTTTGCTGAACAAGGAACTAAAGCAAGTTCTTTTGTAAAATCTGTAATTTCATAAAAGGGTTTTGCATTAAAACCATGAGAGTATAAACTTCCGATTATAGTAAATAATTTTTCATCAAATTGCATTTTTGCATTTGATGATTGTGTTTCTATATTTTGCTTTAAATTATCTGATTGTTTTCTCCAAGCACCGATATTGTCTATTTTATTTAAAGCAATAATAAACGGAGTTTTGTTTAGTTTTAATATTTCAAGAACTTCTGCTGTTTGAGGCATTATTCCTTCATTTATATCCATTACAAGAATTGCTATATCTGCTAAACTTCCTCCTCTTTTTCTCAGATGAGAAAATGCAGCATGTCCTGGAGTGTCTATAAATAAGAACCCGGGGATTTCCAGATTAATTCCCTGTTTTTCTATTAAAGGGCATCTCTTTTTTATGTTCTCAATTGGAATTTTAGTAAAAGAAATTTTTTGAGTTATTCCTCCTGCTTCTCCCTTAGCAACAGCAGTTTTTCTTATACTATCCAGTATAGATGTTTTTCCGTGGTCAACATGACCTGCTACTGTAACAATTGG
>JBAZJQ010000005.1:0-19403 GCA_041651235.1 Candidatus Pacearchaeota archaeon
GCAACATGAAGTTCACCATCTGGTTCATTCGGCATATCAAGAATGTTTGATTTGAATATTTCATTGATTTTATAAATAACTGTAGGATTTAATTCATTATCAGGATCTTGAAAAGGATCATCGACATATATAAGATCAGCATGAATTCCTCTTTTAAATTGAACTAATCCGTGTGGAGTTAACGTTGTATAATGTTTTCCATCCCAAGAATATCTTAAAACTGATTCTGCAGTAGGTTTTTTATCAACTAATTCATCAAAAAAGGGATTTGCTTCTATACATGCTTTGATTTTACCAATATGATATCCTGCCAAATCAGCGTTAAATGAAAAATAATGCCCTTCTATATTCGATATAGCGCCTTCGAACATTAATTTCCACATGAAATGAGCATAAAAAGAGAAAGATTTAAAATGATCTCTTGCAGAGACCCTAATCGTTTTTCTATTTTGACTTAGGAAACGAGCAGTCCAATCAACATATTCTCCACCAACAAAATGTTTAGTGCTATATTTGAAAATGTTATTAACAAAAAATGGAAAATCATTGCTCGATTTTGTTAGAATTTTTATCTGTTCGGGGGTAAATGCCATAATTTTATATATTGTTTACAAACTCAGAAGAATATGGTATAATATGGATATAATAAAAAGTTAATTTTCAGTATTATTTTCGGGTATATCAGCAGCAGCTTTAATTAAACCAAGTACTTGTGCTGATGAAAGTTTAGATTCGTCTTTTACGTCACTTTGAATAAGTTTTTCTAATTCGTATATAGTTTTTTCATCTTCTCTCATTTCTTTATTCAAAGCAATTATAAACGCATTATCTCTACCTCTTTTCTTTTTTGTTTCGATATCATACAATTCTTTATTTTTCTTAAGTCTAACATTAATAGCATCTATTGCTCCACGTGTCATGTGTTCTGGCAATAATTTAATTCTATTGTCAATAGTCCAATGTATGGCAGAACTAATTTTATTTCGTGTACAATTATGATATCCTCCAATCGTTGCCCAATCCCATTTCAATACAAAATATTCATGATAGATTGCAAGATATTCCCTTTGTAATTCTGTGAGTTTAAATGTTTCTTTAGAGTTTTGCATATAATAATATTATAATACTAATACATATTTTTGTAAATTAGACCAACGAGTATGTTAATAAAGAAAGAAAAAAATGATTTAATCTTAGAATTTGATTATAATCCATACGTTATAGAAATAGTAAAACAATTTGATAATAGAAAATTTAACGCAAAAGAAAAAACATGGTCTGTGCCTATTATTCATGTCAAAAAAGTGTTAGAAACATTAACTCCTCTTGGTTTTTCATCTACTCAAGATGTCTTGTATGAATATCGCAGATTTTTGCAACGTGAAAAAACGATTGAAAGAATATTAACAGCTGATTTTAAAGAATCAGAAAAAGAACTTTTAGACAATGTTAACCTTCCTTTGTTTCCTTTTCAAAGAATTGGAGTGGGTTTTCTTTGTGCTACTAAATCATCATTACTTGGAGATGAACCCGGTTTAGGCAAATCTATACAAGCATTAAGTGTGACTAGAATAAATCAAGCAGAAAAAGTATTAATAGTCTGTCCTTCTACATTAAAGCTTAATTGGAAAGATGAAATTTTAAAATGGTTCCCAGAAGAATATATAACTGTAATAACGGGTTCAAAAAAACAACGTGAAGAACTATGGAAAAAAAGTTCAAGATATTTTATAATGAATTACGAACTTCTTTTGAAAGACATTGAAACAATAAAAAAGAATACTTGGAAACATATAATTTCTGATGAATCTGTTAGAATTTCTAATCCTAAAGCAAAACAATCGAAACTAATTAAAACAATAAAAGCAGAATATCGAACAGCTTTAACAGGGACTCCTTTCAATAATGCTGTTCAAGACATATGGAATATTTTAGATTTTTGTCAACCAAATTTACTCGGATCATATTGGCAGTTTATGAATAAATATTGTATTAAAGACAGATTCGGTGGTATCGTTGGATATAAAAATTTGAGTGATTTAAAAATACATCTTGCTCATTACATGCTTCGAAGAAAAAAAGAAGAAGTTCTTACTGAACTACCAGAAAAAATGTATGAAACGATATATATTGAATTATCAGATGAAGAAAAAATGATATATGACGCAATCAAAGATGAAATTGCTCAAGAATTACAAAATTATCAAATAACTAAAGTATTAGATGATAAACATTTGAAAAATATTTTAGTTAGAATGATAAGACTGAAACAAGCAGCAGATAGCATGAAATTAATAAGTGAACATGAATATTCTTCAAAGACAAATGCTTTAAAAGAACTACTTAAAGATATTATGCATGATGGTGATAAAGCATTAATCTTTACTCAGTTCGCAGGAATGGCTGAAATACTAATCAACGAATTACAAGAATATAATCCTTTATTAATTGCTGGTAAAGTAAAAAATGAAGTTAGACAAGAAAACGTCAAAGCATTTCAAAAAAATGACACGAATCGTATTTTAGTTTCAACTGATGCGGGTGGCATAGGATTGAATCTATTTAGAGCAAAATATGTAATACATTTTGATTTACCGTGGAGTATTGCAAAATTAGAACAAAGAGAAGATAGAGCTCATAGAATAGGACAAGAAAACAAAGTGACTGTCTATAAATTAATAGTTCAGAATACAATGGATGAATATGTATTAAAAACTTTACATAAAAAGCAAAAAATGATAGAAGACATTTTGGGTGAAAAAGAAAAGATTAAAAAAGCGAAAATATCAAAAAGAGACATCAAAAAAATGCTTGAATAAAAAAATATTTACAAGGATAGAAATATATGGTATAATGTATACATATGGTTGAAGAAAAAAAACCAGAATTATGTGAGATATGTGGAAGACCAGTCGATGAATATGATCAATCTTGGCCTTGCAAAAAAAATCATGAATGGAGACGTTGGATCAAAAATACTAAATCTGAAAAGTTCAGACAGTATAAAATAAAACACGATAAATCTTATGAGCAAGCTGTTCGTCGAAGGCTTGATAAATTAAATAAAAAACCTCCAGAAGAATACGTAAAAAGACCAAGTCGAAAACGAATCAAATAACGTATTCGGAGAAAAAGATGAATATGATAACACGAGAAAAAGAATTATTCTCAGTACATGAAATCTGGAAAATGAAAAAAATATACTGGATTCAGACATACAAAACTCTTTTAAAGTACGTTTCAAAAGACTATAAAGAGATATTCAACCCAATCGTTAAAGGAACGAAGAGTGGTAAAAGATATTTTGTTTCCTTAGAAAATTTGAACAAATTCATCAAGAAGTTCGAAAATAATGAACTTTCTGAATAATAAAAACGTAATCAATAAATATGAACAAAAAAGTAAAAGGATATGTTTGTAGTCAGTGTCATAAAGATGTAGGAACAACATATTATTTCAAGAAAAAATGGTTATGCGAAGACTGTTTAAAAAAAGCTGAAAAAGCTGATAAATCAAACAAAGAAGACGAATAATTTTACAAAATAAAAAAACAGAGGTATAATACGAGGTATCATAATAAAGATTATATAACATGAAGAGAAACGTTGGAATTTCAAACTTAATATTTTTGATAAAAAGCAGCAGGTTTTTGTGCATAGCAATATGTACAAGCAGTTTTTCAACGGACTGCGTTCATGGGCCTGTTGCTTTTTGTTAAGAATAAAGTTTAAAAACATGAAATACTCTATTAACATAAATCAAAAAGAATTATCAAAAACTAATCTTGACATGTTAGAATGTGCAATTTTAGATTATCTAATTGTTTATTGTAATAGTCTAAACCCAAAAATACAAAAAAACAGAGTAAAAGACGAAAGTTTAAAAATCTGGTCTTGGATAGATTACAAATCTTTACTTAAAGACATGCCTTTGTTAAGAACAAATTCAATCAGTGTTCTATCTAAAAAGATACAGAAAATCAAAAATGCTGGTTATATATTAAAATTAAGATCAAGTAATCAAAAATTATATATAAGACTCACTGAAAAAGTAGATGAATTATTTTTTGAACAGAATATATCAGAAGCTGTTTCTGTAGAGAAACAGGTATTAAACGCTAAAGCTGTTTCTGTAGAGAAACGTATAGATAATAATACTAATATAGATAATAATACTAAAAAAATATCTAGCAAACAAGTTGCTAGTACGACTGAAAAATTCATTTGGGCAGATTACTTAAAAGAGATGTTATCAGATTCCAGAGAACATATAAAATTCATTGCACGTTTTTTCAAATATAGAGATTTGACATATCCAACAAAAAAAGCAGCAATCGAAGCAATTAGTAGATTTTCAAGAATAGCTTCAAAATTAGTTAAAACTTATTCTGAGGAAGATCTACAATGGGCAGCTAAGTATTGCAAAAATGCATATCCAAATATTCAGTGGACTCCAGAAACAATGTTAAAGGCATTAACTTCAGGTAAAAGAAATTCAGACGGTTTAATCGAAGCAGCATCTTTTGGAAGAACAAAGATTAAACAAGAAAACAAACAAAAGTCGACAAAATATGATAACATAGGTTCAAGTATATAAACAAACAAAAATGAATAAAGTTAAAGTATTTTCAACGCCTACTTGTGGATATTGTTTTGCTCTTAAAAAATTTTTAGAAGGGAACAATATTGAATATATATCAGTTGATGTTTCTTCTGATCTTGAAGCGCAGAAAGAGATGATGTCAAATACTAATCAGATGTTCGTACCAGTCGTAAAAATAAATGAAGAATATATAGTTGGATTTGATAGAAAAACGTTATGTTCAAAATTAAATATTAAAGAATAAACATTATGTCAGACAATCGTGATTTCTTAGATACTTTATTAGATCAATATCAGTTTGATATTAACAGTGAACCGACAAAAGAGCAAATACGAAAAAGAATAGAAAGAAGAATACCAAAACGTTTTCTAAATTCTGATCTTTCGAAAACTTCTCAAGCGATTCAAAAATACGCTGAAAAGTATGATAGAAAAGAAAACAAAGGAATATATCTTCATGGTTCTGTCGGTACTGGTAAAACATATTCTATGTGTGCATTAGCGATTGATCTATTAGCACAAGGATACGATGTGCAAATGTTTAATTTACCGAGATTATTGAATATTATACGTTCTAGTTTTACGAAAGAGACTGTTTTAAACGATAATACAGGAGATACTTCATATGCTTTTATACATAATATGTCAGATATCGAACAAATAGCAGACGTTGAAATATTAATAATAGATGACATAGGAGCAGAAAAAGCATCAGATTGGGTAGCTGAAACATTATATCATTTAATTAATACGAGATATGAAACAATGAAAACAACTATTTTTACTAGTAATCTATCATTAAGTGAGTTATCAGAAAAAATAGGTGATAGAATAGTTTCGAGAATAGTTGAAATGTGTGAAGTATACAAATTAGAAGGAAAAGATAAGAGGTTAAAAAACTAAGATGAATGTTTACACAAGAAGACATTATAATGTAGTTGAGACAATGCAATAGAGCCTCTAGATAAGTTATAGATTAACAATAAACATGAATAAAGCACTCGAATTTTTAAAAACAACAGACTGGGAATACAAAGAAGTACCGAATGATCAGTATAATATTAAAGTCTGCCCGCTATGTAAAGACGAAAGAAACAAGTTTTATATGTCTAAAGAAGGGCTATGGGATTGTAAAATATGCGGAAATGCTGGTAATTTATACCAACTAAAAACAAAAATTGGAGGCATAGATGACATTATGAATACTGCAAAATTGTTTGCAGATAAAAAAGAATTAGATTCTTCAATCATAAATGAATATATCGAGGAATTAAAAGAAAACAAAGAAGCATACGAGTATTTAACTAAAGTCAGAAAATTCACTGATAAAACTATTAATTTTTTTAAACTTGGTTCTGAAAATGATTGGATAATGATACCTCATTTTCAAGACGGAAAACTTTGGAATATAAAATCAAGAAATTTTAAACAAAAAGATTTTAGAAGAATATCTGGTCAACCATCTATTCTTTTCAATATAGATAATATCAATCCAAAACGCGAAACATTAGTAATCGTTGAGGGTGAAACAGACTGTATGGCTACTTGGCAACTTGGAGTTGAAAATGTAGTTGGTTTAACAGTGGGTGCAGGCACTTTTCTTCCTGAATGGATACCTTATACTTTAAAGTTTAAAGAAATCATAATTTGTCTTAATTCGGACGTACCAGGACAAAGAGGAGCAAGAAAAATTGCAGAGAAACTTGGAGAAACAAAATGCAAAAACGTTGTATTGCCTACGAAAGACGTAAATGATTTCTTGTTAGAACGTTCTCGTGAAGAATTTATAACTTTATTGAAAGAAGCAAAACCGTTTGATATTCAAAATATTTCTTCAGTTTCAGAATTTATTAAAAAGATTGATGATTGGTTTATAAAAGATGGAGCTTTATCTGGAATGAGTCTTCCTTTTCCTGCTATAAATAATATGGTGAAAGGATTCAAAGAAGAAGATTTAATATTACTTACTGGAGACACAAGTGTAGGAAAAACGACTTTATCGTTAAATCTGCTTCATAGTTTTCTTAATCAAGGGAAAAGATGTTTAGGTTTCTTTTTAGAAGGTAAAGTAATGTATTATCTTTTAAGAATGATGTCTATGGAATCGGGTATTAAAATCGAAGAATTAAATGCTGATCCAGAAAAATGGGAAAATTTAAAAAATAAATTCGTTGATTATCCCATGTTCATATATTCAGGAACTCAATCTGATTTAAACATTACGAAACTTTCAAAATTATTGCAAATTGCAATTCAAGCGCATGATATTGATTTTGTTGTGATAGATCATTTGCAAAAAATAGTAAAAGATGATAGAGATGTAGTACAAGAATATAGTAGAGTAGTGTCTACATTAAAAGATTTAGCTGTAGATTTAAAAATACCAATTTTATTAATTGCTCATATTAGAAAACCAGATAATGAAAGAAAAAGAATAAATATGCATGATGTTAAATCAAGTTCGACGATTTATCAAGAAGCAGATATATTTTTAGCATTATGGAATAAAAATAATGAAGACGCTGAACCAGATTTATATTTATCTATATTGAAAAATAGAATGGGTGAAAGTGGAGATTTTAGAATAGTGTATGAAAAAGAAACAGGTGTTATAAGAGAAAGAATAGAAAATATTGACAAAGAACCGATCAGAAAAAAGATAAAAAAAGAACAACCAAAAGACAAAGCAGAAGAATTAGATGTTGAAATCGATGAAACAATCGAATAAAAGATGACATATTTACAAAATGTCAGGTATATGGTATAATATAAACCAATATAACAAATAACAATATTTTTTAAAACATGATCAAAAAAACTACTATTAAAAAAAATAAAAAAGTAGAAGAAAAACAATTAGTTAATGCTACTTTTTTAGATAAAAAAGGAGAAAGAATTAAAGTGACTGATATTGTTAGTAAAGAAGACTGTTGGTTTTTAAAAAGAGAAAACAAATATGTTCTAACTCATAAAGCAATCGAAGAAATAGCACATGTTGCAGGTATTAGTTTAAATTATGACGTTGAAGAATCACCTAATATAGTGCCTGACTATAAAAATGAATTAGAACATGTCGTTAGAATAACAATTCATTGCAAAGCAAAACATCCGACATCTACAAAAACAGAAGGATGTGTTCATTCAGACGAAGCAGAGCTTACGATTACTGGTGAAGCAAACAGAATGAGTGCACCAAATAGAGGAAGAGGATACTTAAGAAAAATGGCTGAAAAAAGAGGATTCGACATTGCTGTTTTAAAACATTTAGGTTTATATTCTTCTGTTTTCTCAGAAGATGAAGCAGAAAAATTCGAACAAAAAAGAGAACCCGATATTATGCCTGGTACAAAAGATTTTGAAGATATTATAAAAGAGATAAATGCAATTCTAAATTGTAAGTCTTTACAAACTCTTCAAAAAATAGGTAAAAAGATTAAACTTGGTGTCAAAGAAAACAAATATTCAGACAAACAATTAAAATATTTAAGAGAATTGTATCAAAAAGAATATGGCAAAAAAAATAATGAATTTTAAAATATGAAAAATCATAGTATATACGAATTTACAAATGTTGCGATAATGTATAGAACAATGTCAGGTAGAGAATTTTTTGTTAAACCAGATAATTTTAATAAAATATCTTCTTTTTCACAAAGATTGCATGCAGCATTATTAGTTCTATCAGGCAAAGCATGTGCAAACAAATGGTATACTACTTCTTTTTTAAATAAAAATAAAAAATATTAATAAAATGGAAGAAGCAAAAATAACATTAGATAGTTTAGAAATATTTAAGAAAAATCTCGAAAAAAGAGAAGAAGAAAAGAAAAAAGGTATTTTCTTTATTAATTCAATTTTTGATGATATTCTTTTAGAATTTATTTTCTTTGATCTTAAAAAAGCGATCGAAAATAAAAATATCGAAAAGATAACATTATATATCAATAGCAATGGTGGAAATACTACTGTTATGTTTCCTTTTTATGATTTAATTAAAAGCACATCAAAAACAATTAAGACAATCGTTATTGGAAAAGCGTATAGTGCAGGTGCAATGATATTACTTGCAGGCACAAAAGGTTCAAGATTTGCAATGAAAAATTCAGAAATATTATTACATGAAGTTGCAACAGAAATGAATTGGTCAAAAAATTCACAGATAATGGAAAATGCTAAAAACATAAATCTTATTAATAAAAAATTAAAAGAAATAGTTAAAGAAAATTCAAAAATGACAGATAAAGAAATCGATCTTTATTTTGCTTCAAACAAAGACATATTCATAACTTCACAACAAGCATTAAAATACGGTATAATCGATAAAATATTATAAATATGGATTCTGTAGAAAAATCAACATTAAAAACGATTAGTTGGAGAATAATAGCAATATTAACAACGTTTGTTATTTGTATGATATTTACAGATGACATATCTTCTTCTTTTAATATCTCTGTTATAGGAGCAATCATATCAACTATAGAATATTATATACACGAAAGATTATGGAATAAGTTTGATAAACATATATTTAATAAAAATATATTTGAAAGAACAGTTACGATCGAAATCTCATATGATAGTTTTAAATTATTACGAACAGCATTCAATGATGAATTAATAAAAAAAGGAGATACTATTACTTTAAATGCATATGATTGTAATATTATATTCATAATTAAAAAATAACAAAATGGAAAATCAAATAGACAAATTTTCACCGAGTATGATTCTAGATTATATTAATTGTCCGAAATGTTTTTATTATAAATATATTGCTAAAATACAATTGCCTCAAAAACAAATACATCTTTTGTTTGGTTCTGCTGTTCATGCTGGAATAGAAGAAATGTATCACAAGAAAGATCCACTTCCCATGTTTATTCAAACGTTTGATAAAAATAAATTATCAAAAGAAGAAAAAGAACTTCATAAAGAATATTTAGAATTGGGAGAAGAAATGTTAAAAAATTATTCAGAAATTCATCCAGTTTTAAATAATCTTTACGATTTAGACGAAGGCAGATCTGAAGTCTATATAAGAAGAAAACTAATCAATCCTCTTACGGGTGAAGAATCATCATTGCCTATTTCTGGTAGAATCGACAGATTAACGACAAATACGAGAATAATAGAATATAAAACGTCAGCACAAAAATGGAATGAAGATGATATTAATTATAAAGTTCAGACTCTTTTATACAATCTTTGGTTTTATTCAGAATACAAGTCTCTTCCTCTCGAAACTATTTATATTATTTTGTTAAAAAAATTCAAGAATATCGGAAAAGGAGAAGTGCATCAAGTATTTTCAAAACATTGTACTCTTACAGAATTAGCAAGTACTTTTGAAGAAGTTGAAATGATATTGCATCAAATTAGAAATGGAGAGTTCGAAAGACCTTTAAATAATCATCCACGTTGGTGTGACTGTTATAAATATGAAGAAGCATTAAATATTAATCAGAATACTTAATATGAAAATTAATATATATAATATATTTTTCGTTATATTGTATATTTTTATTCTTTTCAAAATAACAGAATTTTTAAATAATTTATATGTTTATCAAAATATAAATATAATAAAAATATTAATATATTAAAAAATATGTCGATATCAAAAGTAGAAACAACAAGAGAACTTTGTGAATTTATAGATGCTGTTTTTCAAAAAGAATTAGAAAAAGAATTCGATGATATGATTAAAAACTTAAACGAAAGAAAAGGAAAAATATTAGCGGGTATACTTTTAAATGTTAAAAAAGAAATAGATATACAAACGATTGGAGAAAAATTAATATTTACGATAAGAGAAATAAAAAAAGAAAAGGTCGAATAATAATAAAATTAATATATTAAAAATATGGAAAAAATAACAATCGTTAAAATCGGAAGAAAAGAACAACCTTCAAAATTCAAACCAGGCGAAACATACAACATTACTACTGTGTTAGATGAAAAAGGAAGAAAATTAGTAGCAATGGGTGGTTGGGCTGATGCTTGGAAAATAGGTGATGTGATCGAAGTCGAAATAAACGAAAAAACATGGAAAGACAAAGAAGGATTCGATCAAGTAAGTTTAAACTTAACAAATCCAAATAAGAAACCTTGGACAGGCGGACAAGGAGGAGCAGTAGTTAACACTACTATTATTTCTTATCAAATTGCTGCTCAATTATCATCTATTCTTTTCGCAGACAGTAAAAAGAAAATCAAACTTGATGATATTAGCGCTTTAGCAGATGAAATCAAAAAAAGAATTTCTGTTGCTGCACCCGCTGAAAAAATTAAAGAAATTGATGTTGACAAACAAGATGCACCTGCAAAAGCAGCATCAAAAGCAGAACCTGCAATAGATGAAGAAGAAATCGATGATGAAAAACCTTTTTAAAATAAATTAATAACAATATGACAGTAATAGGTGCACAATTTAATAAGATTTCTGGACCAGACGCTACTTCATCTTATAAAATAGAATTCGTTGTTGACGAAAGTCAACGAAGTGGTGTTTTGAATTTAGCAAATCAAATGAAAAAAGGCACTGAATTGTTATTAATGATTTTTGAATCTGATGTTGATTCTGAAGAAATCAAAGAGATGGCAACAGAAACAACAGAAGAAACAAGGTCAAGACTCAATAAAAGAATGTATGCGATGATGAATGATATAGCAGCTGACAAGAAAATAGATTTGATTGAAGTTAAGAAAACATTGAAATCTTTTTTGATAAAAAGAAAATACATTGTCAAATCTACAAGTGAATTAGATATTAAAGGTATCGCAGCTGCTATATTCTATCTGCAAACAGAGTATAATATACAATCTGATAAATAATATGTTAAACATAACAATTCAACCAGACAAACAATATTCTGTTAGAGAAGCTGCTAAATGTTTAGGTTGGACACATAGTCTGCCTACTTTTCAAAAAATAGTTAGAAAAGATTTTGATGAAAAAAATAATATTTTTAAAGCTATTGTTCTAAAAAGAAATAAAAGAAAAAGATATTATATAAATGGTAAAAATCTGATATTATTTCAAAATAGAAAAGATTATAAACAAATCATTGAAAATGGACGAATGTTTTAAATATACAATCATACACGATGAAAATGGAAGAAAAGGAATCTTTCAAGCTAAAGAAAAAGTGTATCGAAAAGCTTGGTTTCATCGAGGAATTCCAAGATGGAATCCTGGAGAATATGGAGAAGAAGGACAAAACTTTTTTGCAAATCTTTTTGATGATCCGACTGTTCAATTCATGAAGTTTCAAATGTTTGATAAAAACTATAGAGGTACTTATATTTTAGAAAGAAAAGACTTTGAAGAGTTTTATTCAAAAAATAGAAATATCAAGGATGTCATTTTTAATAAAACAAAATTTTTATTTCCAATCAAATTATGTCAAAAAATAGAAATGAAAAACATAAAATAATAATAGGTGGAGGCATTGCTGGTTTATTATATGCTTTTTATAATCCTGATTATCTTTTAATAACAGATAAAATAGGAGGGCAATCAAAAAGTAAATTCCAGCTTGGTCCAAGAATATTGCATAAAGATGAGTTTTCTACTAGACTTTTGACAGATCTTAAAAGATATATTCCGATAAAAAAAATAAAAGTTGGTTATTTTTACAATAATAAAATAAATAACGAAAACACAGAAGAGAATAAGAAAAAATATTTTGAAAAAACAAGAGGAGAATCTTCACAACCTTATTCTTCAGTGATGTCTTCAAATCAGAATGAATATGATTCTTATGATATCGATCTTTCTGATATAATTGAAAATCTTGAAAGAAGGATAGAAAATAAAATTATATTAGGCACTGTTTCAAAAATAGATACTACAAAAAAAAGTCTTATAGTAAACAATGAAGAAATAAAATATTCAGAATTGATTTCAACTATTCCTTTAAATGTCTTTTTATTTTTGACAAGTGAAATAGAAAAAGCAAAGTTATTTAAATCTTTTTCAACTCAATTTGTTTTGATGAATAATATAAAAGACTGTATTTTTACAAATTTTGATGAATATGATTATGTTTATGACTCAGATGAAAAACATTCTTTTCATAGAGTGTCAAAAACAAAAAATGGATATGTTTTTGAATATAAAGGCGAAAAAAATATTTTACCCGATTTAATAAAAGATATAGAAGTGATTAAAGTTGGACAATTGATAGAAAACAATATTAAAATCAATTTTGATAAAGTTAAATTTTTTGGTAGATATGCTGAATGGAAACACAATATATTAATAAACGATTTATTAAAAAAAATATATACAAAAAAATGATATATTCAGACCAAAACATAGAAGCTGCAATAGCATTAAAAGAATTAGTTTTTATACCTAATCTTTCAAAAGATCAAATCGGTCCTGCTTCAATAGATCTTAAACTAGGGTCAGTTTTTAAAAAGTATAATAAAGAAAAAGTAAAATGTTTAGATTTAAAAAAGACTAAGTTAACAGATAAAGATTTTATTATTTCAAATCATACTTTAAATAGTTGTTATGTTTTAGAACCCCAAGAATTCATATTAGCATGTACAAAAGAATATGTCAAAGTACCTTCGCATTTGTTATTAAGAATGGAAGGAAAAAGTACTTTAGCTAGAATGGGTTTAATGATTCATACAGCAGGGTTTATTGATCCAGGTTTCGAAGGAACTCTAACATTAGAAATTTCAAATCATTCGAATATACCGATCGTATTATATCCTGATATGTATATATGTCAAGTTGCAGTAGAAGAACTTAGAACACCTTCAGCGATACCATATAATAAAAGAAAAAAATCACTTTATTCTCATTCAAAAAAACCAGGACAACCAAACATAAACAATTTATTTGAAAAGAAATGAACAATAAAATATTAAAAGATATATTCGAAGAACAAAAAGAATTTCAGAGATATTTTTATGATCCCGATAATCTTTCAATTGAAGACAAGATAAAGTTTACTAAAGAATACATATTATCAATACACAGAGAATTAGGAGAAGTGTTAAATACTTTGCCTTGGAAATTACATAGAAAAGAAGACAAACCTATCTCAGAAGCAAATCTAACTGAAGAAATCATCGACTGTTTTAAGTTCTTATTAAATCTTTGCATAATTTGGGGAATAGATGATGAAAAATTCATTACCGAATTTTTTAGAAAAACTGGTGTAGTAAAACAAAGATTTCAACAAGAAATACTTAATACTATTAAAAAAAATGATAAAGTATGTGCTATTGATTTAGATGATACTTTAGCATGTACTGATGAGTATTTTACTAAACTTTATAATGAACAGAAAGGAACTAACTATAAGAACAGAGATGAAATCAAGGAAAAAGAAGATACTTTAGTTTATGAAAATTTTAAACATTGGTATAGAGAATCTGGTGAAAAAATTAATATACCTCTCAAAAAAGGAGCAAAAGAATTAACTGATCATCTAAAAAAAATAGGATTTAAAATTGTTATTATTTCAGCAAGACCAAATGACGTATATAATAGAATCTTTCCAGATACTTTAGAATGGTTAAATAAAAATGAAATACAATATGATGCTCTTTATTTTGAAAAAAATAAACATTTAAAAATTCTTAATCAATTGCCTTTTTTATCTTTTTTAATCGAAGACAATGCTGAATATGCTAAACAAATAGCTAATCTTAATTATACTGTATTTTTATTAAACGAAAAAGGTGATAAAGAAATAGAAAACGTATTCAAAGATATGCATAACGTATTTGTTGTTAAAAATCTTGAAGAAATAAAACATAGATTTAAAATACAAAATGAATGAATTTCAAGAAAAATTAAATGAATGCAAAGAATGCCCATTTGAAGAATATGATATTAACTGGTATGACGAAAACACAGGATGTGGAAAACTTGGAGCATATTGGGATGAAGGAAGTACTAAAAAAATAATGATAGTCGGACAAAATCCTTCACATAAAAGATGGAAAGGAACTCATTCTCTTCAAGGAACACAAGGAGATGAATTTAGAAAAATATTCGGAAAAGAAAATCTAGTATATACAAATTTTATACAAGTTTCAACTCCAGATAATAGAGTAGATTATTTTTCAGAAGAACAAATCAAACACTGTTTTAAACATCTAATGTATGAAATAGAAAAAATAAAACCAGAAATGATAATATTTTGTAGTAAGTTTGCAGAAAGAAAAATAAAAGAATATGGATTGTGCGAAAGGTTAAAACAGACTAAAATTTGGATTTATTTTATTCATCATCCCGATTATTATTTTAAATATGGAAGAGGAACAAAAGAAGAATATATTAATAAAATTATCGAAATAAAGTCAGAAGCTCAATATTTACAAATATTGTAAAGTATGGTATAATTGTATTATAATAAAAACATGAAAAAAATAAATAAAATACTATATATTATATGGGAAGGACCCGATGAAGTAGGTAAGACTACGACAAGAAAATTAGTTGAAAAAACTAGACAAGGCAGAGATATAATGATTGATAGATTTATTGGTTCGAATTTAATATATGGCAAACTGTTTAAAAGATACTCTGAACGAGAACTTAAAGAAATAAAAATAGATGAAAATCTATTTAATAGAATTTTTAATCCTATTTTAATATATTTATATGCTCCTGTGAAAACGATTGCAGAAAGAATTAAAAAAGACAAGCATGAAAAAATAAATATTTCATTATTGAAAAAAACACTTAAAGAATACGATGAATATTATAATAAAAGTGAAATTGTCGATAAAATAAAAATAGATACTTCTAAACACAATCAAGAAGAAGTAGTACAGATTATTAATACTTTTTTATTTTTAATAAGCTAATATGAATTTAATAAAAGACGTAAGAAAAATAAATGAAATATTTTTAAAAAAAGCTAAAGAAGTAGGAAACACTTTAGAACTTGTTAATGTTTATTTTTCATTTGATGAAGATTATATTAAAACGTTTGTTGCACCTGTTTCAAAAATAGATAAAGGAGAAAGAACATGGTTATATAAGGAAGTAAATAATGCTATAAGTATTCTTAAAAAAGACAAAAATACTCGTAAAGCAATTTTTTATAATTTACATAAATCAGATTTAGAACATAATTGTTTAAGTTTATTTCATCTTTATTTTAGAAATGATTTATTGAATATGAATGTTTATGTTAGAAGTATGAATTTCGACGTTAATTTTGAACAAGACATGTATACTTTTGATATAATATTAAATAAAGCATCAAAAAAACTTAAACTAAAAAGAGGTCTGATTAATGTATATATTATGAGTCTTCATAAATACAAACATGAAATTTTAGCTGAAGTCAAAAAAGTTAAAATTGAAAAAGGAGTTCTTAAAGCTTCAATAGAAATAAAAAAAGGCAAAGTACGAAAAATAAAAAGATTAATGAATTTCTAAATATGAAAAATAAACTAATATTTATAACAGGTTCACACGGTGGATTGGGAAGTGATTTAGTAGATCTCTTCAAAGAAAAAAAAGTTAATTTTTATGAATCAGAGTCAGACATCAATGAAAGAGATTCTATATTTGAAGAAATGAAAATAGTTAATCCAGATATAGTTATTCATTTTGCAGCTATGGTAGGCACAAAAGACTGTGAAGAAGTACCAAGACAAGCAGTAGAAACAAATGTCATGGGAACTCTAAACGTAGTTGAAGCAGCAAAATCGATCGGAGCAAAATTTGTTTATTTTTCAACTACAGCAATCTATAAACCTGGTATTAATCCTATAAAAGAAGATTCGCTCATTGCACCATATACTATTTATGGAAAAACTAAACTCTGGGGTGAAGAAATAGCTAAAACTTATATACCAAAAAATGATTTATTAATCGTTCGACCTTGTTTTGGTTTTGGAGGAAGAACAGATGTTTCAATGTTGGGAGCGTTAATTAGATCTCATTATACACACAAACATATCAATCTACTATTAGATATGCATAATTATAAAGACTACACTTACGTCAGAAACATAACGAATTATGTATATTTGCTTATTGAAATGAATGCATTCGGTAATGATTTCAATATCAGTCAAGGCGAAGCAAGACCATATATAGATGTTATTAGAAAACTAAATAAGAAAAAAATATATCCTCATTTTTATAATTTTCCAGATCTTGATTATATGGGTTCACATGTGGTCGACAATACTAAACTAATAAAATATACTGGTAAGAAACCATTATATTCTTTTGAAGAAGGTTTAGACATAATAATTAGACAGTACGAAAAAAATAAAAAATAATAGTATGATTAACATTTCTAGAACTTTATATTCTTTTAATGGAAATGAATATCTTAATAATGCTACGACTAATTCTACTTTTTGTATTGATGGTTCTGCAGTATACAGTACAGATTCTTCTTCTTATACTGTCGAAATGAAAACAGATAAGCAAAAAGGAATACATCCTGTATTATATTTTAAATATATCAAAAAGAAATTTAAAATGATTGAAAGAATGAGAATAGATAATCGTTTTAAAAAATTAGAAAAAGCTTTTTATAAAGCAGTTGATAGTGGACAAGAAGCGCTTGGTGAAAAACTTTTAAAAACTTTAGCTATCGAAATGAGAGAAACTCAAATGTATGCAAAAGGTTTTAAATATTATATTGAAAAAGGAGATCTTAACAAACACAAAGGAAACATAAGAGGAGGTCATATATCAGATACTCGTTTAAAAGACTTTACAAGAGATATACCAAAAAAAGATAAAGACAAATACAATGCTTCTTTAGGTTTATTTGATGATTATGTTGTATATCATTATTGGAATGAAGGAGAAGTAGAAAAAGTCGAAAAGAAAGAAAAGATGGATCCCGAAGAAAAATCAAAAATGAGAGATCCGATTTTGTTTGGTATAATAAAAGAAACGAATAAATTATATTTTATTGAAGAATGGGAAGACGAATACTGTGATTTGACATTTGAAGAATTAGTCGATAAAATCGGAGTAAACGATGAAGATATCGAATTAAAAAGAGAACCATCTCTAATATAATATCTATGAGTACAATAAATATAAACACTAAACGTATGAGTTTTAAACTAAAATACATTTATATTAATTTTATTTTTAAAATAATCGATATACCTTTGCACGGAGAAGAAAGAAAAGAAAGAGATCATTTTATGAGATTTTTACTTACAAAAATGGATGAATTAGAGCGTGATAGATTAGCAATTGTCAGAGATTTAGCAGAAAAGGACGAAAAAGGAGAACCAAAAATAAAACCAGATAAAAATTATGATCTTACACCAGAAAATTTATCTAAATTTCATGAAGAGTATACAAAAATATTAGAAAGTGATTTTATTGTAGACATTCTTGATAGTAATAAAAAACAAATTAAAGTAATCAGAAATATTTTAGATAATACAAATGCTCCTTTGAATTTCACTGATAGTAAATTATTAGAAGAAATTATAAATTGTTTTGATACTCAACAAGAGATAAAAGAAGAAGAAGTTAAAAAAGAAGAAACAGAAGAAAAGAACGTTGAAAACGAAGATAATAAAGAATAATCAAATTAATATTTAATCAAATGTTAAACGATCAAGAAAAAAATGAATTACGAAAAGTAATAGGAACCTTACCAGAACAAGTTCCTTCAATCGAGCCAATCGAATTTTTAAGAGCTTTAGACAAAAACAATTGGATTAACAATGAAATGGGTATAAAAGCTGGACCTTTTCAATTTTATGAAGGAGTCAGAGGTATCACAGCAGAAATGATAGACTTTCCAAAAAACCCATATAAATTGTTGTATGAATTTGCAGTAGCAACCTGGGGAAATGAAGAATATCCAACGATGTGGGAAAGAACAAAACCAGAACATAGATTTTTTGTTGTTAAAAACGTATTAGCTAATAAAGCACTTCCTCTTGGAAATGAAGCTCTACAATTTAGTTTTATTATTAGAAAACCAAGTAGAGCTGCATTTGATCAACATTCACGTCAAAGAATAGGTGCTACTTTTGCTAGTCAAGGAGTCAGAGATAATTCTAGATTGATGGCAGGCTTCAGAGTGCCAAACGAAATTTGGAGAGACGAATCAAAAAGAAACATGATAATTTCAACAGCAATTCTTGTTAAGAAAGCATATTATGAAATCGTTTCAAGCAAAGAAGGAAATTCTTATCAAGCTGCAAGATCAATAATGCCAATGGGATGGACACACAATTATAAATATTCTGTCAATTTTATGGCTTTGAAAGGATATATGGCACAAAGATTAGTTGCTTCAGAACAAGAAGATACTGTTGCTACAGCAATTATGATATGGGATCAAATAAATAAAGTATTCCCATTATTAGCAAATAATCTTAGACCAAAATGTGATTGGGCAAAAAGATGTATGTGTCACCAAGGAGATGGTGGTGATATGTTTGGTGCTTTGTTCAAAGGATGTGGAAGATTTCCAGAAACAGAAGGAAAATATGCAACATTCAATTATGCATGCACTGATTATCCAACATTAGATGCACAGTTAGGAGTTCATCTTCCTTCACCGGACGAATGGAAAGAATACGACAGTCTTGAAGATCTTGATCAAAAAGATAGAATATTATTTGAAGAATAAAAATATGAATGTAGATTATTCACCTCGGAATTGCGGAAAAACTACAAGAGCAATAGAATGGCTTAGACAAAATGAAAAAGGATTGCTTTTAGTTTTTTCAAAAAAAGAAGAAAATAGATTAAAAACAAAATATCCTGATGTAGAAAAACAAATAATAGACTGGCATTCTTATATAGATGGGATAAC
>JBAZJQ010000006.1:0-15963 GCA_041651235.1 Candidatus Pacearchaeota archaeon
TATGGGATTTTTAAGTAGTGATTTTGCCACATCTACTGTGATTGTTGATGCTGTATTAACAAATCTTGGACGCCAATTTATATCACGTGGAGACGGTTCATTTGCCATTACTAAATGGACTGTATCCGATGATGAAATTGATTATAATTTATGGAATCCATCGAGTCCTGGTGCAGAAGATGCGGCCATACTTGTAACGCCGGTGTTTGAAGGTTTTATTAATGAGTCATTCGCGATAAAATATCCGATGATGTCATGCGACATTCCAAATTTGCGTTATTTACCAAAAATTTCAACGGAACCGACATCGATTACTAAATATTATAGGGATGCAATTAAAAATGCGTTTGTTATTACTATAAACCAAAAAATGATTACAAATGATGTTGCTTCAATTCCATCCCAGATTTGGGACCCATCATTTATTGTTCAAATTGATGATGATTTATTGATTTGTAATGGAATTGATTTGGTTAATATTTCTGCCTATAACATTGGGAGTTACATCGCCCCGACTAGTTCAACACAGATAACAAATGTTAATACTTGCAATGTTTATTTTAGGTGTCGGGAAATAACAAGCGAGCAATGGGCAACGTATGCAAATCCTGGTACTACGGCCCCAAATAGACAAATCACAACTGTTGCAAAATTTACTGGTACTGCGAGTGGATTACATACGACTGTAAATATAACACTGACGGAAAGTAACATATAATGTATTATAAAAATCTGAGACAAGGAGAATAGTAATGTTCAAATCTTTTGATCTTCGTTCGGATATTGGTCAGCGGGAAAATACTTTATTCGAGAATGTTTATATTAATTCAAATTCGTTTACTGATGACGCATATGTAAGAAAATATAATAATGCTAGTTATTATCACATATCAAATTCATTAACTGGATATTTAGGTTATTTTCAGACGATTTATGATCAGACCCCAATATCACTTGCTTCTACCAATGCTCTTGCGGACATAACTTATGGAATGTCAACTGGTTCTACTTGGTATTCATCAACTGTTGTTCAAAGAGACGAAAAAGCCAATGTTTATAAAATATTTGCTTCGACGCTTCTTGGTTCTACAACAAAGCAATTCTCGTGGGCTGGTACTGAATATACCGATTTATTTTTTATTTCTTTAAAAAGGAATGTGTTTAAAGATTATTTCAGAAGCAAGTATTTAACAATGTGGCTGTCTGCATCTGCAGAGGGTCCTGTTTCAACATTAACGGCATCTGATTCTTGTGGGTCAACAATAGCTAAAGAATATGCGGGCGACTATGGGCCGATTTATTCGTGTTCCAATGGTAATGTCGTTGGTCTTGCATTTTATAACGCTGGAGTTATCGCAATTACGACCGCATCATTATACGGGCCATATTTTTCCGGTTCATGGCATATGAATGATTTACTAACTGGGAGCACAATTGATTGTGTTGTCGATGGAGCGCGAAATCACATACAACAACTTAACGTTCATCCGGCTACTAGAATTAATTCCACTGCGTATAAATGTATTTTGCTTGATAAAGATTTCAATTATTCCAGTAACCCAACATATACCGACACAAATGGCTTAATACGCGTAATGAGTGGTTCTTTGTCACTAACAAATGTTCAAAGTAGAACATATATAACAACTATTGGTTTATGTGACGATCTTAATAATTTACTTGCTGTTGCAAAAGTATCCACTCCAATCTTGAAATCACCGGAGGTAAGTCTTATTTTTACAGTGCGAGTAGATTATTAATTCTTTTTTGAATCGTTTCTATAATTTATCCAAAATTCATAATTAATTCATGGGATTTATTTGTAATAAAACAAGAATTATTGATTTAGCTCTGACCCCCATGGGTGTTGAGTTGTTGTCCAAGGGTATTTTTTTACCAAAATATTTTACTTTGCACGATACTGATGTTATATATAATAGTGCTAGTGATGACTTTAGTGTAGAGTCACTTCCAGTGTTTGAGGTATTTCAAAATGTTAGCTTATTTTCGCAGTCGTATACTTCAAATCCATTTATATCACAGTATGTGGATATTCAAACGAATGTTACTGGCTCACTATCAATATCAAGATTAACTGATGAAAATGCTGAATCTGATACAATATTAAATCTTATTAATGAACAATTTTTATTTGGGGATCCGAATGCTATATCGCCAGAATCAAGAATAGAATCATTAAAGAATTTGGGAAACATAATAGATACAAATTCAATGATACAATTGCGTGAAAATTATTCCAATAACAAGCCACAATTTTTAGTTAGAATGTATATATCTGGATCTGATGGTATACATGCGTTATCTGTATCTGGTAGTGATTTTGGTATTTCCGAAGATCTTCGTGTTTTTTTTAAGAGTAGTGAATATAGTGAATCGGACAATTTTTATAGTGTTGTTAAGATGGTAACTGGTAGTGCCATATGACATTAATCAAATCTGCAAGAAAAATAATCAAAACGGATATTTCTGTTTCAATAGATAAAATTGTTTTTAATTCTCAAAATATGTCAAATAAAATTATTTGGTCTAGTAAAGATCCGTCGAATGAAAAAATAATATCGTATGATTTACTTGTTTTTGAAAATGACACATCATCGAAAAATGGATCATTGAAGAAAATGATTGAATTTGGTTCGAGTGTGACAAACTATGTGCATAAGGGAATTGAAATAATTTCTAATAACAGGTATTTTAAAACATACGCTTATCAAGTAATCGCATATACCCCGCTGACATCAAAAGCATCACAAATAGAAAAATTTGATCCACGAGAAATTTATGAAATAAATCCACCGAAACAAATAACATTTTTAATAAATTCTAACGGGATTTATTTTTCTATGAAGTGTGATAAAAATGTTTTTGCAACAAATATATTTGTTTTTAGAAAAAAATTTAGTGATGATATTTTTGAAAGAATAGCTGTGTTACCGTATGGGGAACAAATTTCATATACTGATAAAGATGTTTCACTTGGAAGTTTTTATGAATATCGATTTATGTCGTATGATTTATTTGGCCATTTTTCTCAGAAAATTGTTAAAATTGATATTTTTTGTTGGAATAAAAATTATGGATCATCCAGAACAAATGTATTATTTGATCCAATCCCATTTGCACAATTTGCAAGAGAGTCATCAAATAACCAATATATTAAATTAAAGATTTCAAATATTGATCCAAGATGTTTGTGGTATAAAATAGGGAGAAGAGATATTTCCGAACAGAGGAATTTATTTGAGGAAGTCGAACAATGGCCGTCTGGCTCACTTATTAAAAATACTGATGTTCAGGAAATAGAATTTTTTGATTCAATAGTTAGAAGTGGGTCATATTATCAATATTCTGTTTATGGATTAGATAAATATTCAAATAAAACCGACATTAGACAATCTAATGTTGTGTATTGTGGTACTGTTGCTGAATTACCTGCTACTCCAATTAACCTTGATGGAAAAATAATCAACAGTTATCCGACAGCGGTTAAACTTACGTGGGTTGACGACAACCTAAATCAAAAATTAGATGATATTATTAGTGGATCCAGTGATTTATTTCCTAGAGACAATTTATATTATTTTAAAGTATTTCGCAGGAGATATGATGAACTTAATTATGAATCATTTCCAGAACAATCTGGGAGCGAATTTACTGATTCATGTGATGATGATGGGGTAGTCAAAGATACACAATATCCCAGTTATCAACCGACTCCGCCAATGCGTGATACCAAATACTATTATTATGTGTCAACTTATGATGCGCAAACTAATGTTCAATCAAATAGAAGCAATGAAATTTTAGTAGATCTTACTGTTCCTCCTAGTCAAGTTACGAATGTTGAATCTTATTATAATAATATTTTTGAGCCATTAAAAGTAATATTGACATGGAAAACTGATGAAAATGAAAAAACCCTAGATATGTTTGTCATAGACAGAATTGAAGATAATAAAGTATGGGTAGAAATTGGTAAAAGTTATTTTTCGACGCAATTTGTAGATACTACGATTAAGAGAAATAAAAAATATATATATAGAATAAGAGCACGTGATTTTAATGGAAATATGGGGTTGTACTCATATATAACTGTCGTAACATAGTCTTTCTATTTTCTTTTACGTTGCATAATTAAAATAATGGCGATTATAAAAACCACACAATTGGTATCGAAGTCATTGTCACCAGGAACTATATCGGTTGGGTCTTCAATACCTACAATGGAAAGGGCAACAGAAACAGCAGCTCAACAAATAGTTGATAGTGATTCAAGAGATCAAACAAATTTGGCTATATCATCACTAACAACTGCACAAGTTATTAAACAAGAAGAAACGAATTTGAGTGTTGCGAAGACAATTTCAACAAGTGAATCAACAGTGGTTGTCCCATCAATTATATCGGAAAAGGACATAGATTTATCTGTTACTGCCAATGAAATTATTAAAACATCATCGGTTGCGATGCTTGAGCCGATTATAAGCAGTAAAACCACATTGAGTTCACCAATAGTTGTCGTATCAAGTCCAAGTGTCAGTGAGGCCGACAAAGAAGAGGGAACTACAAGTGGAAAATCTATTTCAATTCCTTTTGTTATTACAAACACATCATCAGTTCCGTTATCGACATCAGAAGTATTAAATATTATATCAGGAACAAAATCTGATGATCAACCCGAAATCGTAGCACATAAGATAGAATCATCGGGTGATTCATCTATATTGAGAACAGAAAAAGATATTGTTACCGACAAAACTTCAATAGTGCAGGCACAGATAACAGCATCTAAAATTACATTGCCGCAGCGGGACAATTTTATAATTCAAACAAGAATAACCAATAAGAGTTTAACTCCCATTATTGCTCCAACACCGATTGTTGATATGACAGTTAAAAGTATAGAAATTCCAAGTACAAAAACTGTTGTTTCTTCCTTAATTTCGGACAAAGATGAAATAAACACTAGGATGAGATCTATGAGTTTAGATGTTTCTTTTCCAGAAACGACACTATTTTCCGGGTCTTTTGCCGTTGGATCAGATATATATAATCTTGATACACCAGATAAAGATCTTCGTAGTTATACCGCAGAATTGCTTAGTTCATTTGATCAGCTTAGTTCAATGCTTTCTGAATGTGAAATTATTGCTATGATTAAAGACAATAATGGGAAAGTTGTTATTGTTTTTCGGATGGGTGATTTTAACAACTTCCTTATTAAAGTGTCTGATACATTTTATGATAGAAAAGTTTTTTATAGTGGGTATACAACAATTGAAACAGCCAACTCATTTTTAGTTTCTCCATTTGTGGATTCTATACCAAGAACCGATCCGCCAAGTGATATGCTATCGTTTAATCGTGAACAGGCTAAAGAAGCTGCTGTAAGAAACAAAGCAACAATGAATAAATATGGTATTAATATAGATCTCAATTATTCAATTTTTGGAACTGACGAGGAACGGGCAAAGGCAAAGAGATTGTTGGAAATCGGTGTTTTTGATTACAATTATAATCCACATATTCAAGATGATAGTATATTTGTTCATAAAATATACGGAGCGGATGCTGTTTCTGCTCCAATGCCTCCAGCAACAGCTTCAATAAGTTCTCCAGTTTTAACCTCTGCTCCAATGCCGCCAACAGCAACATTGTCAATAGCAACTGGTTTTAGACCAACGCCAGTGGGTACATAATATGACAATTCCTTCGTCAACAATTCCAGTGATTCCAGATGTTATGCGACTTCCGTTTGCGGAACAAATTATATCGATACATGTTGATTTATGGAAAATAGAACCGCAAATTCCGATAGATGCAAGAAATTCATTGGCAAGGGGTTTAATATCAGATAAATTATATAATATATTAATGTACGATCCATATGTTGGAATGTTATCACCGAGGTCGTCTTATTTTGATGCAAGTGTTGCAATAATGCTTTTAGATTTGAATTCAAATATACAGACGTATATAGATTCTCAAATTCTATTTGTAATTGCAAAACATTGTTTTTTGAAAAAAAGAGGTGTATATTCAAAGATTGATATGATTAATGATTTTAATGATTTTTACGTGTTCATAAATTCACGAACATACATTGAACAATCAACAACGTGGTTTAATCTATATTCGACGCAAAGAATGGCATACGCTGATCGACTTGATTCTTTTATTAATAATCATTATGAAAGGGTGTGCATAACATTAACAACATATGATACATTTGACGAAATAGATGATCTTTATTTATTTTTAACAAGTAAAAACAATGATGTAAATTCACTCAATTATATTTATGCTATTTCACTTGGATCGGATCCATTTAATAGTGATGATGAAGAACTTGTTTTTAGGGCTGAGGATATTATTAATGATCCGCAGTTTTCATCAAAAACATTGTCATCTTATTGTGTACTAAATGGTTTAAAAAAGATCACTGGAATAAAAACAACGTCTTTTTATAATTTTTATACGTTAGATGAATCAATAAGCGGGGAAGGTGATTCTGTTGTCAATTCATTAAATTATTATGATGCTGCAGCGGCGTTTAAATATATGCCGAGATATATTAAACTTTCTTGGAATCCAATTCAGGGTGGTAGTGGGATTGATACGACAATTGTTCCAGTAAGTGGAAATATATCAAACATATCAGAAGTTCAGATTCTCAATGAGTACTATTTTTCTCAAACATTTAGGAAAGATTCTAATGTTATTTCAAGCGCTGCACCATTAGTAACTTTGGCTCCGGCCGGAGAAACAACAACAGCGCCAGTTGCACCATCTGCATTTATTGGTTTCTCTGGTGGTAGTAGTAGTACGACATTTGCTCCTACGGCTCCACTGTCTTTTGCTCCGATAACACCATATATAACGATATGTAGCTCTTCACTTAATAAATTTTCGAATTCATCATTTTGGAATAAAATAACTCATGAATTTCAGCATAGAGAAACAAAAGATGTGATTGATAATATGATATTTGTTACAGATCATAATCTTCTTAGAAAGAGAAGTGACGACCCACCAAAATTACAATATGTTGGTTATCTTATTCATAAATATGAGTGGCATAATGATACATGGAAACTTAAAGAAATAATAATGCTTGATGATTGTCGGTCTTCTTGCTATTACGATTTTAATGTGTTGTATGGTAAAAAATATCAATACAAAATATCATCAATTATTAAATGGGTTTATAGCACCTCACTTTCAGAAGTGGAATCATCATATAGTATGGCGGATTTTTATGATTCAATGGCTCCAACAATCACTACTGATACTCCGATATTGCCGTCTGATTTGGTTGATTCTACTACTGATACGACTGACAGAACTGCAGCAGAAATGGGGTCAAGAATCATGGGATCGGCCGAAGAATTTATTGGCAGGGCCGATATTTTAACTGGGGAAATTTTGCGCGAGGAAGAAGAATCTAGAGCCGAAAGTCGTGATATTCTTGGATCTGTCAGTGGTGAAGTTTCAATGGCAATTTCAAAGGCTTTAAGTTCAAGAGTAGGAATTAGAAAATAATGGGCATTGATTCATATCCAAGAATTGGCGATGGTATAGTTAGTGAATTATCTGTGTCTCCGCGTGCTTTAGAAAGTGTTCCTGCGTATATTCCGGAGGGAATTCCGCCAGTTTTTGGTGGGAATTTTTCCGAATTGTTTCACGGAGAATTTTCAGATTTTGTCGTGGCGCAACCAATAGAAGATACTATTGCTCCAAGTTGTCCAACGAATATTATGTGTGTAGTAAATTCTTACCAAAAAACAATATTGTATACTTGGTACTACCCAAATGCATATTCACGTGACGAATCAATTCAAAATGATATTAAAAAATTTTCAATTAATATAAGTATTTATGATCAATCGTTTACGTATAATAGTGTTATTCCGAGATTTAAATTTGCAATTCCGGAAAATTTAATAAAATTGGCCGAAACGCATGGTGTTAAATTTTTTGTTAAGGCTGTTGATTATCATAATCTAGTTTCCGAATCATCACAAATTGTTACATCATACATTGAGTCTGATCAAAATTGCAAAGATTTGGAATATGATGTTGTTTATGATTTGTATGATTGTAATATTCCAATGCACAAAAAACATATACTAAAAAAACACATGAATATTCAACATGATAGTATTATGTTATATCCTGGATTTTGTGTGTCAATTAAAGATCCGTTCAAGAATTCATCTAATGTGATTATAATTGATTTGATCGATTTAAATACGGGTAAAAGCATTAAATTGTCATTAAATATTACACATCAATCGGTTACTCGGACAGTTACAACTTATGGCCCAATTGTTAGTTCAACATCTGATGTAATCGAATCAATTCGTGGCAGTCGTGGTATTGGGGTTAGAACGTAATGGGATACATACAAAACATAGAAAATTCAGCTATTCTTGATGCATATCTAACTGACATTGGCAGACAGTTAATGTCTCGCGGAGATGGGTCTTTTAAACCATCTAAGTGGGTTCCATTTGATGATGATATAGATTATTCGTTGTGGGACTCATCTACTCCGGGAAATGAGGATGCTACCATACTAACAACACCAGTTGTTGAGTGTATTACAAATCATGAATATGCCGCAAAGCATTGTTTGTTGTCATGTGATGTTCAAAATCTTAAATATCTCCCAAAATTATCGGCAACCCCATCTGAATTATCTATAGCACACAAATTTTTAATTGCCAATTATACGAATTTTATTATTCAGCAACAGATGCTTGATTCGGATAGATCCACAATTCCGCCGCAAATGTGGGATCCTGCATTCATGGTAGTTGTTTGTGATGATTTATTAGAAGTAAATGGTGATTCGTATTATTTATCTAGTGACAATTTTCGTACCTATGTTATTCCATCTGATTCTAATCAAATAGAGAATATTAATTCTGCGACGATATTAATTCGTGGTAAGAATATAACGCCCAGTATGTGGAATAGCATTGGGCACGGTGATTCACCAAATCGGCATATAATAACGAGAATCAGAATAATTGGTGCCACAAGTGGAATTAAGACGGATGTAATTGTTACAATTTTGGAGAATTATTAATGTTTAAAAAATTTTCCAAAAATGATATAACTTCCGAGACAATGTTATTATATGAAAATTTGATTATATATTCTAATAGTTTTGATGACAACCATACAAGAAAATATAATAATGAAAATTATTATCACGCATCTAATTCATTGGGATATTTTGGGTATTATCAAACTATCTATGATAATATTCCATCAATAGTTGATTCACATGCTTTATGCGATGTTGCATATGGAATTTCTACTGCTTCAAATTTATATGCATCAACTACGGTGCAACAAACTGAAAAAAATAATGTGTATAAAATATTTGCGTCAATGCTTTTGGGCTCTCCGAATGAACGATTTCAATGGGGACCTCATTACGCCGACGAGTTGTTTTTTATAACTTTTAAAAGAGATACATATAAAAATAAGATTTGTTATCAAAAATCTGCGTTATGGATATCATCATCATATGACAACGTGACAACTACAGCATCGGATTTCTGTTCTACTAATTTATATAAAAGTGAATGTGTTGGAAATTATGGTGCGTTATATTCATGTTCTGTTGGATATGTGTTTGCGATATGTTATTATGATGTTGGGGTAATGATCTTACCAACTGCATCATTAATGGTTGGTTCTGGTCCCGCTGGTGTGTTTTCCGGGTCATATACATTACTGGATATTTTGACTGGCAGTTCTATAGATTCTGCAGTTGATGGGATGCGCAATCATTTGTTGTATGTTAATATTAATCCGGTTACGGAAAGAAGAATTACAACCTATAAATGTTCTCTACCAGACAGGGAATACAATTATTCTAGTAATCCAACCTACGTTAATAATGATGGATTAATTAAGGTAGTAAGTGGTTCGGAATATGGTCCGTGTGTATATGTAACTGGGATAGCAATTTTAGATGATGAAGATAATATATTAATGACAGCCAAAACCAAACCAATGTATAAGGATTTAAATACGTCTTTGGTTATATCAGTAAAGAGCGAACATTAATGACATATTTTAAATTAGTTGAAAATAAAGATGTGTTTGTTACTAGGGTTGAAGCAAATCCGGAGTACAATTTTAATGGAAATTTAACCATTTCTACTGGATCAGTATATTTTTACTTTTGTGGTACTATTCAATCCGAATATGTGTATCGTGATTATTACAATACTGGTAGTACATATCATACATATTATTATGTAGATGGCTCGCCAATTTTGAAGAGTACTGCATCAATATCGTTTTATAATGGTGTTGATACTTCGTCAAATATAGCCAGAACAATTAAAAATTTAGATGATTTTTATTTCGTGTCGGAAAGTTGCGGATCTGGATCTGGATTTTATGGCAGTAAAATTGATATTATATCAATACCGAGAGTATATTTTGGTAATAAATTTAAAAACTTTATGACGATTGAAAGCGACCCAATACATGGCAAAAGAATCATTTATGATGATGGGCGTGGCAATGTGTTTTTTGAAAATTGCACTACTAAATGTGGACCATTTTTAGTTGGTAAAGCTTTTTATAATGAAGGATTGATTTATGTACGTTCCGATCCATCATTAATAGGACACGCAATTTATTATTCATGGATAAATTCCGAATCAATATGTACTGAAATAATGTTCACTGGTTCGTATAATATATATGTTCAAAATGTATTTTGCCACATACCAGCCTATCAGGCCAATTTTTCACAGAATGAAACAGCGTACATAACAGCATCAAATGGTGAGCAGGTTAAATTGTATTCAGGTTCTGATGATAGAATTTTTATTACTGGAATTGGATTATATGATGAAGATTATAATCATATTGCTACGGCTAAAATATCTAAAGGTGTCAGAAAAAAACCATCTGATAATGTTTTAATCAAACTGCGTCTTGATACATGACAATTATTGGTTTAGACATATCTAGCTCGTGCGTTGGAATATCACAGTGGAATAATAATAATTTGGTAAAGTATGGATTTGTCGATATTTCTAGGATACCATCGGATGAATTATTTAAAAAAATTGATACTTTTTTTGTTTTATTTGATATACCGCAGAATGTTACTGAGATATTGGTAGAAGAGTCTCTTAAATCTTTTGCCTATGGTCATTCTAGTGTTGATACAATGTTGTTGTTAACCAAGATCAATGTTCTTATTTCGTATGTCTTGTATTGTAAAATTGGTATTTATCCAAAATTTATTTCTGCACAAACAGCTAGAAAACACATTGGTCTTAAGATAAATAAAAATAGTAGTGTTGATAAAAAGGAACAGATTTTTGATTTCGTGGATAAGAAATTTAATTTGTTTTCATTAATGAACAAAAATGGGAAAATGGACAAAAGAATGTTTGATATCAGTGATGCTATTGTAATCGGGGCTGTACAATTGTGACAATTCAATAATCTTTCAGTGTGATAAGCTTATAATATGGATTCGCGACAGCAATTATTAGATATTCTGCGTACTGTATTTAATGACGAAGGTCGTATTTCTGGCGATGAATTAATTCTTTTTTGCCCGCGTCATCCTTATACAAATAGTGGGAAACATAGACGTAAACTTGGCATTACTCTTTCTAATCCAATTAAATTTCATTGTTGGTTGGGCGGCGAAGGCGGAATTGGACTTAAGAAATTAATTCGTGAATATAATCTTGATCCGACGATTTTTAGCGGAATTAGTGATCTTGATTTAGAACCATCAGAAGTTAAAGAAGACAAAATTGTTCTACCAATTGATTTTGTTCCATTGGTTTCTAGAGTAATATCAATTGAACACGCTTATGCAATAAAATATTTAAAAAGTCGTGGTATAAATAATGAACAAATACTTCAATATAAAATTGGGTATTGTGAGAGGGGAGATTATCGAGGAAGAATTATAATTCCATCTTTTGATTCTGATGGGGTTCTTAATTATTTTGTTGGTCGTTCTTACTTGAAGAACAATTCTATGCCATATAAAAATCCGCATGCCAAGAAGAATGAAATTGTTTTTAATGAAATGATGTTGCATTTTGATAAAGAGATTTGTATTGTGGAGGGGGTGTTCGATGCAATTTCGTGTGGGTTTAATTCTGTTCCGCTTTTAGGTTCAAGTATAAGTGATAAACTTATTGTTCGTTTGGTTGACAATTGTCCGTGTGTTTATATTGTAACTGATCCAGATACCTATAAAAAATCTGATATTTGGCATGACTCAAAATTGTATAAAATAATTTCTAAATTACTTGAGTATGATTTGACAGTTAAATTAATTGATATTCGTGGGGAATGGAAAGATGTTGATGAAATGATACGTAAGGCGGGATATGATGAATTTTTAAAAAGAAAAGAGAATGCAATTTCAGTAGACTTTGGGTTTATGATGAAAGCCAAATTAGATCACGTATAAAAAATTCAATGATGTTTTTATGTGGTAAATTGTTGTATTGGAGGTTCCTATATGAAGTTTGTTCACATAGCTGATATACACAATAGGAATTATCAGCGTCACGATCAATATAAAATTGCGTTTAGTAAAACTTATGATATTATTAAGGAAGAGAAACCGGATGTTATTGTAATTTGTGGTGATATTGCCCACACTAAAACGGAATTATCTCCTGAATATATTTCTCTTAGTTCTGATTTTATCAAAAATTTATCGTTGTTAGCTCCTCGCATCGATATTATTCTTGGTAATCACGATGGTAATTTAAAAAATAAGGATCGTGAAAATGCTATTGCTCCGCTTGTAAAGAATCTTGATCTCAAAAATGTTTTTCTTCATAAAAAATCTGGCATTGTTGATATTGATAACAATTTTCAGTATGCAATTTTTTCTTGTTGGGACGAGGAGAATTTTCCCAAAATAGAACCAAATGATAAAATAACAATTGCTTTATTTCATGGAGCCGTCGATGGTTGTAAACCTGATAATTATGATAATATTCTTGTGGACCACAAGATAATTTTAAAAAGTAATTACCCACTTAGTTTATTTAATAATTGCGACTACCTTCTGGCCGGAGATATTCATAAAGCTCAATCTCTTGATAAAGAAGGCCGATTTGCTTATGCTGGATCTCTTATTCAGCAGAATGTTGGAGAGTCAACTGATAAAGGTTTCTATGTTTGGGATATCAAATCAAAGCAAGAATTTTCAAAGACAAGAAAAAATATTTATGTTCCAGGAATGTGGTCAACATTAAAGGTTGATAATTCTGGTAATATTGCTAAGAATTTTGATGTTGTTCCGGAATCAACCATACGGCTTCATTACAATTCGGATATCAACAAACAATTATTAATAGACACGGTTTCAAAATTGTCGGAAGTCAATCCAACCTGCAAAATAGAAACTATTAAAAATACGGTTTCTGAAATAAATACCATAAAATTGAATCAAACTAATGATATAAAATCGTATTTAAGCGAAAAGAAAATTTCTGATGATGTAATTGAAAAGGTTACCAAACTTGATATTGATATTAAATCGAAGATAAATTTTGATGATGCTAATCAGGGATTAATATGGCAATTGTTGGAGCTTGAATGGTCAAATTTGTTTTCGTATGGTGAAGATAATAGAATAAATCTTGAAAATTTAAGTGGACTTATTGGTATTTTTGGTCCGAATGGTATTGGGAAATCATCGATTATTTATGTTATTTTGTGGGTTATGTGGGGCAAGATCATATTTAGGACCAAAAGCAATCATTGGATTATTCGTGATGGTGCCAAAGAAGCAAAGGCATCCATTACCATAAAGGCGAACAATGAGAAAATATATAAGATAACAAGACTTATAAATAGGAAGGGGAAAAATAAAAAAGATACTTCACAAAGTAGTGTTGAATTTTCTTGTACTTGTCCTACCGGAACTGTGGAGAATCTTAATGGTGTGGATCGGGTAGACACTGATAGGAATATACGGCAAATTTTTGGGACAATTGATGATTTCATTATGACCTCTATGGTTCCTGCCGGAATGATGAACAATTTCGTAAATAATATTGGTTCTGAACGATTTGATTTGTTGTCCACATTTCTTGGTATTGGTTCATTCAAATTGAAACATGAAGCCGCTAAGAAAATGTCAAGTGATTTACAACACAAGATAAAAGCCACAAAGATTGATTTTGATAAAGAGATTCAAGAAAATAATGCCCAAGTAATCAAATACGAAGTATTATGCGATGATTTTAAAAGACAACTCGATGAACAGAAACAGAAATCAAAAGAATTGAATGATCAAGTTGTCGTTCTCAGTAAAGAAATAACAAAAGTTGAAGCGGCTTGTGATTATGACACCGCAGTAATGAATTTGTCCAAGTCGGAAAATACCATACAAATAACCGAAGAACGGTTGGACGAATTATATCGGGCAAGTGGATTATCTCTTGGTAAAATATATTTTTATGATGATAAAATTAACAATTCTTTGGATGACAATGTAATAAAAATTTACTCGGATGCTGTAAATACTAAAAAAGATTTCGATTCAAAATATTCTGCAATTAAAGCACAAGAGAACATATTATCATCGTCGCTCAAAATTCTTGATGAGGTGCCATGTAGTAACAGAGAATGTGTTTTTATTAAGGATGCTTATAATAAAAAAGATCAATATGAGATACTACACAGTCAGTCGTATTCGTTAATGAAAGACATAAAGATAATATCAGTTAATATTGAAAGTCTATCTGTGGAATATGATAAATATAAGTTAATTCAGGATCAAAATAATAAATATGGAGAAGAAAAAGTCAAATTTATTAATTTATATCGCAAATCTCAAACTAGTATAATAATGTCAAGGTCTGTTCTTGATTCCGCTATTAAAGATATGGAAACATGGAAGGAACGAGTGAAAATTTCTGAAAAACAAAAAGAAATTTTTGAGTATAACAAGCAATTGGAGAGAGATATAGAGCGAATTTCCATTGATAAATCGGTAATTGATAACGACATAGATGTAAAAACTTCCCAGTACACAAAACACCTTGAATTATTTGGGCAGTTTAAATTCAAATTAGAAGATTCACAAAAGAAAAAACAAGAATGGATAACACTTAATGATGAATATGCAGCTTATGACGAATATATAAAACTTACATCGAGGGATGGATTACCCCTTTCAATTGTGATCAAGAATCTAGGATGTATTAATTCGGAGATTAAAACAATTTTAGAAAATAATCATTATGATTTTTCGATGTATTTCCAATCAAATGAGGACAACGATATTGAAATATTTTTTGAAAAAGATAAAATTGTTAGACATCTTGAAGTAGCATCAGAATCACAAAAATATGTTTGTAGTTTTTTAATAAGACTTGCATTGATTCAGATATGTTCGTTGCCTAAACCTAGTATGCTATGGCTCGATGAAACCTTTGGGGCTTTAGATGAATCATATAGATCATTGTTTATGAATCTTTTGAGTTATATAAGATCTCAATTTAGTCATGTGTTTGTTATAACCCATATAGATTCAGCCAAGGAGCTAGTTGATTCAATTTTGGATATAATTCAAGAACAAGGAATTTCGAAGTGTTATAATTAAATTGGAGTGTGAATTGATGAAATTTTGGCGTTCGGGGTGGTTCTATATAATAGCGCTTTTAATTCTTGTTGTAATTGCTGGATCTATATGGCATAAATGCTCGATTGATTCTTTAAAAGATAATAATAATCAGCTCCTTCAGCAACTTCTTGAGGATAGCAGTTATCAGGCTAAGAAACTTGATGATACAATTTATGGAATCAAAACGATACAAAATAGTCAGCTATCTGAGGATTTACTCACAAAAAAACTGAAAGAAACTCTCGATAAATACGATCTTTCTCAAGTTTATGGTGCCCAAATTCAAC
>JBAZJQ010000007.1:0-15708 GCA_041651235.1 Candidatus Pacearchaeota archaeon
AGTTAAAAAGAAGTAATTAAAAAGAAAGCCCTAATATTTAATTAGGGCTTTTAATTTAAATCTAATTGGAGGATTTAATAGACTGTTATTGTTTTTGTAAAAGTTGGTGTAGTATCACCATTTTCATAATATTCAAATGTATAGTCTTCCTTTTGAAAAAAGCCAAATTTCATATCACTTATTTTTCCAGCTTCAATAACAGTAAAATTTTCAGATATTCCAGCAACATAATTAGAATGCATCCAATTTGTTATTGGGTCATCTTCTGTTATCCAAATACTACTACCACTACTACTTAAAATTTTAACAGTAAATGATTTTCCTTCCTGAATGTCTACTGTTAAACTATAAATAGCCACTTCTTCAGTTCCATCAACCCACTTAGACCTACTAACAGATGTCAACAACTTGTATAATAAATTTTGGCCATTAATCCCCGTCTCTGGGTAAGTTATTCCAGATTCAACAATTGGAGGGTCAATTGGATCATCTATTACAACAGGGGGTTCTATCCTTGTTGATGATATAGATAAAAGAGCTAGTGATTTAGTTTCTTCTTTTTTTGATTCTGTAGAAGAATCACAAGCCAATATCCAAAAACATAAACCAACCAATATACCAAACATAAAAATCTTTTTCATAATAAATCTCCTTTTCATAAATTTAATTCCAATAGTAATATACTTATATACTAAGGGTTTGTCAACTAAAAAATAACATTTTTATACATTTTTTTTAAAGTAATTCATTTGGTTTAAAATCGATAGTTCGTATGATATTTTTATTATCTTTTAGTACTATAGTCATCATCTCAATTTTTCTACCAAAATCATCTTTTGATCGTTCTGCGATATCTAAAATTTTATTAGTATCACAGATCATTATATTTTCTTTAAATGTTTTCTTTCCTTCAGAGAAAGTAATTTGTTCACACCTAATTATCTCACTATCTGGATAAGCAAATTCTATAATACTTTTCATAGGAATTTTCTCCTTTGATTATTTTAAATCTTTAACCAACCTATTATTTTTTTCTTTAAAAGTTTTGAAAGTATCAATATATTCCATAATCTTTTTCATATCGTCTTCTTCAAAAGTTTTGGAATAACTTTGACCATAGGTTGATTTACCTTTATGAGTTTCATACTCACGAATAATAATCTGAAATTTTTTCATATTCTTACCTCTTTTTTTATTCAAATAAATTAAACTATTTAAAATCTTCTAATCCCTTGTATTTTTTTGATTACTTTTTATATCTTTTCATATTATTTGCCTTTTTAAATTGTTCTATCAATTGAATTACTTTCTAAATAAAAATAATTCCAACCATTATTTAAATTATTTCCTTCATTACGAAGATTATCAATATCAATAATATCATTTCCATTACAAAGTAATTCAATTTTATTACCGTTAGTTTGCTTACGAAATAATACATAAGAATCCCTTCCATTACATTGACCAGAATCCATATAGATTCTTTTATTAAATAGATTTTTATTAGAATATATTGGGAAATATTTTTCTAATACCTTAATATATATTTCTAATCTCATAATATAATTTTTTATCTTTTTATATGCCTTTTCAAAAACTTTTTTTGACATTTTTATTTGTTGTTCATCATATCCTTGTCCTTGATCTTGTTGCCAACCAAGGTTTTCAGCACATTCTACTAAATCATATAAAAGATACTGGGCTTTATTAGATATATTCATATTATTTGCCTTTTTAATAATTTATTAGATTCAATCATTTCTTTATACTTTTTTGGTTTTTCTGGTATTCTAGGATTTTTTATTATACCAGTTCTTACCGCATACCTATAAACATTCTCATTATGTTTAGCCCTATTAGTTTCAATCCATTCAGTATGTCGTTTAAGAATTTCTTCTTTATGCTGTTGATAATATTCCTTATTTCTTTTATTATCACAATCTTTACAAACAGACTGCCTACCATCTTTTGTAGATTTATTTTTTGCAAATAAGTCCACCCCTTTTGTTTTTTTACACTTAGAACAATATTTTTCCATAATGACTATTCTCCTTCTTCTATATAATCACATTCATTTAAACGCACTAAATTAGGATGATATGTTTGGTGTCTAATTATCTTATGGTATTTTTTACACTTGTGATCATAAACAAAGTTACCAGTTTTAGTTAAATCTTCTTGTTCTTTTTCTGTTGGTGATAAGTAAATACAAATTGGATTACAAAAATTCATTTTATTTTTCCTAATTTATTCTTCATCGAAATTATTAAAAATTCCTTTTTTCTCTTCTTCTTTAAAATCTTCATACATGTCTATAACTTTTTTTGCATCAAGAATAGAAATATCTTCACTACCGGTTTCTCCCTCACTATTTAATAAAGCATGTTCACAAATATCTGTCCATTTATAATGCATTATACTTTGTTTATCATAAGGATATTTTTTATAATCATATTGGTAAACATCGTCTGGGTAAACCATAATTTGATACATTGCTGTGGGGGAACAATTTGAAAACGGTTCTATATGAATATATAATTCCCTATCAGGTCTTTGATGCTCGTGTAATAATCCAATAACATGTCCTAAACCATGCCGTATTGCTCGTCTAGTTGACCAACAATTTAATTGCATAATTTGTAGACCAGGTGAATATGCTTCTATATAAGTACTATCATTTTTTGTGTCATTTATAATAGTTAAAAACTTTTCATCTCCTGATTTTTTAGGAACAAATGTAACACTACTACCAGTCATAATTTGCCATTCAAACATGCTTTCTAGTAGTATCTGTGCCTGTATAGGGTTTAGGCCTATCATTGTATAAGGGATTCTTCCATGTTTCCACAATAAAATTGTTGAATGTCCATCATCTTTACATCCAATATTAAATAAAAAATTTAAACTAATTAGAAATATTAATAAAATTTTCATATCCTTTTCTCCTTACTATACTATAAACAATATAGTAAGAATGGTGTGTTTTGTCAATAAAAAAATATATTATTTTATACATTTTTATTTAGTACATTCATATAATCGTATCAAGCTAAAACTCCAATTACTATATTGATATAATTTTTTATTATATTTATTACAATAATAGTTATCAAAAACATGACCATTTAATCCATTCTTTTTTCTTTCATCCTGTCTTATAGTGCTAAGATGCTCACATTTTAAATCACAAACTTTAAAAGAAAATTCATTAAAATTTGTATGGTAATATTTAGGTATCATAGCACTATATCATTTCTAAAATTTCAGCTTTTTCATTATTAGCATTCCGCACAGCCTGAATCCAAGCCATTTCAATTTTTTCTTTTGGAGTTAATTTATCAAATTCAGATTTTATTACAAGGTCAATAATACGATTAAATCGTTCAACTTTACTTAGTTTTAATGCACCAGACATTGATGATATACTCATAATATTTTCTCCTTTATTTATTAAATATACAAAAAAGAATAAATACTATAGCTAGAATAGCTAGTGTACTAAATGTAATATAATCATTCATCTTTTTTCTCCTTATTCACTAAACTCTTTGTTTCAAGATATTGTAATTTACACACCAACGTAAACAATGCTTCTCGTAAATCATCTACTGTTTTAGCATTATTAATTTCATACCAAAGTCTTCTTGCTTCATCACCACTAAAAATTGGCATAATATTACCTCCAAAGAATAATTATTGTTAAATTAAAATATAGTGATATTTCAATTTCGATATAAAGTTTTGATATTGCTATACGTCCTCCTAATAAAAAAACAGTGGGCCTCCAAGTGAACCAAGTAATAAATCCTCTGTATTCAAAAGTCTTATGTACGTGATATCTATTTAATATATCTTTTTTCATTTTTATAACTCCTCTTATAATATTTATTCTTTATCTAAATAATTTAATGTCTGTATAATACAGATATATATACTTTCAAACTGTTCTTTTGATTGATAACTATTTTGAATACATTTAAATGTTGTTTTATCCATTCGATGTTTAATAGATAATAAAATATCTTTTAATTCATTCTTAGATAACCCTTCTGAATTAGTATCACCTTTTTCTATCTTATCTAAAATTTCTTTATAGACTTTATTAGATAAAATTTCAGAAAAAGATTTTCTTCCTGAATGTCTTTTTTGCACAATTTTTTGATAAGTAGAATCAGCACTGTTAGTACATATACCATGATTTTTACCATATTTACACAAATCACACGTATAATAACACTCCATTTTATATTTAATACAAAAAACACAACTATAGGCATTAAGATCTTGGTTATTATAAGTAATAATATTTGTAAGTAATGAATTCCAAACAGTATCACAATCTTTATTTTCCCAATTTAAAATAGCTTGTTCATCTTGTTCTGTAAAATATTCTCTGTTTGGATCATAATCATTATCATACAAAATTTTAGCTTTTTGTTTCATAAATTCAATAAGTTTTTGTTTACTATCCATTATTATCCCCTTTTTATTCTATTATTTTTTTTCAATAGCATTTAAATTATTTTTAAGCAAAACAATTTCCTTTCTAATATCATTTAGTAACTCCCCTAATACTTCCTCCCGAATAAGGCAAACTTGTAATCTGTTTCTCATATCGTGACTTGTATTATTTTTATTTGAAGATTCTTTTATATCCATTTTATTTTTCTCCTTAAAAATTTTCTCTTTTCCAATCATGTAGTATATCTACAATCTGTCCAGCATACTTAGCTCTCATAGTTTCTTGGTTACTAAGAAACCATTTCGTAAAAGGGTGTTCATTATCTAAACAATAATTAAGGGGACATTCAGTACAAATCATATCCCCATGATAATAAGTTTGTAGAAATTCACACAAAGGACATTTACCTCGCATATTTTCAATTTTTATATATAATATTAAAGGCAAATCTTCTTTACAACTAATACTAGGATTATCTCGTAAATATTCCCAAACTTCTAATGATAAATCCACAGCATGTAATAAATCTACAAACATACTATTATTCATTTTGTTTCCCTTCTTTATATTTATCTATTATCGTTTGCATAGTATTAACTAATAATTCAATATCTTCATTTGTATATTGTTTTATTTTAATATTTTTTTCTAATTTAGTATATTTAGATATTAAAATATTTTTATTGATTCCTTCTTGTACTTCTTTTTCTTTTTCTGGTGTTAATAAAAAATAATAATTTCTTGGCCAGGGATCGCGTGAAACAGTACAAACACATATTTCTCCATAACTGTTATGAACTTGTCTTTTAAATTTACCTATTTCAGTAATAGCTTGGGTTTTAGTAACTCTTTCTATTTTGTACTTATATATCATATCAGTTACACTATTACATCCAACAACAATATCACCAACTTCTAACATATTATCTTTCATTTTAGTTCCTTTTTTAAAATTTATATTTATTCTTTAAAAAGACAACCAACCTTGTAACCATTCTAATTTAAATTCATATATTTTATCCTCTGTAACACGCATACAATATTCCGTAAATAAAGAAATTATTTTATCTTCAGAATCCTTTGTTTTAAATCTTCCTATACAGCAATCAACTACATCACAATCAAACCAGAAATACCAATAATAATTATCAGTTTTTCCAAGAAATAAAACATCGTCATCAAACATACTTAATTTAGTATGATAAATTTTATATCCATCATTAAATTTATCTATAACTTCTTGTTTTGTAAACATAGCTATATTTTCCCAATTATTATAGTTATCTTTACACATATTTATAACAATTGGTATTTGATTTTTTTCTTCATTCGATAATTGACTATCAACACGATATCTATCAATAACATATACTTTCATTGGTTTTACATAATTTATAAATCCATTTAAAAATGTTGAACTTATGTATTGATGTAATACTCCATCTTCCAACATTAAATCAGAATCCAGTATTACATCACTTGAATATTCTAAAAAATCTTTAAAATATTTATTTATAAAATTTAATTGTTTCATTTATTTTTCTTCCATTATTTTACAATCTTCAAAATGACAAAAATCATCTATATGACAATCATAACAACAAGTAAGATTAGAACAATTATTTTGAACTATATGATAGACTTCTTCTCCCAACTTATTATATAATTCATTAAATATTTTAGTTAGTAACCTACTATTAGGATGAAGAATAATAGGACATTCATTACAATTTTGATCACAAAGTTTCATATCTATACTCTCTTTAATTTATTAAAAACATCTTTAAGACTCATTTCACCTTCACTATTCCAATAATCAAGAAGATTGTTTCATACACTCTTCCTCAAAATCAATAGTTCTTTGTTCTAATTCCATCATTAAACAAACCGCATCTTTTTCTGTTCTACAGTCTAATTTTAATAACAAATCATCACCATCAGTAATTTCTATTCCGAACACAGAACTACCATCTGATAAATATTCTTCTACTATTCGTTTTCGCATTTTACTTTCTCCTTTAGCACTATGTAATTAGTTGATAACCTCAAATCTTTTAAGAGCGTTGAACCAATCAAGGGAACCTTCGTCGCCATCATAATCTTGCATTGTTTGTTCATATTCTTTTTTGTCAAAAAGGTATATTGCCTTGACCTCGATTTCTTTTCCGTTAAGGGCTATCGTTCCATATCCGGCATATTCAATATAATAGCCATAATCACGACTACCATCCAACAATCTACCTGTTGGTTGTGCTTGCCTAGTCTCGTTATAATTATCAATATCAACAGATCCAATCACTTGATAGTTTTCTTCTACTGTAACCATGTTCTTTTTCATTTTTTTCTCCAATTATTTTTAATTACTTTTTAACTATAACTAATTTACAAAACTTAACAATATTTGTCAACAAAAAAATTATATTTTTTATACATTTTTTAAATTTTTAATTTTATCAGCTAATGTATATGCCATTCTAATTTTACTATAAATAACATCAAATAAATCTATATCCCCTAAAATAGTGTAATGTTCTTTTTTAAAATTTAAATCTATTTGATCCATTTCAGTTAGGATATTTAATAATTTTTGTTTTAGGTCTTCTGGAGAAAGGTTATTGTTTTCTGTATTCATTGTATTCTCCTTTTTTAAAAAATCAATTAGTCAATATGAATAATGTATAAAACATTTATACATCTGTCAACAAAAAAATTAAATATTTATACATTTTTTTGTTAAAGTATTTTTAACAAAATTAAGATAATATAATTACAAGGATGTTAAAAATTAAACAAGGATTGGTTACAATATAAGTAGGATACTAAAATGACTAAATGTAAAATTTGTGGAAAACAGCTTACAGAGAAAGCAATGGATTTACATCATATTTTTAACGAAGCAGAAAAAAAGAAATTAAGCAAGATTAGAAAGAAGAAACAAATTTGTTCAGAATGTACTATACAATTAATTATGCTTAATTTAATTTAATTGACTATAAAAAAAGAACCATTCAATCCCCCCTCGGTTTGAATGGTTCTTATGGCAAAACTTTAAAATTATTTTAATGGAGTTCATCTATGAATGAACACTTATAATATACGAAACTTATAAAAAAAGTCAAGTAAAAAAATTTTACTTGAAAAAAATAGTATTGTTTCTATATTATAATGAAAGATTAAATTTTATTTGTAATGTATAAAAAAATATAGTTTTTTTGTTGACAAATATTATAGAATTTTATATCTTAAATTTATTGTTGAAATTAAATAAGGAGAAAAGCAATGCTACTTCCTGAAGAATATTTTGATAAACAAGCACAGGTAATTGAAGATAGAATTCATTCAAAAAGAGTTGAACGTAATTGGAAATTAACTAGTGAAGAAGTTATAGAAATAATTAAAGAGGGCCTTTTAGAAGCTTGTACTGATCAGATTACAAAAGTAAAAAACTATTCAAAAAAATAATTATTTTAAATATATGAAAACAAAATTAATCAATAAACTTTATAATATAGAAAATACTATGTCAGGTAAAGAAATAGCAGAGGCTGTTAATAAAATAATTCAATCTTTAAATCCTAGAGATTTTAATGAATTAATCAATTGGAAAGACCTTCGTGTTCTTTGTGTAGAAAAATCAATAGGATTATATCCTGAAGAGGATGAGGGATATATTGTAGTAGCACTTTATGAAGCAGAACCCCATCCCGTAAAACTTGTACAAAAAATTCGTAAAGAATTTAAAAAAAATTATGGATTTGATATACTTATATATAATATGGATTTAATGAAAAGTTAAATATAAACAATAAAGATAATTGAGGATTAAATGAAAGTAAAAATAATAAAAGCAACTTCTGATAAGTGGTATTATACTTTTATAGGAAATATATATAAAGTAGCAACAAATAATCCTGTTTCTACATACTCAACTTCATGGTGGTTAGTAGACGATGGGCAATCAAATACTATTCCTAAATTACTTTTAGCAGAAGATTGTGAAGTAATAAAAGAAAATAATAATTGTGATAGTTGCAAGTATGGAATAAAAGAACAAAATAATAATCTTCCTTATTGTAATAAAATACACGTAACAGACATTAACTTTTGTTGGGAACCCAAAGATGAAGAGAAAGAAAAAATTAGAACATTTCCTTGTTATAATTATTCTGGTTGGAAACCAAAAGAACAGTTTAAAGTTGGTGATAAAGTTACTCTAAAAAAAGAATACTATGGTGATTATGATGAACATTTTAGTCAATGTTATCTTGAAATAAAATCTTTTCTATATTATGATACAAGCAGGTTTTTTGATACCTATTATACAGTAACCTCTTGGCCCCTTAATCATTTTGAATTATATAATCCTAAAACATATCAATTTAAAGTTGGGGATTATGTTGTATTAAAAGAAAAATGTAAAAAATATTATTTACCAAGATACCATACTGAAATTTTTAAGATAGAAGAGCTAGTAAAAGATGGTTATTTTTTTAGCAAAGAAGACCCCACTTATGAATATTTATCAGAAAATTTTGAATTAGCACCAATAGAAAAAGTAGATAAATTTTTAAAAGAAAAAGAAAAAGAAAAGCGACAAGTACTATGTAAAACATGTTTAAAGCAAAATATATGTACTACACAAAATATAACTATTTATAAATGCGCTGGTTATATTCAAAAAGGAGAATCTAGAGGAATACAGGAGAAACTAAAAATGAAAAATGGAGATGATGAACCACTTTATTATATAAATATGAGTTCACTTTATAGCAGTCTAAATAATACTAAGGGGAAACCAAAAATAAAAAAAGTAGTAAAAGAATATTCTAAAAAATTAGACGAAATGCTAACTTATGAAATGCTCTCACAGAAAAATGCTTGTAAAAAAAGTATGACATTTTTATTTTCTGCTATCTATGAAGATTTTCATAGAACAGAACTTTATATGACTACTCAACAACTTATTGATTACTTAGACAAACATCAACGTAACCCCGATATAAAATGGGTGAAAGAAAACTTTTGTATGAGCAATAACTTAGAAGAAGTTTTAATTAGAAATTGTAATGGAAATAAAATATATGCATTTTATAATGGAGGGTATGTTTATAAATTATTTGGTCCAAGTCCTTCTGATATATTTTGGATCAATTTATCAGATACAGTATCCTATATCAATTCAGATATGCAAACAATGATAGACAGGGGTCATATAATTTATGAATTTGATAATCAACAAGAATTTTTTAAATGGGCTTTAGAACAGTGTAAGTAAATAAACTAAAACATAATACACTTACTTCATTTGGTTAAACTATAATAAAAAAGGAGATAATTATATGACTATTCAAGAAGCTCATGACTTTCTATCATCATGGATAATAGTAACTAAAAGGACTACACCTCTAGATAAAAATAATCAAAATAATCTGCTTGCTGAACAATTGGTAAAAGCCACAAGTATCCTATTGCAGGAATATAAAAGATTATCTATTCAAGAAACTGTAAATAAAGTAAAATTAACCGATAAGGAGGTAACAGATGAAATATGAAAAAATATTTATAGATATCGATTATAGTAGTTTTGTAGTACACCTTGCTTATGGTAATTTTAGTGCTATTGAAGGTGAAGTTTACCCTATTCAAAAATACTACACTGATAGTAACAATAAACATATACCATCTTGGGGTTATATAAAATCATCTGATGGTTCAATTCATGAAGAACTTGTTCCTGATGATAGTTGTAAAAAAATGTTTGACTTTTCTTTTTGTTGGCGTGGTATTTGGGAAGGAAGAATTTATTTTAAAGATGATGAATATTGGTCAGAAGAATTAAAAGTAATGTCTGAATTGTGGGATAAATTAGTTCCTCAATTAAAAGAAAAAATTAAAATGATCCCTATGTAGGAAAGGAGTAAAAACTATGGGAATTCAACTGATAGCTAGTAGATGATAGATCAAGAAGAATTTTTTAAATGGGCATTGGAGATAATAAATGAAGACTGAAAAAACATCTATAAATATAAATAAAGAAGCATTTGAAATTTTAGAAAATGAATTTTCTGAAACTCCTAAAGAGTTTGTAGAAATAATTGATATGTCTAATTTTAAATATCCTTTAATTAAAAAAGTTAATTATGCTACAGGGGCATTTAAAGATGTATATATAAAAATAATGGAATAAAGGAGATAAAAAATTATGGGAATTTTATTAATAGCTGTTATTTGTATTATAATAGGATTTATTTTATTTAAAGTATTTGAATCATATAATAATTGTTTAGATTTAATTGGTTTTGGCCTTATAATAATAGGGGCTTGTACTATAATAATATGTTCAGCTCTATTTTGGGATGCTTTTTTTGATAATAAAAATTATCCTATCGAATATGAACAAAATAAAATTTATATTGAATCCACTTATAATAACGATAAAATAACTGATCAAGAAAGGACACAAGTGATTAAGATGATACTGGATACTAATAAAAAAATTTTAACAACAAAACTATGGAGAGATAACTTCTGGATTGGTAATTACTACCCATATTCAATTGGTGATCTTCCTATATTTGATATAACTAAAATTAAACCAGTAACATATCAAATTGATTTAAAGAGATAATCATAATGAATTTAAAATTTGGAGTAACATATGGAATTGCTTAAAATTGTTGTTAATAAAGTTACTGAATATGATATAAGGGCTATGAAATGTTTTATTGAAAAAATTTTACCTGATACAGAAATAGATCAGGAAGAATCAAAAAAGCAGTGTATTATCTATAAGCAATTTTGTGTATTTCCAGTTGATCCAATAGATTATATATTTTTTATAAATAGTAAAATAGTTTTAGGAAAAAGTTTAACTGAAGCTGATATTGATAATTTAATTGAACATAATGCTATGTATATAGAAATTATTCCATTAACCTATTTTATTGAAGAAGAGATCTCTAATATTGGAGAATTGGATTTAGATGATATTGAAACTGTAATAAGAAAATGCGTTTTATTCTCTATTAATAAAATGAAGGATAAAACAGAACTACAAGTTGATAGAGATTTTCATGAAGTTATTACTGCTTGGAAGTATAAAGGTTGGGATGAAAATATAGAATTAGTTTTTCAAGGAATTGTTGATACAGATAGATTAAAATTTAATAAAATAAAATGGAAAATATAAAAGTTGGTGATATAGTAAATATTCATTTTAATGAAAAAGTTATTCACGATGTTGAAATACTGTATATTCCCTTATTTCCAGGTGATTACTTTAGATTAAAAAATAGTAATGGGGATTTATTTAATGTTCAACAATATAATTATATGGTAAAATATTCTAGAGAAGATTAGTGTTATTTATAAATTAAAAAAGAGGAGGAATATAAATATGAATTCATTTTATATAAATTGGAGAAATGAAAAAGATATTAAGGAACTGATTGGAAAAATAATTACCAGTATTGAAATTACTTATAAGTCAATAATCTTTACTATGCTTAATAAAGAAAAATATATTATGTGTCATGATCAAGATTGTTGTGAATTAGTTGAAATAGAAGATATTATTGGGGATGTATCTGATTTATTAAACACTCCTATCTTATCTTTTACTGAAGATACAAGTATTACTAATCCTGAAAATATAATCAAACGGTTACTATTCTGAATCAGTAAATTTATATGAAATTTTAGGAATAGGAATAGGAAAATAAAATATTATGATATATAGTAATATTTTAACTAAGCACACTTGTATTTTTTGTGGGGCACCCTTAACTCCAAAAGATAAATGTAGCTATTGTGGGTCTTATTACGTAAGCGAAGATAAATTTGAAGAACTTATTTTAAATAAAGATTTAGAAATTAAAGTATTTGATATTAATATAAAACAAGAAACAGATATATTAGGTACTACCTTTATAAGATCCCCTACTGTTGATTTTTTTTGTTCTATAGAATACATGGCATTTCTTCAGACTTGGTTTTGTAGTTTAAGTAAATATGAAAATACTAATTACTTAAAAAATATTTTATTAATAAAGGATGAAAAGAATATCTATCTAGAAAAATGTTTTTTAAGTTCTGTTCATATTAAATATTCTGAAGGTATAATTGATTGTAGATGTATTTCTAATAATACTATTATAATAGAATCTTAGTTTTATTATAAGTTTTTTTAATTTTTTTACTTGATAAAACTAACAATATAATAATTATAAAGACAAATAGATAAAGAAATAAAACATTATGGAAATTTTATTAATAGCTATTATTAATCTCATATTAGGATTTATTTTGCTTAAAATATTTAATTCATCTCGTAGTTGTTTGAATTTTATTGGACGTTTTCTTATATTAGTTGGATTAGTTATTTTTATATTTAAATATATTCTGTATGTTTTCTTTTGATAATAAAAATTCTCTTATTAAATTGTTTATAAATTAAAAAGGATAAATAGATAATGATTAAAAAGTATAAAAGAAAAGAATCTGTTGTTGAAGCCACACAATATACTGAATATAAAAATAAGGATTCGTATGATTTATGTAAAGATTTAATAACTGGAAAAAAAATACAATCAAACTCTATAATTTCTCCTTGGACAAAAGACATTGCATGTTTATTAACAGACTGGATTATTAAAGAACATGATGGAACAATACATGTTTGTAAGAATGAAATATTTTCAAAGCTGTATACTGAAGTGGATGAAGAAAATAAAATACTAGATAGTTAAATTTATTTTACAGTTTCTTCTTTTATTATTCTGTGGCATAACTGACAACAGTATACGTTTTCAGTTTCTAAATATTGAAAAGTAATATGTTTACAATAAGGACAATATCTAACTATAGAGGACATTTATTTTTTAATGGAAATTTTGTAAATTACTTTATTATTAAAGATAAAGGCAATCCTTCCCATATTTTAAATTCAATATCTTCTCCGTATTCCTTTTTTATGAGATTCATCATTTCTCTAGTCAATTCATCTCTATAATCAAGTAAGAGAGGATAAGTAGGGGCACGCCCTGATATTTTTTGTATTTCATTAATAAGTTCAAATAATTTTTGATATTTTGTAAATTTAAATACTTTAGCTATCTCTATTTGTGGTTGGCTGCTTTCCCCGTTTTTATCTCTTATTTTATAAATTTCTGCTACAAATTTATCAAGATCAAAATTAACTTTTTTAATTTCTAAAAATTTTGATTTATATTTCATTTAATTACCTTTAATTTATTTCATCAACTTTTCTATTCTAAACTTATACAAAGGAATTTCTTTACCAGTATCAGTAATAACGGTAGGTTGTCCTTTATCATTAGTTCCAAAAGATTTTACTACAGCTCTTTTGTTTAAAAATTTTCCAGTTAAAATAATGTCCCCGATTTTTACATCATCTTGAGATTCTTGTATTGAAATATATCTTTTCATCTTCTAATTCTCATCATTACTTCATACATTAGTTCTTCTATAACATCTGTAAAAACAGTTTTAGCCTCATTTCTATTTTCAATTAAACCAACAGCACCATACCATAATTGTTGCATATTGTTTCTAATTTCATTAATTTGACTCTTATTAAATCTTTTTAATAAATCAGAATTTTTTTCTTCTACATATCTTTTCATTTTTCCACCACGTTTTTATAAATCATTAATACTATTTCATTAGCCTTATCTTGCAATATTTGTTTATTAGTATTAGATATAGATTCATAAGGAATAAGTAAACTATCTAATAATTCGTTCACTTCACTAGCTGGAATAGCTATAGCACCATTTGATTTTCTATAAGTAATAATAAAATCATACAACCACACTAATTTTTCTTGGTACAAGAAAGTACACAATTCATTTTTAAAACTATCCTCATCTAATACAAAAGGAACCTCTACTTTTACTTCAACAGGAACTTCTTCATATACATAATAAGGGTGTTCAAGAATATATTGGTCTATTTGTTTTTGAATACTATCTTGTAAAATAGTTGTTTCTATGGGCTTATTAAAATTTTCTATTAAGACATTTTTATTAAAACTATCATCACAAGATAAATAAGTCAATAAAAAAATTAAACTAAAAATTATTTTCATTTCTTTGGTTTAATAGGTTTAGCTACAGGACTTTCTGGTTCTGGTTTAATTGGTTCTGGTTTATCTGACATTATTTAATTCTTTTCTTATATACAATCTTTATTTTTCCTTCTAGTTTATTAACTTGAACTTTTTTAACATTAGGATATTTCATTATAGCGTTAATAATGTTTTCTTCTACTACAGTTATCCTCTTGCCCCAATCATAAATATCTACATTATCATACGTTTCTTTCTTAGCTTTTTTTATATCTAATCCTTCAGAATCAAAAGCATCTCCTATAATAGAGTGTGCTTCTATTAAACTTTTGTAACGCTTCATTCTACTTCTGGAATACTATCAATTCCTTCACTTAATATTTTTTTGTATCTTTTCATTTTTTGTTTTACCTCAAAATTTTTATTATTTTAAAAACTCTATATATCTATCATAGAATTATAATAACACCATCAAAACAATTATCAAAACAATAGTAGTAGCTGTAAATGTAGGAAACATTACCCTAGCTGTTTTAGTATATAATTCATCAATTTTACTAACTGTCCAATCTTTATTCTGCTTACGATTCAATACTAACTGAAACGTAACTTTTTTTAATATACTATTATCTTTATCCAACCATATTAAAGTAGCATCTGTTTTAAATGATTCAGCGGTTTGTTCTATTTCCCAGGGATTATCCTTTAATTCAATCTTAATACGTTTGTTGTTCTCACAGTCTAGAAGCCTACTATACTGTTCAGAAGCGTCTGTAAGGGTCTTAAACTGTTTTACCGTCATTTCCCCCACCAAAACGTCTTTGTACATAATTTGAAGCTTATCTGAATCTTTGGCTTTACTTGAAAGGGTTACTATAGAATGGGCTTTGTCTTGATTCGTTATCTGGAGTTGACTACAACCAAATAACATACATAATAGGAACAATAAAACAATAACAAGAAACATAGCAGCTAAACCACTAACCCAGTAATCAAATGATATTTTTAAGCCATTTCTATACATGTTTTATTCTCCTATATAATATTTAGTACTTTTCTATATATGTTATTTTTCATTATAAGCACATTCATAAAAAGTTGCTGTACATTTAATTCGAGGACTACAGGATATACAGCATACTACATACAACAAAAATAT
>JBAZJQ010000008.1:0-13794 GCA_041651235.1 Candidatus Pacearchaeota archaeon
AACATATTTTTAATTGTATCTGTTATGGCCATTTAAATTTACTCCTATAGAAAATTATTTTATTATTTATTAGTAACTACAACACCCTCCAAATTTTCTTATATTTCTCTGAAATAATTTTACTGCTATATTCTGAATCCCCTCGATACCGAGCATTTTCATCTTCATATACAGTAGAAGCAGTCATCTTAGAAGAAAGAATAGTGTAAGTAACGGCAGCTAACGTATCTGAACAGTCTTTAGCATTTATTCCCGCTTTAGAAATATTCCAATCACCGTGATATTGATTAACAGTTGGCCCTTTGGGATGATCTATTTTTTCCTGATGTTTATCATTTCTTACTCGTTCAAGGCAAGATAAATTATTTTTAAGAAATATATTTTTTCCACACTTAACAGTCCCACCAATTAAAGCTGATAATAATTCTTGATAAGGATTAAGTGATGTGTCTACCGATAATACCTCAGTTTCAATATTAGCACGCTGTATATTCTGAATAGTTTGTCTGGACTGAAAAGAGTCCGCTGTTACTTTAAAAATAGGAATATTCCCTTTTTCAACCATGTCCAAAATAAACTGTTCTACAGCGGTTAAATTTATTCCTTCACTACCTGGTAAAATAGCAAAACACAAATCAACAATAACCATAGTGGTTTCTTTTTCTCTAGACCATTCTGGATGTGCCATACAAAACCCGTATACGTCTCCTCGCATACTGTGGGCTACGTCTAGGGCAACAAATCTAGGCTCTCGTGGTGCTCGTTTTAATATAGGAGTATTGTTATGACTATACGTAGTAATTAATAAATCTTTTACTTTATTAAACAATAACATACCAGGACTATCCGCAGCATCAGCAATTATACCACCTTCAACATTAGTTAAAGCAGATAAAGAAAATAGATTATCAATTGAACTTTGTGTTGATATAAATTTAGATTCATTAGAAGTAGGAACACCTGCTATATCCTTAATGGATTTTATTAAAGCATCTTCAAACTGCTTCTTTATATCAATAGGAATATAAATGATTAAATCTTTTGGTATTCCAATACAGTCTTGCTCTGTAGTAACTAACTTAGCTGGAATATCCCCATTACCTGAAATAACTTTAAAGGCTAATCCTTTTTGGTATAGCTCAACATTCCATCTTTCTTTAGGTACCCCCTGCTTTTCTAACTCTTGTACACCCTTATACCACTTAGGAAATTTAAAAGGACGTATATCCCACCTACTTCTCCATCTAAAAAAAGTGTTGGAATCAAATTGTAAATCTTTTATGATGTGTGTTTCAATTAGACTGTCAGCATAATTAGCTGAAGTATCAAGAAATATCCAAGTAAGATAATCTTTACCTACTGTAGCATTAACACGATCAAGGGCATCTGTATAAAGTTGGTATATCTGTTCTTCGGTAGCTCCATTCTCTTCAATAAAAAAAGCTATTTCAGAAATATAACATTGAATGATATCAGCACCAATAATTTCATTTGGTGAATCATTACCTAGTACAATTTGAAGTCCTGATGCTAAAGTAATTTCACCTACTGTAGCTGCCTTACTATAAACTATTTTTTCACAACCATATTTTTCTTGTTCCTTAGAAACCTGATCTTGAAATTTAACAAGTACAAATCTCTTTGATCGTTCAAGAATTTTATACACAGGTTTAAGATAAAGTTGTCTTGTTTTATCAAACTTAAAGCTAATGAAATATATACACAAATCAGTAAGTGGACTTAAATTGTAATATAAAGCTGGTTCACGCAAATGATGGATAAAAATTATTGTGTATATAATAAGAAGACGTGCCAAGAAAGTCTTCCCTTGGCGTGTGGAACCGTAAAAACTTAATTGTGAAAATGTTTTTCCACCATCTATAATATCAAAAAAATCTTGTTTAACTAAAGGATATATACTGTCAATAACATTTTTAGGCAACCATTCATTTTGAGGATCAAGAAATTGTTTCCCTGTTGGAGGAACTTTTTTAAAAAGAATATTTTGAAGTGATGTCTGAAGTTCTTTGCGTGTAGCTGGATCTTTGTAAGCTTGATATAAAAGTTTTTTCTTTTCTAATGATAGTTCAGAATAATTCTGTTCAATGGTATCTGGGACTATCATATTATTTATTAGTATTTCCTATTAAAATTTTCATACTAAAATATTTAGCGTTTACTAATGTAAACAGTGTTTACTAAAATAAACAACATTTACTTATTTATATCTATAAAAATATTCATAGTCAAATTTATATAGTTTTATTTTCATAAACATCAAAATGTGTTTCTAAAAATTCCTCTACTACAATTTCACCTTTTTCATATATCTCTACAGGATGACGCATATCAAAAACTCTAATATATCTATTTTTATAAAAATATTCATACCAAAAATGTGATAAAAAAGTAATTCCATCTTTATCTAAACTAAACCATTCACCACGCTGTCTATAGCAATCAAAAGTTGCATGAAGAAATATTTCAGTTTCCCGTGCGTGTACAATATCAATCCAAGCAACACAATCTAATGAACAACCACATTGATTTTCTAAATGTGCTATTCTTTTTTCTAGATTTTCAGTAATTCCTATTTTTGTTAGTTGTGTTTTTTTATTATAAATTATATACAAAATCATAAATATCTATAGTTTACTTTTTCTATACAAATAACTTATTTTTTAGATTTAATTTCATAATAGTCATATTTAAATACTTTTCTACAACGATAGCATTTATATTCTTGAACTTGATATGTTTCCAAAGCATAGTATTCTTCAACACTACCACATTTCGGACAGGTCAATATTATTTTTTCTTTAGACGGTTTACCCGCTATTTCCATAAATTCATTATCAAATGGAACAAATACAGTACTATTTACAATCCATCCTCCGGGAACACGTTCATAATACCCAAATACCTCACCTAATTCTAAATTATACAACTTATAAGCTAATTCTTTTGATGTCATTTTATTTCTCCTATCTTATTTATCTCTAAAACAAATATCATATATCTTCTATTTTTTTTAAATATTTTATTCTTTATTTCCTTTAATCTTTTTCTTACAGTATGAAATAAATACAATTACTATAATAATAAAAGTAAATAATACAGCAATAGTAAGAATATCATAAATAAAAGATTCAATTATATTCCAATTCATAAAAATTTTTACTCCTTATAAACTTTTTTATCCTCATCTTTTATTCTAGCAGCTTTTCTTATAGCATTTTTATAATGTTCTTTTTGTGATATTTTTTGATTTTCAATTTTCGTATCTACTATATCTAATAATCTAAATAAATCCTTTAGTGTTAAATTTTGATTTCCATGTTCTTGTAATATCTCAACTGTTAAAGACTTTAACATATCAAATTTATTTACGATCATTTTTCATCTCCTTTTTATTAAGATAAATCTTTTATTAACTCTGGATTTTCATAAATATTCCCAATAATTTTAAATTTATCAGTTAAAATAATATCTAAATTATAACCAAAGTCAGTATCAAATCTACAAGTATCCTCATACCACTTAATATAAGTTAATTTAATATTATCATTCATATAATCATAATATTCTATAATATCTCCTTCATATAATTCTATATTGTTTTGATCTTTATGCCCTGTATATTGCATAACTATATAATTATCAATACCATACCAATTAGCCCAATCAATTAAGGTATAATCTCCTAGTGTAAAACCTAATAAAATATCTTTCCAATCTTCATTAATAACCCCTATTTTTTCTTGAACTATTTGAACATACTCATATAATTCTGTAGATTGTACAATAGGAAACCCATTCCATTCTGGGGAAGTAGGGGCTAATACAAAATTAGTAATCATCTTTTTCTCTTGTTTATCCCAAGCTCTGAATTTTAAATTTTTCATTAAATTTTATCTTCTATAATCTTATAACATTCATCACAGTCCCATTCTTCTTGTATCTCACAAGGACGCTCTTCTTTACATTCCGAACATAAAGTCTTCTTAGCTGGTACACAGTCGCTAAAATTACTGTCACAAGGAATATCATCATAACCACACCCGCATCTAAAAAAAGTATTACACAACCCATCCCCGCCAACACTTTTAACATAATCTGTAATTATTTCTGTTACTGTTTTCATGCCTTACCTCCTCGTCTTTTTTCAATATATGATCCAACTAGAGATGCCATGTACGGATCGATTCTGACAATAATCATATTATTACCATTGTATTCATAGATAACATTATGGCCTACTGCATTATAATAACTTCCAATGTCACTTTCCGATCTAATATTTATTATACCGCTACTGTTTATTATTCTTCCCCCGATGAGATACCGTGATATTTTTCTTTCGTCATAACTATGTTTTATCATTACCGCCATATACTATCCTCACCCGTTATTTATTTTCACCGCTTCGACTGCAATATCATATATTCTTTTCAGCACCGATTGTAAATATGCCTCTGGTGCGGTTTCGGTAATAAATCCTTCCATGCCGGTGTATTCCTCAATGATTTCTTTTAATGCTTGTTTATAACAATCATTAGATAAAATTTCTGGTTCATCACCATAGCCACCGACAGGAAGTTCTAATTTTTTTATTTTTACTTTCATTTATTAACCAATGTCAGCATTTTAAGAAGATCCGTTTTAGTTAATGGTTTATCTCCATATTTACGTATTGATTCCTTTAATATTTTAACAAACATATCAAATCTATCCATATGTTCTCCTCACCCGTTTATTATTTTTTTTATTTTATTTATTTTATCCAAAAGAATATCTCTTTCTTTTATAATTTTTTCATCTAAATGAAATTCACGCTTCATGGCCTCGGTATAATATTCATCTGATATAATACAAACTCCTCCGGCTTCTTCACTAAATTTATAAAATGGCGTTTCTTTTATCATAACTGAATAAAAACTTTTTAATATAGTTTCTGCAAAACATCCCTTTAATATTTTTTCATCTTTCGTCAATTCATCATAAATAGTATCATCAATATTTAATTCTAATTTTAATGTTTTCATTTCTCTATATCCTCACCCGTTATCTATAATGTTATTTCCAATTTTATATAACTATCAATTTCATTTTGTTTTGATTTTCTTATATAAAAATCCTTGTTAGAACATTTTTCACTTCTAAATTTCCCGCTACAATACCAGCATCCACAATAATTTTTCCACGGTTTTATTCGTCTGTATTCTCCTTTTGTTTTAAAACCCTTTCTTCCCATCATTCTACCCGTTATCTATAATGTACCGCCGTCGGAATTACGATAACGCTGCTCGTGTATGAGTTTCCCGTTAAAAGTCTTACATTTACATTTATTGCATTTCCCGCCATGCTCATTCTGTACGCATACTCCACCAACCTCATGATTGCAGTCTGATGATTTATGATCATAAATATCATGGCCACATTTACATGTGCGACTTTTCTCTGCTTGTTGTTGTATGCGTTTCATTTGCTTTCCTCCGGCGGATCTGGTAAAGGCATCCAGTGCGTGGCCTCATCATTTGACCAACCACCCCAATTATTATTATAACTATTATTAAAAAAATATGCAACGTCATATTCTCTCGTAAATCCGTTTACAAGATGTATTAAATAATGTCCTTCTTTGTCCGGCAATCTGTCAGAGCATTTAATCCAGCCACCATTAAGAATCCCCACTTTATGTGTAGTATCAATATTCAATAATACTTCTAATTTTTCTATATCCTCTATTATTTCTTCTATTGTTTTCATTCTTTCCCTCCTTCCGCCTCTGCCAAAATTATGTGTTTAAAATGATTTCTTAATGATTCATAAATTGTATGAAAATATACATCATTTAAATATGCATAATATATTGGATCAATAGACGATTTCTCAGGAACATTTTCAATTATATTATTACCTATTGGTTTATTATAACATAAATTATAAACAATCATCATTGATTCTTTTTCAATTTGTTCTATTGATTGTTGTTCATTTATTCTTGTTATCATAAGTTACTCATTAACTTTTATCAACACTCCCGGCGGCAAAACCTCTTTGATATTCTTCCTCAATTGCGGCACGAGCAAGATTGATCAATTTTTCGACACTAGCAATAGAATTCATTGCCATATATGCATATTCTTCAAACTCTTCTTTTGCTGATTTCTTGATATATCCTTTCTCTTTCCATGCTTCAATTGTTCCAGTAAAATCAATATGTAAATTTTTAATATCTTTCACAACAAATTGATATTTAATATATTTAAGCATTTCTGTTGCTTGTTGCTCCGTTATTTTTGTTATCATTTTATTCACCCGTCTCTTTATTACTCATTATTTCCTTTTTTAATTTTTCGTATTCTTTGCAATAATCGCATTCAATTTCTAATTTGCAAGTGTAACAATATATGCAGCCAGCTTTATGTGTTTTCATTAAATGCGCCCCTCTATTTTCTGATATAGATAATCAATTTCTTGATCTAAATATCCAATTATTTCACCATGATTGGTTTGCCATTTTCCGTATTCCTCTCTTTCAAGTTTAGCAACTTCAATCTCATATTCTTTGCTTAACAATAAATCTTTCAGTTTTAATAATAAATAGTCACGTTGATTTTTTCTACTTTTCTTCATCATGCTCTATCTCCCTCATGATTTTATTATATTCATACTCTAAAGAATCCGCTGATTCACCTTGAGTAAATATTATATTACTAACCTCACGGAGAAGTGTATTGCGTTGCCGTTTGTATTTAAACATCAATTGAAGCACATCCTTATATGTTTGATGATCCATTAAATCACCCATTCATTCTTACAACAGGCACACAAATATATTCCAGTTCCTTTTCTTCCTTTTGAATCAATATAATCTATTTCTTTTCTTGGTTCCGGCATAATATCCTTTACATTTGAATATGAGGGATCTAGTTCAGTCATTATTTTTATTCTTCTTATTATATATAATTACATCTGTTTTTGTCAGTAAATAAGGAATTATTACAAATGGCCCCATTATAGATCCAGTCCATATACAAAAAACTAAATCTGATAAAGATATTTGATCACTTATTTTTAATGAAAAATATATCATCAAAGTAATTCCTATAATAATCCAACCACATACTATTAAGATAAACATTATTTTTTCTCCTTCTCAAACAATTTCAATATCACAAGTCCACATTCAGGACAGGCATAAAAGTGCGCTGTTGAAAAGAATTTATTATTTTCTGCACCTTTGTTTAAACCTACGTTCATAAAAGCAGCATCTACTAAAATTCCTTTACATTTAGGAGTAATGCATTTTAAATCTGTTTTAATTTTATAAGAAGCACTCTCATTTTTTAATTCTTTCTTTTTATCTTTCATATAATCCTTCATTTGTATAAAAAGTAACAATCCTAATATTCCTTCAAAAAATAACACTACAACTACAATAAAAATTATATTTTCTATATTCATTTTCTTTTCTCCTTGTTAGGCAACTTATTATAAATCTTATGATAAATATAATTCAGGCCTATTCCTGTAAATACACATACTAAAGATATTCCAAATGATTGAAAAAACCCATAAGCATCTAATAAAATAACAAAGCATAATCCAAAACAAAAAGCAATAAAAAATGTTTTAAAATTCTCCTTGTAAATACCTCTTACAATATATTCAATATAGAAGCCATACAAAAAATCAAGTAATTTTTTCATTTTAGTCCTTTATTAAAAATTTTATTTATTTTCTTATTAATTTTCTTTTGTTCCTTTATTTCTTTTAAAACTTTGGGTATTTTTTTAATTATAGCTTTTTCCGTTGCTTTATTTGTATTTAATACATAATAAATATGAATCATATACTTACCATTATCATCAATTGAATACGTAACTCTCATTTTTCTTCCCATATTTCATAGTATTTCTCATATATAAATCCTTCGATGATTTTTGGTAATAATCTTGGAAAAACTGTACCGCATTTCTTACATCTGGGGTATATGCTGTCATCATACGAAGTCATATAAGAAAGTTTATATATTTCCATTTCCCCTTTACAATAAGGACAAGATTTTAATTTTTTCTTTTTCATTTTATTTTCCTAATTTATTTATAGAGTTAAGAAATGCATTCTTTTTACTTTTTAATTCTTCTAAATCTTCTTCTGCTTTTTTTATTTCTATATCCATTTCATTTAATAAAGATTCAGAAGACTTATAAATTATATTACAAGGATTTTCACATTGAAAAATAATTATTTCACCAGTTAATAAAGTTAATGTAACAGTATAATGAAGAGGACTCATAAATCTTTCATCTACATTTTTAATAATATTTCCAACTAATATTTCTTTTAATGATTTTTCTTTTGCTTTCTTTTCCATTTACTTTTTCCTTATAAGTATTTTCTTAATATCATATCTGAAAAACCACATCCAAAAGTTCTATCCACATCATTTTTTAATTTTTCAATTTGTTCATCATATTTTTTAATTCTTTTATCGTGTTCTTTATCACATTCTTTCCCTTTTTCATATATTTCTATAAGTTTATTCTTAAGAAATCTTGTATACTCTTCCTCTGTATCTTCTTTTTTATTATCTCTTAAATGAATCCAATATTCAATTTGCACATCATCAATTCCAATGTTCATTTTCTTTTCTCCTTCATTATTTTATCATAAAAAACAAGTATTTCATCTAATCGAACAGGTCTAAAATTCCAAATATCTACTCCTACATTAATAATAGGAATAGTGTCATTTGTATCCGATAACCAAATATATTTCCACTTTTCATGAACATGCCCACACAAAACGAAATCACAAAATTCAGGAACTTCTAGTTTCATCAAAGGTGGTTCATGTTTTGCTAGTACAACTTTATTTCCAAATTCCAGGAGAGCAACCTTTAAAATACTTTTTACTGAATTTTGAGGATCATGATTTCCTTTAATATGAATAATTTTTCCATTGAGCTGATCTTCCCAATATTTTGCTTTATTAGTTCCTCCCTCAATACCTCCACGAAAACAAAAATCTCCTAAATGATAAACCACATCATCTTTTTTAATTCGTTGATTCCAATTTCGTATTAAAGTTTCATTCATTTGCTGTTCATCTTTAAAAGGACGATTGCAATATTTAATTATTCCAGAATGCCCCAGATGGAGATCAGATGTTAGCCAAGTATTCATTTAATTTTCCTCTTTATAAACTTAGGCAACTTAGGCCTTTCCGTCCAAGCGACAACTTCTTCTTCTGGATCAAATTCATCACCAATCCAATCATACCAAGTATCATCAAAAAAACCCTCTACTATATAATATTCAAAATATTCTTTTTCATTAACAGTAAAATTACTTTTAATCAGCAATAATACTTTTTCCATTCTTTCAGGTTTTTCTGAAGATTTATTCCAATTTGAATCTAAATCATCCTGTAGATTAGATAATGATGGACAAGTCCACACATCTAATGCTTTTCTTCTTTTAATATTCTCATTTAAAATATCTTGTTGGGTTCTATATCTATTTATTATTTCCCTATATTCTATATAAGGATACTTTTTATTGATATCTTCTGTATAACCACAGCATGTACACTTATGTTGATAAAAAGTAGGGTTCCTTGGGGAGGGTACACCAGTTGGTCGTAAATATCCTTTATCACAATCAGGGCATTTATAATCTATTTGCACTGTTTCAACTTTTTTTATTTCTTCCATTTTTTTCTCCCTTAATTAATTCCTGATTTATCTGATCGCAGCAATCAAGACCCCAACAGTGATAAAAACCATTATTATAATGACATTCACAAGTACATAAATCTTTTCTCTTATGTAACCACCTATAAAACTGATTTCTTCTTTTATAGAAAAAATTATGATACCATCTATCTATTACTATTTTAAAAAAAGAAGTATTATCCTTAGGTAAAGGAAATTTCGTAAACATTAAAGAATCTCTTAAAGAATTTGATTTTCCTATCCTTACTACTTTTAAAATATCTTTAGTATTTATTTTTTCCATTTTATTTTTCCTTATCTTTTCCATAAAAATATTCATAAGCTTCCTTTGTTTTAAAAAAATCTTTAGTCTTCCATTTCCAAAAACAAAAAAATATTTTATTATAACTTTCTAAAAATTCATCATAAAGTCCAGTATAAGGAAAAATCATATTTTTTATTCTAAGTGGAATTAATGATATGTTCTTTTTATAAATACAATCATTGATTTCTCTGAATTTTTTAAGGACCCAATCATTTCTTATAAGAGAAAATATACATAATAACATACCGATAGAAAGACTAATTATTGTAAAATAAAAAATATCATTCATATCTGCTTCTCCTTTATCTTATAAAGTCTAGTTGTCATTCCAAAATCATCACAATAAGAACTAATCCATGCTTTTGTAGAATTCCTTGTAACCACTTTCCCACATTTATTACATTTATATTTATTTCTTTTTATTTTTTCATCTATTTTCTCATTTTTTATAGTAAAAGCTACTTTATTAGATACTAAAAATACTCTTCCCTTATTCCAATTAAATCCAAAATGTAAACTATCTATTTCTATACAATGAGATGGGCCTATCGAAGGAAAATCTAGCTTAATAGGAATTACAATTTTATTATCTTTAATAGAAGAATCACGTTTAATTTGTTCATTTAATTGGTCAATTAATTCTTGTACAGTCATACTTTTTACCAACCTTCATAATCAGTTAAATCAATTTCTTTATTAAAAATATTATTTTTTACAACTACAACTGTTCCTAATCCAGTTTGAGTAAAAGAATAGGTGTATTCTCCACCAATAGCCCCTGCATAGTCTTTCTTTTGTTTTTTTTTCCATTCTTGAAGTTTTTTAAATTGTTTCATATCTAAATTAAATTCAATAGGAAATACATCCTCTTTTAATAATCCTTGCTTATCTAAAAATGTAATACAACTAAGTACTTCGTCCTTAGCTTCAGAATTCTTTTTAAGCCATTTTCTATATTCTTTTTCTAGTTTAAGCCTTTTACTAAATAACATTTTATTCTTCCTCTATTTCAAAAGTAACTCCGGTCCCTATTTGAATTAGCTTATTTGTATTCATATTAATTAAAAATCTGTTCTTACATTGCAAACAATTAAATTCTGACATATCCATTTCGTGAAAAAATCCTTCAATTTTTATAAGTTTTGAAATTTTACAGATAGGACAAATTAAATTAGTTATCATTACTTTTCTATATCACCTTTTTCTTAAAAAATATTTTTAAATGCCCCTCAAAGTCTGGTTTATCAGTATATTGGTACTCTTCTAACATGTCCTCTAAATATATTAAAGAATCTGGTTTAGTTACTCTACTGGATAGCTCGATAAAAGAATTAGAAAGGGAACCACAGTGTTGACACCACTAATAGATTTCATTTATTTGAATCAACTTTCTTTTACAATCAATGCAATTTGAATCAAACATTAAAGTTTCCCCCTATTTTTAATAATATTTTCACAAATACACCATATCCCTGGTTGTTTGTTCATTTCTGCTAACTTCATTATGTTTAATATAGTATTTTCATATTCAGCATTTTTATTTATGTATTTAATTCTTACAAATTCATTAAATTCTGTTATTGCTATCCTTATTTCTTTCTTAATTTCATTTACTACTAAATCTATTTTTTCTTTATCAGATAACCAACCTCTATTTTCTTGATTATTTAACCATCTCTCAAAGATATTTAATGCTCTGGTATAAGAAATTTTTTCTTTTACTGAATCAGATATATCAATTTCATTTTCTTTATTCATAGTTACTTCCACTTTAAAATCTCTTGTAAATCAATATATCCTTCTGTTAACGCACATTCTAAAACTTCTTGCAATAATTCACATCTTTGTAATTCATCGTAACTCTTTAACAATTTATCACAAAAATCTTCAGCTTTACATTTTAAACAAGATTTTTTTCTCATTTTCATTCTTCTTTTTTCATATTTATAGTAACATATTTAGCTGGTTTTACAGATATAAAACTAATATCTATTATTAAAGTTCCGTCCTTTTTTAAAATTAGTTTTTCTGATAATTCTTTAAAAATTAATTCTCCTTTATAGTATACATTTTCTTTGTCTATACTATACAATTCATAATTTTCTACATCATTACACATACAAGCAATTTCTTTTTTAGTTATCATTCCTCCTTTTCATCCTCCTTTATAACAAAAGGATATATAGCAATCCCATCTTCATAATCCAACTGAATTCCTTTAATAACTATATATTCAATACTTTCAGGCTCCCCGTGCATAGCCATATGACTTTCACATTCTTCTTTAGTATCATATTCACCAGAATAATACCATTTTTCATCTCTATCATACTTACTAAATAAAAAATAAGATATACTAGTTGAATTTATAACAGTTCCAATAACTTTTTTATAAGGTATCCTTAAATCCTTAATATCTTTTTTTATTTTCATTTTCTTTTCCAACCGTAATTAAAGATAAACATATCTACAAATTTTTCACAAATCTTCTTATTTTTTGAACATCCTATTAATTCTTTCCTTGCATACTTATTTTTTATTAAACGATTAACAAACCAATTTTTAAAATTCTTTTCTTGCTCTTCAGTCCACTCATAGTCTAAAAACCAATCTGTTTTTTTAAAATCTATATCTTTATAAACAGCCCCAACAGTTTCACACATTTTTTGTAAAACAATTTTTAATTCTGAATTAATGCTATCTTGTTTCATTTATAGCTGTCCTCTTTTAATCATTTTATCAAATTTATAGTTTATACCTTTTAATACCATAGAATTTTCTCTTTCAATAGATTTTTGAATTTCACAGGATTGTTTAATTAAATATTTTTGTAATTTTTCAAATGCTTTTTCAAAAGCCAATACTTTCCCATCTGATTCATTAAATACATCCCCTTCTTTAAAATTACATTTTGATATACCTTTAAATTCTATCTCAAATTCTCCTATAATAGTACAGATAGTTTTCCAATTATTTATAATTTTAAAATATACAAAATAAGTAATATCGTTTATTGTAATTTTAAATCCTTTTCTTTTTCTAATAATTCTTTTTTCAGAATCTTTTAAATTACATTTATACCAACAATATACAACACCCTCCTCCATATCTGAATATGCTTGATATTCACAACTTTCTCTACAAAAACTAGAACCAATCATTGTTTCTTTTTTATAGGGACATTTATCAAGACATTCATCCATCATATTAACTTTATAATGAAATTCTTCAATCATTTCTTTTCCCCTTACTTTATTTTCCACGGTAATTGATTATCCGGCAATTCCGAGATAACTTTGCATTTTCTTACACGAAATTTTCCGTCAGTGTTTTTTGGGATGCAAATATTATCAGGATCAACATCATATTGACAGATCAAAACCCTATGATCTGATTTTCTATTTTTTAATATCCAATTCCAATTCGCCAAATTTATCCCGCCTCCGCAATCCTGCTCAATATCAGCATTAAAATCATCTGCAAATAGTTCTTTTCCGATTTCATATCTAATTTTTTTAGAGTGAATGGGTGACATATATTTGTCATCAACAAGCTTAAATGCAACACCAAGAAAAACGAAAGATGCGATTGTTGTATGTTTTATCTCCTGCCAGCCCTTGATCTCCTGCCAGCCCTTGATCTCCTGCCAGCCCTTGATCTCCTGCCAGCCCTTGATCTCCTGCCAGCCCCCGATCCCCTGCCAGCCCCCGATCTCCTGCGAGTCCCCGATCTTCTGCGAGCCCCC
>JBAZJQ010000009.1:0-10109 GCA_041651235.1 Candidatus Pacearchaeota archaeon
AATCTAAATCCATTTACAGTTCCATTCCAACCATAACTTTGAATTGTACCGTATGATGAAGCACTACCTAATGTTAAAACACTCAATACTGACAAATTAGTAATGATACCTGTCCCTGCAGTTAATTTATCTACAGTTAAACTTATGATTTTAGCATTTGTTATCGAAGAATCAGCTATTTGTGAGGTTCCATTTATATTCGTATTTTGTGTATTGATCGTTGTAGAATAACTAGCTTGGGAGTCAGTATAACTGCTTGCTTGTGCAGTGCTAAAAATAATGCTTGTTTGTGTAGCAATTGCTGCTTTATCAGTCGAAAAGTTAAACGACATTTTTCTAATTGTATAAGCTCCCGTAGTATCTGCAATAGTCCATCTGTCTTCAATAGTCAAGACAGTAGCAGTGTTTGACCTAATAATTTTTGTTTGCCCTCCAATCGTTACGATATATCCTTTGTATTGGTCAACTGTCCAAGCTGCTGCTGAATCATATAAAGCATCGCCTCCTTGTTTCACATATGCTGTACCAGACGTAGTTGCAGAAGCAGCAGTACTTAAGTTTTCTTCATCAAGATAAATATAATATTGTGTCCCTGCAGCCATCGTTCCCGTCGAACCAGCATCAATTACTCTTCTTCCTGAAGTACTTGTTGTTGAAGTCGGAAAATAAACAGTACCAGTAGACCAATCTACTTGTCTATATGCTTCAGCTCCAACAGTAGCAAAAAAATTGATATCAGTCGTCCAAGTTCTATCTGCGGGTCCAAGTTGTGCTGCTGTAAGATTCTGGAGAATATAACCAAACCAAGTCATTTCTTTTTCTAATCTTTGTCTTTCGTTTTCAATAATATCTTGAAAATCATCAGTCGGTTCTGCTATTTCAAGAACTGCAGAATCTACGTTATATTTAACAGTGTTTATTATAAGATTAGTGTCACTGTTAACAGAAAAAGGATTGTTTTTTAAGTTCACTATTTTACATGTTTGTCCAGGTTCAATTGAAGCTAAATCATAACTTCCGTTAAGAGTAATTGATATTTTAATTTTTGGATCTTTTTTATCATATACTCTTGAGCCTGCTAAAAGACTAGCAGCAGTTAAATTTGTGACAGTGTCATCTGAAATATAATCAGCAATGACATCATAAGAACTTTGACTAAAAGTATTATCTAAAGTAAATTTTAAGTAATCAGGATCTGCTGTTCCTTTTTGATTCCAAAAATATACTCTGTTGACAACTCCTTCGATAGTTTTTATTCCCGAAATATCAGTAATATGTTTTCCTATTACGAAAGTATGCTCTGGTGTTGCAGAAATATTTTTAACTACAAGGGTACCATCTGTTTTAATTCTCCAATAAAACCAATATCCTGCATCTTTATTTTTTGGGAAATACGTAGCAACATCTCTGAGTGCATCAAGATGTTTCATATTAAAAAAACGATTTGTGAAAGAATATACTACACCAGCATTATCTGTTGTTTGTGTTAAACCAGATGCTGCAGCAATCATAGAATTAGTTTCGATCAATCTATAATGAGAGATAATATCTGTCATCATTTCATCTGCTCTCATGCTTGCTAATTCTTTTCCAAGATCAGAAGCTGCAGATGAAGTACCAAGTCTGTAAAAATCGTTTGACAGTTTTGAAACAGCTGAAAGACACGTCACTTTAACACTTTCTTGTTTTCCTTTTAATATAGGCTCGTACGTAACGATATATCCATATGCAACTAATGTTCCAGTAGTATTAAAACTATCTTTTACATAGACTTTGACTCTATTATTAAATTTTATAGAATTGTTTTCATCGAAATCATCTATTTTTCTATTTAATTCAAATGAAAATTCTCCATCACCACCGTTGATTTCTTTTTCTATTGAAAGGTCAGAAATAATGTCATCATTTAATGTCTCAATGAAGACTCCCGCCTCTGTATATACTTTCCATATAAGATCTCTTTCGAACATATTGATATATTTTATTACTTTATATTCTTATCCATCTTAGAATGCATTTTAGAGCATTAGAGAATGAATAGAAATTGATTATAAATAACTTGGATAATATTTTATCGTTTCTGTTAATGAAAAGGTTCCACCCCCTGTTATCGTCACAACATAAGTATTACTTCCAGCGCCGACAAAAGGAAATACTCCAGAGTAATCAATTTCAGTTGCTGCTCCTCCGTCATGCGATACTTTAACTGTCATTGCACTGACATCAATTTCAAGATAGTCTCCTTCAGCGTCTAATGCTAAACTTGGAACAGTAATAGTAGATGAATAAGGAGAAAAATCAACATTTAATGCTATTTGAGTAATCGGTGCTGAAGGCGTTCCGACGCATATCCATTTAAAAATAGGTAAAGTAGGAGCTGAACCCGAAGTAGAAAAACTGCTTGAAGATGAAGCAGAAATCGATCTTGTCAAAGTCGTTTGAGAAGTTGTTTTTCCGAATGGTTGACATCTAAATGTTATTTTGAAAGGAACAGTTGTTATATGATAATGTTCTTCTGGTATTTCAATTGAAGCAACACTACCAACAAATCTCATTGTTGTAGCACCATCACCAATATCAAGATTTCCCTCTTGAACAGAAAGAAGACTTTTCATAGTATCAATACTGATTTTTAAATTTGCTTCTGTATCTCTTGTAATCGTGCCTGATACGACAATATCTTTTTGATTATAATACGAATTGACTAATCGATATCCGTCCCTTCTTGAATAAGGTTCGATATCTAATGTCTTCGCAGGCAAATTTCTGTAGATAATATCTTTAGTTAAGAAATAACTATCTTGAAGACTTTGTCCGTTAAAAGTAATGGATTTTGCGCTCATACATTTTATTTAAATTTTTTAAACATCTGTTCTCTCGAAAGAACATCTTTAACTGCATCTGCTATTTTTCTGATATCATCATCGCTTCGTACAGTCGGGTTATTAATATTGATATTCATTGGTGAAACACCCGCAGGTAATACTGTTTCTCCACCGTGTGCTAGAATAGGCACTGGTTGAGTAATAGCACCGGGAACTATTCCTCCTTCAGCAAAAGCTCCTTGAAAGAAATCTTTAAACATGTTTGAAATAAAATCAGGCACTAACATATCTGCTGCTCCACTTAAAGAAGTAGGTAGATTTCCAAATGCGTTAACTGTACCTGTTGCAAATGCGCCGAATGCATTTAAGAAAGCATTTCTAACACGAGTACCAGTTTGTTCAATAGCTGAACCATTCTCATCAACTTGTTTTTTCATGCTTTCAACTGTATTTGCTATTTTATCACTTGTTGATACTGCAACATTACCAGTATCTGTTATTTGTGTATTTAATTCAGAATATTTTGCAATAACGTCATCTAATGCTGAAGTTTCTGATGATGATGATTCTAATATTTCTTGTCTTTCTTCTTGATATTGAGCTATTCTTTCTGTAAATGCTCTTGTTCTTTTTTCGATTTCATCAAGTATAGGCCAAGTTCTAGCTTGTGCAATAAACACAGCATGTTCATTTTCTAACTTTAATTCTTCATCTAATTCTTTTTGAAGTTTTTCTAATTTTTTTGTTAATTGTGTGCTTTCTTTTGTTATTTCTTCTTCTTTTGTCTCTAATTTTTCAGCTGAAGCAATAGCATAATCTTCATTTTCTCTTTTTAAACTTAATTCTAAATCTCTAATTTTTGTTTGATCAGCCCATATTCCTTTTGAAACTTCTTCAGCAAGATCTCGTTGTATATCTTCTGTTTTTCTGGCATGATTAAGATTTAATTCATCCATTGCAGAACTGAAATCAGATTTAATTTTATCAACTGCTTTTGTATATTCGTCTTTTAAATCATTAATCTGATCTTTTAGATCTGTCATTGTTTTGTCATGCTCGTCTACCCATTCTTTCATTCCTTCTACAAAATCTCTTGTAGTCATGTTCATGTTATCTTGTAGTTTTTTCAATTGTTTGATGATTTTTTCATCGATCTCTAAAACATCTTCACCGCCTGAAGTATATTCTTTAATAGATTGTTTAATTCTATCAGTTAAAGAAGAAATAGTTTTTTGCCATTTATCCCATTGTCCTGTCGCTTTAAGCACTAAATAAATCAAACCACCTATTGCTACAGACATTGCAGTAAATACTAATAATGCTTTTATTCCTGCTGCTGTCATTAATGCTAATCCAGCAGTTGATAAAGATTGAAATCCTCTTACAACCATAGGCACTAAAGCACCAAGCATTGCTAATGTTGAAACAAATACTGTTAAAGCAACTGTTCCAGCTAAAAGAGCACTTGTTAATCCAGTATTATTACTTGCAAAATTCATAATACCCGTAGAAACATTTGTTAATATTTCAGATAAAGTTCCAACTAAAGGTACTAATGTTTCACCAAGTACTATTTTCAATCGAGTGACAGTTGCATTTAATTTCGAAAGACTACCTGTAAAAGTCTGTGTTGCTAAATCTGCACCACCAGAAAATCTTTCAGTCTCTTTCATTAAATAATTAACAATCGCCATCTGTTTTTCTGTAGTTGATAGTTCGTTAGTTGTTTTTCCTATTTCTTTAGCATAGTCTCTCCAAACTTTAATAGCAGTAAAGTTTATACCAATCGCGTCAACTTGTCTTTCTTGTAAAATTCTAATACCAAGAGTAGATTTTTCAAGAGCTTGACCAAAAGTATCTGTTAAGTTTTCTTTTGAAAGAACTGCTGTATCAAGCATTCTTTTCATTAACACTTGTGCAGTATCTAAATTCAATCCTGTAGCTAATAAATTTGACAAAGAATTAGAAGCTTCTGATATCGAAACTAAACCCGTGTCAGCTAAACTTAATGCAGCTTGTTTAGCTTTGTCCATATCTTGTCCAGTCGAAACTGCATATACTCCCAATTTTAAAGTAGAAGCTTCCATTTCTTTGGCAGCATCAACAAAGCTTTTTGTTAAAGCTATAGCACCGACTGATAGTGTTGTAAAAACAAGAGATAAATATCTGAATCTGTTTCCTAAACTTTCAAGCTGGCCAACTGTATCTTGTACAGCAGTACTTGTTTGTTTCATTGCTGCTGTTGCTTTTTTTCCAAGATTAGTAGCAGCTGTAGATGTCTTGTTTAACCCTTGTGTTGCACCATCAACGTATTTTGATTCGATTAAAATTTGTTTTGACATATTTTATTTCTTCTCAAAAGATCTTTGTTGATATTGTTCTTCAATATTCATGATGTTGCTTAACATCTCAAAACTATATAACGGAAGAGATTGAATATCATTATGATTCATTCCAAGATTAGACCAGTATCTTTTGTAAAGATAATATATTCCTAAATCTTCTGAACGAATCTTTTTTGAACTGAAAGATATTACAACTTTTTTTAACTCTTCTTTTGTTTTATCTCTAAAAAACTTAATGCTTCTGCAGCTTCTTTCATTAAGAAAGTAAAGTCTTTAGTTGGTAATTTTTCAAGATTTTCTTTTGAAATTGTTAATGGTTCTTCTTTTTCGTTAACAAAAGACCACGATTTAATAAGGCATCTCAATACTTCAATACCTCTGTCGTAGTCTGTTGTGTTATTTGATAATTTTCCTACATCAGAAGTCAATAATTGATCATACAATTCTATTTCTACATCTGGATATGAAGGCAAATTAATTTTTTTAGTTTTTCTAACATCGAATAAATGTGATGACATATTGCTTTTTGATCGAAAAAGCAGAGTGGACATTTAATTCAGAAAAATCTGAATTCGATTTTCGTGGGTTTTTAATACACGAACCATCGCCTGTCTCGATCTTAATTAGTAAGCGTTCTCTGTGTTTGTAATTTTTATCTGTATTGTTTTTGCTTCAGTCGGATCATACATTGCTATAAAAGATGGATTTTCTGTTAAGAAACCTGCTACTGCTGTATCAACTGATCTTTCTTTTAGATAGAAGTTAGGTATTCTGATTTCTATTTCTTCGTATTCTGCTTCACCAATCGCAGCGCCAGTAAAAGTAATAATCATTGCTCTTACTAAATCAGTACCACCTGCGCCTGAAAGCATAGTTTCATAATGTACTCTATCTACTGTACTTTCAAAGAATAACACATAATCTCCTTCAACTTCGAATTCTCCAATTGATATTTGTGCAGCATCGTTTGATCCACTTAAATATTGTACTTCAGCATTGTTATTTATTTTTAAGGTGAAACTGCTAACTGGAGTAGCTGTTGCTGATACTGCTGCAGCTAATGCTGCTGTTCCAGTTGCACCGCTTCCGAATTTGATTGTGTAATCTTTAAATGCAAGAATTCTTTCTTCAGTTATTGCTGATGTTGCTGTACCGCTTGCTGGGAATTTTGATAATATGTTAGCAGAAATTGAAGCTAATCCATCAGATACATTCAATTCTAAAGTGTTAATTGTTGCATATGCATATTTTCTAGTATCTTGTGAATCATTGTAGATTACAGTTAATGTTTTTGGAGGATTACTTGCTTTTCTTGTAATAGTATGTGTCCATACTGTTGTTTCTCCACTCGCTGCAGTAGTTGATATTGAACCCATTGCTGCGTATAACAAATATGCTGCATTCTCTGCATCTACATATATTTCAAGATCTCCTTCTCCGTGTTTTTGTCCAGTGATAGCACCCCAATTTTTATCTCTAACTCCTTTTGCTGATTCATCTGCTATTGGTGTTTGGACACCCTTAATTGTGCAAGTGACAAAAGGAAGATATTTAACTGCTGCTACTGCTGTGCCTGGAGTTGATTCTATTCCTACACCTATATATGGTTGTCTACCTAATTTTACACCACTCATATTTATTTATTTCGTTTATGATTTTCTAATTTGTGATCGACCTTTTTCTCAGTATTTATATCATCATACAATTCTATAAAAACATTGTTTTTTAATTCAAAATAAAGATTATCATCGATTTTTTTAATTTCTCCTGCTCGTATTGAAAAGTCTAAAGTAGGAAAAGTTAAAGAACGAACGCTTCTGTTTATTATTTTTTTCATATAATTGTATTTTATTATTTATATCTTAACATTTTTTTGCTTCTTTGTTAATCTCTAATTGAATATCTTTATGAAATTTAACGTTTTCTTCGATATTCCCATTCAATTTATCAAGCCAAATGTCAAAATATGAATAAGAATTACAATTGTAGCATTTGATTTCGACTTCTAATTTCTTTCCTCTTATTCTATATTTAAATTGTAGCTGATGACATTTTTGACATCTAAAATCTGCCATATTTTTATCTATTTATAAAATATTGTATTTGAATATGCATTACTGCTTCAAGAGTAATAAGTTGTTCTGTTCTTCTTCTAACAGTATAATCAATACCCGAAACGTTTTGAATGAATCTGTTTGTTTCCATATCTAAGTTATCTCTCAATACACCCAATAAAGAATTAGGATCAATCGTTCCATCTGATTTTTCATTTTCCATCGTTTCCATTAAAAAATTAGTGCCTACCATTGACAGTGGAGTAGCATCTAAAAACTGTCTCGCATCAATCACTAATGAAATATCAATGAAATGATTATGACTATCTCTTTGATTATCTATAATATTCGTTTCTGTTCTATTTGGATTAAGAATCAAACAAGGCATTTGCGAATCAGGTATTTGCCAAGGATCTCCAATATATATCCCTTTCACTTTTCCTTGTACTTTTGATTTTAATATCTTTTTTAATAATTCTATTGATTTTTTCATTTTCCAGCATCATATTTATTTATAATTCTTTGAACCCATGCTTCAAATATAGAAGCAACCATTTCGACTCTTTTGTCATCTACGTCAGCTAATATTCTTTTCGGTACTATTCTTACTTTTCCTCTGAATTCAACAGTGCCTCCTTCTTGATGTACAATAGCATAATCCATGTTATTGTATATCATAGCAATATTTTCAGCTATATCAAAACCAAAACTTTTTCTTAATGCACCTGTTCTTAATAACGGTTTTTCAACTCCAATCGATCTTCCTTCTTTTTTCAATGCTTTTTTAATCGCAATTGTAGCTGGACTTAATCTTGGCCAAGGTTTTCCGAATGTTTCACCTTCATCTGTAAAGTTAGATGAAATATAATTCATATACTTTCTAGAAGACATATCTAAAGGTTCAAATGCATTTTCTAAATCTTTAGAAATAGAATTAAACGCTTTAACTGTTTCGTCTATTCCACTAATAGTAATCGTTATTTTTTCCATTCTTTTTAATCATCATTATCATCTTCAAATCCCGTTTCATTCACTTTTGATCTCATTGATGAAGCTAATGGGTCGTCTGGATCAGTCATATTGAAGTTTTCATCTGAGATATTAAATAATTCACCTTTATTTCCTGATTCATCATACTTATTACTACATGAAGCCATAACATCTGTTCTTTTTGAAAGTTCTGTTCCATCTACACCAACTAATTTAATAATACCATCTCTTATTTTTCCGAGCAATTCTTCAGCTCTATCAATTTTTCTTTGTCCAGTTTTTGATATGTCAACGTCACTTTCTAAACCATATTCTTTTGATATTAACAGACCAGCTGCTAACAATGTAATAATATGTTGATATAATTTTGGAGTTGAAGAAAAGGGCAACTGATACAATCCGACTAATTCTCCTTCTGCTTGAGCTTCAGCTTCATATCTATATCTATCGATTAAATCTGAACCTATATATGAATTGTTTTGAAAGCCTGATTCCATTCTTATTTTATATATAGAAGTATAATGTTCTGCATCTCCTGCTTGAGAAGCAAGAGCATCATCTATAGATGTTTCAGCTCCAGTCTCTGAATTGAAGTATGTTGCTTTATACCAAGAAGTAGTTGTTCCAGTAGTATCTTCGAATTCTGTTCCTTCTGGTTGATCAACTTGTATAAGAACAGGCGAACCTTCTGCTGATAAATGAGTGTACGTACCTGTTTCTGTAGCACATCTATAAAATTTTCTTTTATTATATCTAATTTTTGTAATTGTCGTATCTTTTGTATGAGCTCTATTTAATCCCGTGCTGAGAGTAATTGTATTTGCTGATGCTTCGACTGAAAAAATTTGCAACAATTCTGCAATTTCACAACCAATTTCTTCTATCACAATATAGTCTTTTGCTAAAAAACCAGAGGTGTTTAATACTGAAAGAACTGTCTGTGATGCAGCTTCATCTGCGCTTAAAGATGTTTTTTCAGCTAGAACTATATTTTCTGTGGGTGCTAAAAGTACTTGCATAAGTTTTATTTATTATATATCTAAAAGACTGGTTTGAATATTATTTTGAAATAAGAATAGTCTTATTTTTTGTTGATATTAAAACTACTCTTTTGTCTTTGTTGATAAGAGTTGTCTTTTTACTAGTGAATGGTTCAACTTGTAAAAATGAAATTGCTGCTTCTAACTCTAACATTTCGCCAAGAGAAAGATTGAAATCTGAAAGTTTTGATACAAAATCAATAAGATTAATATCTTCTGAAAGATCAATTCGATATTGCTTTGTTATTTCATCTTTAAATTCTGTAATACTATCATGAAGAGGCCTAGAAAGATCTTTTGTGATTTGTTCTGATATTATAAGAGTATCTCCTTTAGGTATTTTGATTTCTTTTTTAACTGTTTCTGCAACTATTAACATTTCGAAAACGTTTTTTCCGATATCAAACACTAATGGTTCTTCTATAGATAGATATTCTTCAAAAAATCGAAAATATTCTTTAGTAGTTAAAACAGATTCAGTCAAATTCAATATTTCTGATTTTGTCTTTTTAATTTCTTTTTTGATAAAATCAGATATAATTAGATTTTCAATTTTTTCAATATCTAATATACGAAATATTTTTTCTGAAAGAGAAAGAGATTCATTAGATTTCAAATACATTATTTTTGCTATTTTTTCGAATATAGTAATAGTTTCGTGTTTATTTATTTCTTCGTTTTTATTTAATTTTTCTGACAATTGAAAGTTTTCATCAAATATTTTTTGATATAAAGAAGTAAGAACTAAAGTTTCTGATAGATTAAAAATATCTATTTTTTGTTTTTGAATGTCTTTTTTGTCTGTCTCTTGTAAAGACAATATTTCATCAAAGATTTTATTGAAATCTTTATCTG
>JBAZJQ010000010.1:0-8809 GCA_041651235.1 Candidatus Pacearchaeota archaeon
AGCAGGCAGGCTTCCAATTAAACTCCAGCTATTCCCGCTACTTCCACCAACATAAACATAATCAGAATATAATTGATTCACTTCCCCTTTCTTCAACATTGTTGTTGTAATTGTTGTTTTGTCAAAAGAGATTGTCCAAAAAGGATAGAATCTTTTGGTAACATAATATCCATAGTCATCCTCAATATTTAATTCTAAAACTTTTGTATAATTAATACAATAAGAATAATTATAAAATGGGTCGATTATTTGCCCATAATAATTATCGCACCAAGATTGATATTGTGTGGGAATAGGTGTTTGTTCACAATATTGACAATTTCCACTTCTATCTGCAGAAACATTGCAAATCAAAGATTTTGTAGAATTAGGATTTTGACAAGATATTCCAGACCATTTTACAGAAACAATTTCTCCATCTGGATCATTACTTTGTGAAGCATCAATTGTGATTGTCTTATTAAAAACTGCAATTGCAGGATTCATCTTAACATCAACAACCGGAGGTTTTGCATTAGCACTATATTTTTTATATTGAATTGTTAACTTAGGTCTTAAACTAATATCTCCGGTTGTTGTATTAATATAGTCACAGGTGTAAATTTTAAGATTATATCCTGGTTTCTGCATAATCCAGCCATTATTATCCATACCAGGTTTATAATTAACTAAAAAAGAACTTAAATCAATATTATACCAGTCAGGGGTATTGAAAAATTTTCCATTAACATAGTTTTGCGTTAAAAAATTAAGATTTTCTTCACTCCTGTCAAAATAAGTTTCATTTGCCCCCATAGCCACCCAAATTTCATTTGCACTGGATTTATTCCAAGTAACTTCCATCTCACTCCAATTTTTTAATAATTTATATGCAGTTACATTATGCAAATAAGAATCAATTTTATAAAGACTTAAATTTGCACTAACAATAATTGCATCATCTGGAACTAATCCTCCTTCACTTTGAAATATCTTAAATTTTATTAAATATCTATTAGGGTAAGTTTCACCAATACCATAACCATAACCTAAAGAAATAGTTTCATTACCATAATTTTTATTTGGCTTAATAATATCAATCATACTATCTTCACAAAGATCATAACTAAGATTATCTTGCAAAACTATAGTATTTATTCTAGAATTAGGCAGTATAACTAAACTAAATTCTTTTTCATCAGAATTTCCTCTTGAATCAGTTGCTTTCAAAGTAAAAGAAGAATCTCCTGCTTGTGTTGGAGTCCCAGTTAAATATACATGGTTTGTACCTTGGAAGTTTTGCAAAGATAATCCTTGAGGAATCTGTCCATGTATAACTTCCCAAGTAAAAGGCCCTTCCCCATTTTTTATTTTAATTGCATTTTCAGGACCTATAAAAGCTAAGGCATCGGGCATAGTAGCTGGATATTTTTGACTTTCTGATCCTGAAATTAAAACCCCACTATTAATAATTTGAGGAGATTCGTATCCTGGTTCCAGTACATAAACTCTTTTAGATGAACCTGACAAAAACAATTTATTATCTACAATAATCATCCCCATAATCCTATCATTCCATATCAAGGAATACTTATAAATAACTTCTCCTGTATTTTTATCCAATAAAACAAGATTAGGATAAAAATATTCATAATCTGTTCTTCCTGATTCAATAGTATAAATTATATTTCCAGATAAAATAATATTTTGAATATCTCCTTTTGCAATATGATTATATTCCCATATTTTTTCTCCAGTCAAAGTATTATAAGCAATAGTTTTACCAATTTGAGATACATAAGCACGATTATTTTCAACTATATGCTTAAATGCAGGTTCACCTCTTTCCTCAAAGGGATAAAAAAAACCTTTCATTTCTGAAAATTCATAATCAGGAAGTTCCATTCCTAAAATTAATTCTCCGTTAGTTGCATTTATTTTATACAATTTTGCTTTTTTCCAATCAGATGAATTAAGTGCCCAATAAGCAGGCGGAGAATTAATATTCTCTCTTCCAACAACATATACAAATCCATCTGAATAAGTAACTTCTGATAAATAAGATATATCTCCAGTTACAGCCTCAACAGGTTTAACTCCTAAACTCCAACCACCTTCACAACTTCCAGAGTTTCCATTTCCAGATAAATCTTGCATATTTTCACTGAAATCCATTTTTAATAATAAATCCAAAGAACTTATCTCTAAAGAATTGTTTAAATTAATAATCTCTTGAGTTGTTAATGTCCCATTATAAACTCTAATATCATCGATTTTTCCATTGAAATTATCTGTGACAATGTCACAAAAGTCTGCTGTACATGCTTTTCCAATTGTTTCAATGAATAAATCTTTAGAAGAGGTTTTGGTTCCTAAACTAATTCCATTTTTAAATAATTCCCAGGTATTTCCATTTCTTGTTAATACAATATGATACCATTTTCCTTTAGCAACAGGGGATTGAGAAGTATTAAAATTACTCCAATAAACTCCTGGAACATAAAAATAGGTCCAATCACCACTTAAGCTAATCTTATTGGAATCAGAATCATTTTTACTACCAAAGATAGTACCACTATCAAGCTCATCTGAATAAATCCAAAATGAAATACTCTTAGGTGAACTTGAATTAGACATAGTTATTCCATTTTTTAAATTAATAGAATTATGGAAATAATAATAACTGCTATCTTTTTTAAATAAGTATGCTTGATTAGGGTTTCCAAATCTATCTTCTGTTTGAAGAGGGCATTTTATTAAGCCATCACTAGCATTAAATGCATATAATATTCCATTAGGGACATAAAGAATTCCTCCTTCTTGAGCTAATTGCCCTCCACCAGACCAAGCAGCATATTCTCCACTAGGAATACCATCTACAAATGAACCGACACGATTACTCCATCTAATTTTTTCATTAATATGCCCATCATAAATAGCATTATTTCCATTTCCGGAATAATCATAAATAAAACTATTATTTTCGTTATGAGCAGAATCATTATTAAAATGCAACAATAATTGTAGTCCCGAAATTGAAACAGAAATTTCAGAATTATACATGCTTTGAATTTCACTTTCAGATAATGCCCTATTAAAAACTGCAGTTTCATCAATCATTCCATCATAAGATCCATAATCCCTAAATCCCCCGATATATAAAGGATTATCATCGCTTCCAATATCTTTTGTATTATCTCTTTGAAAAACCAATTGCCCATTTTTATATAATTTTTCTTTTTGATGATCATAGGTTAAAGCAAAATGACACCATTCCCCAATAGAACAATTAAAAGAAGTTCCTCCAAACATGGCATTATATAAAACAGGCTCTAAAGCGTAGGTAACATACCCACTCAAATATCTTATTTTGTACTTAGCATCAAAATCTCCCTTGGTCCTATTTCCTTTAATTAAAAGATATTGTAAGTAATTTTCATCTGGTTTTAACCAAAACATTATTGTTAAGTTTTTAGTTCCAGGATTCAATTTATTCCCTAGATTAAGATAATCTTTAGTTATATACGGACCAAAAAATTCATGTGCTCCATTCAATTTTCCAGTATCATTATGTTTCGCAAGTGGCTCATAAACTGCATCTATTGCTTTTACATAATTCGCACCACAATCAATGCAAACAATTCCCATTGTATAAATTCCCTCTTTATCAATATTTGCATAGGAAGCAGTTAATCCAGGAGCACTATGCTGTCCCATTTCCCATTTTTCTCCAGTATTAAGCTCTTCTTTCCAAGCCCCTGCATGATCATTAGCACCATAAACAAAATCATTACCTATAACATACATTCCTCTTGAACCTCTAACCCCTCCACAAAAATTAGTCCATAAAGATTCTCCTGTTGTTGCATTATATGCATAAATACATCTAGCATTTACGGGATTTTTAAAGGGAGCAACAGCAACTAAAGTATCATCTTGATAATACAATCTGGTCGCCATAGGGAAATCATAATTCTCTTCGCCTGTAAGAGGTACATCCCATCCTGCTTTAAATGGAGGAGCAACTTCATCATCAGCAATTCTTGAATTATGAGAATCTTTTGCCCAGGATATCCAGCCAGATGAATCAAAAATAGATTCTCCTGCTTGCTTTGTTATTCCAGAAACGCTTTTTGCATTTTCTCCAAAAAAACTAATTCCTAAATTATTATCAGTCAGACTAAAAATCAAAATTATTAAAATTAACAAAATTACAATTCCCAAAAAAATAAAAAAAGGCTTTTTCCAAATATGTCTTTCATACAAAGAATAATCTATTTGAGATTTTTTGTTTTTCATTCAGTTCTATTAATTAAACTTCCTTCGTAAACAGCATATCCACTGATATTAGGTTTTGAAAATAATCCTAAAAAATCATTAAATAAATTTGAAATTCCTTTCCAAATATTCAAACTAGAAAGCTGCCCGGATATATCCATAATTCTAATTTCATATGCAAAAATATAACTTGTTGAATAAGCATTTTTAATATTAAATTTCAAATATTTAGTTGTTGTTTCTGGGAATTCAATTCTTTCTAACCTATATTCTCCTCCAGAAGTAACTAAAGTTCCTGAACTTATTTCATTCCAAGTATCTCCATCATCTGAAGCATATACTGCATAATCCTTAGGGAAATAATTTCCACCATAATAACCATACCATTCTAATGAATTAACTGTTTTTGAACTTGCAAATGTCCAAGTAATATTTATATTTTGCAATATCCCGGGGCTCCATGCAGAAGCAAATGAGCTATCTTTTATTCTTCCAATAGTTGATGCTCCGCTCGTAGCAGTTACAGTTGTTGAAGCTAAAGCAGCAACATTTTCTGTATTTTTATAAACTCTTATTTCCCCAATTGAAATATAATTTGAACTTCCCCAATTATCTAGAATATGTATTTTTAAGTATTGTTTATTTTGGGAACTAAACTCAATAACCTCTGATTTCAAAGGAGTAGGGACACTTCCAAATAAGGATTTACTTTTAATCAAAGTCCAAGTTGTTCCATCATCACTTACATAAATATCCACATTTTTAGCAGCTTCACTTCCACTATAACCAGTAAATAACTCGATAGTATCAAATTCATAACTATTCTTTAATTTTATTATTATATCTTGATTGGTTATATTACTTGGGTAAGATCTCCAAATATTTGCATATCCTCCTAAATAATTATCTCTTAGTTTATCTGCATTATAAGAAGCAGCAAAACTTGAGACACTTATGCTTTCAAAAGTTCCTTGGTTATTATTTAATAAATTTATCCCAGGAAGAGATTCTCCTAAAATGGGGGTAGTAGGTTCTACTAGAGCAACTGGTTCAACAACAGGAATAGTCGCACATCCGCTTAATGTACAATAATTTCCTATAGAACAAGAATTATTATCTAAAATATGGGTGCAATTTCCAGAAATACAACTATCAATAGTACAATTAATATTATCATTGCAGTCTGAATTATTAATGCAAATAGATGCAATAGGTATTGTTGGAGTTTCATTTATAGCACTTGTTGTTTGTATTGATAAACCTCCAATTTCTTGTATAGTTATTTCAGAATTTCCAACAACATATCCTATAACACTTGGAGCAGAGTTCATTAATTCAGTTGTTGAAAAAGAAAAATCAGCTATCCCTGAATTTATTGCAATAAATTGAATTTGTGCAATTGTTCCTTCTCCACTCACCCCATTATCAACCTCTAATCTACTAACAACAAAATCCTTAATTTTTCCTGTTTCAGAAACATCTGGATTAATTGTATAAATTTGAGCACCATCACTAGTTAAAAAATTTCCTTGACTAATACCTGCATATTGTAATTTAGTTGAATCATAATCAATATCTAAATCAAATCCATATAAATCACTAATCTCATTTGTATTAATATCTAAGCTAAAAGTATCCCCAACACCAACACTAACAGCAGAGACAGATAAACTTGTTCCAGAAATAGGAACTTCACAACTATTTCCATCCCAATAACAACCAATATTACACAAGTCAGCAGTACATTCTTCATCTGAATAATCAGAACAATCTAAAATACTCAAACAAGCAGTTGAAAGAGAAGTGCAATCATTTGGTAAGGGCCATCCATTATTATCAAAATAACAATTACCTATATCATGACAAGACTCATAATCACATCCCCATCCTAACCATCCCCCACAATCATCACAACTTAAAATGCCAGAACAAGAATTATCTAAAGGATTACAAAAAATATTATTAAAGGGGTCACAATCACTATCAATAATACAATTAACACAACTTCCTTCAATACAATAATCTTGTGAACAATCTATAGGGTTATTATCAGTCATGCCATCACAATCATTATCTTTTCCATCACAAACTTCAGGAGAAGATTCAATTAAACCAACACATTCACTTCCCCATTTTCCATCAGATTGGCAAGTTAATAATCCGGATTTACACTCTCCAATATCACTTCCACATGATTTTGTCTCTCCAATTGTACAATCACATCCATTATCAACAACACCATTGCAATCTTCATCTAATAATCCTTCACAAACTTCTGTTACAGCTCCTTGCATAGGATTACATGTTTGTGTTACTCCTGCAACACAATTATCAATAGTATGATAACAAATTCCTACTCCGCAAGTTGATTGTCCAAAGTCAGCATCATCAATCAAATTATTACAATCATTATCTTTACCATCACAAATTTCTGAACTAGGACCTACAAAGTTAACACAATCTCCAAATTCTCCATTAATATTACAAGTTTGAGTTCCAGAAATACATTCTCCAATATCACTTCCACAAGAAATAATATCCCCTTCATTACAATCACAATCTTCATTATTAGATTTATCACAATCTTCATCAATTAAAATAGAATCACATTTTTCAGTACTAGGAAGTATGTCTCCAATGCAATCCCCATAAGATCCTAAAATACAGGTTTGAGTTCCTCCAATACATATTCCAATTCCCTCTGTTCCAAGTGGGCCTTCATAACAATCTTGAGTTAAAATATTTTCTAGACTATTTTCATCAGTCATGCCATCACAATCATTATCTTTTCCATCACAAACTTCAGGAGAAGATTCAATTAAACCAACACATTCACTTCCCCATTTTCCATCCGATTGGCAAGTTAATAATCCGGATTTACACTCTCCAATATCACTTCCACATGATTTTGTCTCTCCAATTGTACAATCACATCCATTATCAACAACACCATTGCAATCTTCATCTAATAATCCTTCACAAACTTCTGTTACAGCTCCTTGCATAGGATTACATGTTTGTGTTACTCCTGCAACACAATTATCAATAGTATGATAACAAATTCCTAAACCACAGCTAGTTTGTCCAAAATTCTCATCAACATTTCCATTGCAATTATCATCGATTCCATTGCAATCTTCAGTCATAGCAGGGCTAACAAGGTTATTATTATCATTGCAATCAGCTCCAACAGTATTATTTTTATAATTAGCAGCAGCATCACAAGCTCTGTGGCTCACAGAAAGATTCACATAATTATCATTATCAAAATCTAAATACTTCACAGAAGTGCAATTAATATTACAAGAATTAACATTATCATCACAATCAGCAACACCGCAACCAGCTGCAGATTGATTATATTTATCCCCATCAGAATCAATGCAAACTGGCGTAAAACAAGCTCCATCCAAACATCCTTCTAAACAAGTATAAGTTTGATTTTTAATTGAAAATTCACTCCCATTATAAGAACAATAAAATTCAGTTAGATTATTTAATGAACATGAATCAAAAAAATAATTAATTAAATTCAAACTTGTATTTCCTTTAACAAAATAATTTAATTCATCGGAATCTTGGCAAATTATAGAATTATCTACACAAATATCAGTTACCCCTTCTCCTTTATAACAATAAAATCCCTCTCCGCAATTAGAAGAGCAACTTAAAGTTCCTCCACATTCATCATCTAAATTACTTTCACAATATCCTGCATAATCTGCACAAGTTTTAGGAGTGCAAGTTGTAGGAGGATTATCTCCACCGCCTCCTCCACCTCCCCCACCTCCTGCAGAGACTTTAGGAGTTGGTTTTTGTGTATCTAATTTAGGACTATCAATAGAAGTTCCTGTTGCAGTTTTATATTCAAAAATTACACTTATTTCATTTACATTATCAAAATTAGTTAAACCAGAAATCTTCTCTAAATTAATTTTATAATTATAAATTCCAGAAAGCTTGGGTCTTTTCAATAACCATTCCCAAAAGTACCTTTTAAATGGGACATTTATTTCTTGTAATCCTTCTGTTGTTTCATAAAAATAATTATTATCATTTATATCAACAAAGGTAAATTTTACTTTTGAAATTTCTTTATCATTTGTTCCTCCTGCAAGTTTTATATAAACACTATTATCTTCTGGATTAAAAACAACTTGTTCTATTTCTGCGGTTAAATCCAATTTCTTTTCTGGACTTGCTAAAAAAGTAAAATAAAAAAACAAGACCGCAGCAATAATTAATAAAACCCCAATAATAATTATAAATATAATTCTTTTTTTCTTAGAATTATCTGCATAAACCCCAAGATTATTACCTTCCATTTCTCTTTTTTATTAATATAAGTAATTTTTTCTCATTTAATAAGCTTTCGTCGATAGATAACAATTGTCATATTACTTATATTCAACATCCTCCCCCATGCTTCTTTGCAATCATAATTAAATCAGCTAATCCTACTTTCCCATCTTTATTAACATCAGCTTTAGAGCAATATTCATTTCCAACAATACAATTAATTTCATTATATCTTACTCTAAACAAGCTTATA
>JBAZJQ010000011.1:0-7748 GCA_041651235.1 Candidatus Pacearchaeota archaeon
CATATCCTATATATAATTAAATTAAGTTTTGCTCTTTAAGATAAATTACCATTTTAGACGATTTATCAGGATTTCTCATTAGGTTGATAACTCCCAATACTCCAACATTTTGAGTTCCTTTGAAATTAAATACTTCTCCGTATGCTTTAATAAACAAATCGGCTCCTATTTCATTAAACATCTCTCCCAACTCTGAGACTGTGAAGGCAGAATAACAGTCAGCCCAATCAGGAATTAAATGTTTTGGAAATATATCTGCTTTTGTTCCGTCTGGAGATTTCCACCAATAATAATCAGAGATCTGTTTCACTCCAAGCTCTTTAAGTTTTATTGAGTTTTCTAATGATGCTGTTTTTAACATGTTGTGTATGGATATAAATCATCTAAAACTTTAATTATATTTAATATGTGTTTTTCAGTAATCACTTCTGCTTCTTTTAATCCGATTGTTCTTTGTAAAAACCAGCTAACGATTTGTCCTTGACAACCCATATCAATTAATTCTCTAAAATTAAAACTTCCCCAGTTTCCTTCTTTATCTATTGCTCTTATATAAATATTTTTAAAATCTTTTTTCTTCATATATTTTTTGTTTTTTAATAAATCTAATGTTTCTTTTAATCCATACCTACTAAAATCGTCTATATCTTTTCCGTTCAGTCTTTCTTCTATCTTCTTTCTCAACTCTTCTTTCTCTATAAAATGTTGGTCAATGAAAGTTTCCATATCTTGATAAGCAAACTCATTGTCTTTAATAATTTCCCTCATTATTTTTTTTGTTTCTTCATTCATATAGTTTAATCCTTACTCTTACTTATCTGTTGGTTTTTTTGTCTGATCTGCAGACCAAATCATTAACTCTATAATTGATGTATGTCCTAATATTTTTTCTGTGCATTTAATATAATCAGCTACTAATTCATCTAAACTTTTGTGCAATTCTATATGTCTTTTTATATGTTCTTCTTTTTCCATATTATTTGAAATTATCAATATAATTATTCATTTCTTCTTGTGTCTTAAATCTTTTCTTTTTTATTTTATTTTTTAATGATAAATACTTATCAGTATATCCTTTTTTGTTAGAATAATGTTTTCCGAGTAAGTTAATTTCTACTTCATAATATTCGATTATTTTTTTCATATTATTTTATTTTATATGTGATTCTAATTGTTTGTCAGAATGCGATTAAGGCTTGATTCATTTCTTCTGAATAATATCCAAATTGTTCCTCAATAACATCAAGCAATCTTCTTGTAGATTCTTTATAATTTTTTATTGTAATTTCTACTTTTGATTTTTTATTTATTTTCCACATATTATTTATTAATTAAGAGTTTTTATTTTCTTTATCTTAACAATCATAAGTTAAATTAACGAACCAAAAAACAAATAATATTCCTCCAAAAATTATTATTACAGCTATTTGAATGTCATTATTAAAATGATTCCATAATCCGATTGAAAGAATTGTCGCCCATATTCCTGTAAAAAATGATAATATATTATATTTCATATTATTTATTATTTATAATTCTCTTACGCCCACACACAACCTTATAAGGAATTGTTCTTAATAATCATTTTGACTTGTCATTAATATACTATCGCAATGACTCTATGTGTGGGAGAAAAAGAACTATTGAGGATTATAATTAGCAGATACCAGATAACAATATACTTTCAACTATCTTACTAACCGCTCTAATCTTTGCTTTTGGTCCACACCTACGATTATTACTGGTGTTTCAGCGGTGCTCAGATAGTCTATTTAGGCAACTACTCCTAAAAATATATTGCTAAACTGGAAACTACTAACTATAATCCTCTTGTTAAATTATTTTATACTTCTAACTAACTCTGGTGCAGTTGTTAATGTTAATGGTTGATCGGCTAACATATACTCTCCATTCCATTCAACATATACTCCTTCTGTGGTGAAGAAGAATATTGCTCCACTATTATCACCATAAGAACCATCAATATCTGGTGCTTGAACTACATAACATTCAATTCCACTATTCCATTCTCCACAATTTCTTCCTTTAGAATCTACTAATTGTTCTTGTGGAATTAAATATGAATTCGTTGAACTTACTTTTCCTTTAACTGTATAAAAAGCCATTACTTTTCCATAACTCACAAGATAAATATAACTAATTTTATTTTCCTTATTAAAAGTCTCTGCTCTCTTTGCAATATTTGATCTTTCTAATGATGTTTCCATTGTTGGAACAGGAACTGCTTGAACTAATTTTGCTTGATTAAGCCAAAGTTGTTTAATCTGATCTTTATTCGATTCAGAAGCATTTGATGTACAACTTGGTTGCCACCAACCTCCACAGTCAGATGCGTATGCACCTTTTGGCATAAACATAATTATTAATCCAGCTAGAATACCAATGATAGCAACTACCACTAATAATTCTATTAAAGTGAAAGCTTTTTTAAATGTATACATATTATTTTATATCGAAGAATAATGGCAAGTCTTCTTCAAAGATTGATCTATCTGCCATTTTTGCCCTTGCATTATACTCATTAACTAAATTATTATATTGACTTTTTAAACCTAACGATATTGTTCTTAATCTTGAATCTTCTGTTTTATCTTCAAACGTCCAATTTGCTCTATCTCCCAAAGAAGCTTCAAAAGACTTCAATGTCTCTTCTGCTAAAATAGAGTTTTCTAATGTTGCTTTAATGTCTCCGGCTTGTGTTTTAAACCAGTGATAATTATATAAAGCATTATCAGCATCGTAAGTTTTCGTTACGATATCTCTATTCATTTGAACCTGTTTATCAAACTTTAACCAAGGAATAGTTATTAGATTAAGTGTTGAACCTAAGACTGCTAATCCTATAAATCCAACAATTATTAATACTATAATTCCTATGAATCCTTTTTGTGTTTCCATTTTTATTATTTTTATTTTATTAATTTCTCGACCTTTGAAAGATAGTCTTAAGGGGACGCTCTTCCATTGAGCTTTATACCTTTTCAGATATAACAGGACTCGAACCTGCAACCTTCCCTTTGGACTTGCTCTACCCTTGAGCTACTTAACTTTCGTTAAGATGGGATTTGAACCCATAACCTCGTCCCCTAAAAACTACCTTTTCTTGTTTATTTTTTAATAATACTAATTATAAAATTACTTATTTTTTCTTGACATTCATTACATACATACACAGTACCGCATCCTTTATTTATGTTTTTACCACAAGATAATTCTATACTATCTTTAGATTCGATCAAATGACCTATAAGCTCGTGTTGACTTTCAACTTCTTTACCACATACCTCACAAATATATATTATCATATTATTTTTTATTAAATATTTTATCGTGCCATTTATCAATGAATTTTATAAACTTCGATTTGTATTTATAGTCTTTATACATTTTTGTTGTGCTTCGTATACCCGTTCCCCAAACATCGAAAGCAATACCTGTGATTAGTCTACTTGCTTTCTTGTCTTCATGTATACATAACATCTTTAATTCATCATACATATAACTTGGTTCGATACCTATTCTTACTTCGTATCCTTCTTTCATACTAGCGTCGACTCCTTCGTAATCTAATTTTGTATTTTTAAAGAAAAGTTCATATGCTTCTTTTGAACAAGCATTTATTATTTTATCCAGTTCTTTTTTTCCAGTCGATTTTCCATCCATTAATTCTATGCCATTCCCTCCCAAATGTGTATGTAATGCACAACCAATTCTTCTTTTCATAAGTGTTTATTCAAAGATTACTATTGGAAAACCGTATAAAGTCGTTTTTTCTTTTGATTTTTTATACGTTATTTCAACATATACTGGTTTTTTACTTCGATTAATGAAAACATGTATGTCTTTTACTTCTTTATCAACCCAATTGTCTATTACACCAACTTCAAATATTAAAACACAATTTGGACCGTGTATAATTATTTTTTTAATATTGCTCATAATATTTTATAAAAGTATTATCTTCGATTGCTTTTCTAATATATCTCATGAACATAATTGCTTTTTCTCTAGCAAATAAAGTAGGTTTCTCTGTTGCTTCAACATCTGAAAGAGGAACGGGAAAGATATATTTTTCATGGTTATAGCCAACAACATAATAAAATATTCCATCTTGATATTTTTGAAATTTTACGATATTGTCTTTTATTATTTCTTTAAGATTGTATTCCATATTGTTTTTTATTTTTTATAGAGTATCGCGTCTTCTTTTTTAATTACTCTTTTTTTAATTAATATCCATTCTAAATTCTTAAGAGCTGCTCGATATGATTTAATTTCTTTTCTGTCTTGATCTGTTAAACCCGTATGATCAGATTGACAAAAACTAAGTGCTTCTTTAATCGACGAAATGAGAATACTTTCATTATAATTTTTGATCTGATCTTTCATTTCTTTCCAACCATAAATATATTCACTTTTTTCTGGTGCTGATTCTATTTTTATTTTTCCCCAATAATATAAGATGCCTTCTTCATCAAGACCAATTATATCTTCAGTATCATTTGCAATTTGAATGATTTTCATACATTAATTATATTAATTATTATATGCTTCTTGTTTTGCTTTATCTGCTCCGATAACGTCTTGAATGTATTCATCTGCTAATTCTTCCCAATCTAAACCAAGAACATCTTCAGGGTCTTCACCGATTAATTCTATGAATTCTTCTTTTGTTATCATATTTTATTTTTCATTCACACTTATTTTTCTCAATCTAATAGTATCTGTTTTCATATATTGTTTAACAAGAAAATCTTTTATTTCGTTTATTGCATCTGAAACAGAAGACGAAATAATATTTATTTCGATATTATCATTTTTGTTAAATATATTATTTATGCCGATATATTTTATTCCGCATAATTCAAAAATAAAAATATGTTTATTTGTTTTCATATTATTTGAATAAATAAAATGTCAATATCCCTATTATAATTATTATAAAAACGATGATTATTATTTCTGTTAACATATTCTTTTTAAACGCTGATACTTTGATACTTATTCTTTACTCTTATTTGTCATCTGTTTGTTCTCTTTTGTGTTATTGCTAGATGCCATATAATGTTTCTAGATGATTTTTTATATCTAACTAATAGATATATTCATCTCGTGTTTTTTTCGTTCTATAACAGTGTTTTAGAGTCTTATTTTTTGATATAAACATTAATATTGAAGTCTTCGTATATATCTAATCCCTTGATGTTTCTTTCACCTGATTTAACTGCCTCCTTTAGAACAGTGTCTAGCAGTCCCTTTTCAATCGCTAACTTTAATGTTTCATCAAAGTATTTTTGTGGAATGTCTTTTATTGAAACGATTTTAAATTTCCATTCTGATTTTGCTGATGATTTACCAGATTTAGTTTCTGATCGAGTGTCGATTGCTTCTACTAAGTCTTCTGGTTCATCGAATTCGATTGGTTGCAATCCTTTACTTTCACGAAGATTATTTTTCTTTTCTTGTTCTATTCTGATTTTTTCTGCTTCTTCATCTTGTTTTCTTTTTTCTTCTCGTAAATAACTTGACATTGCTTCTTTAACTATAGAACTGATTTCTTTGCATCTTTTGATTTTAGGCATATAGATACTATTGATTGCGTCTAACCCTTTGTTGATCGGATCTGTCATGCCTTTTCTTTCGTCTTCAAACTCTTTTTCTTTTGTTTTAACTTTTACTAAAAATTCATTTGCACTATCATATTCTATTTTATCAGAAATCTTAATAAACTTTTCACTGTTTTTTTCAACAGTAGACAATGCTTTATTCAACTCTTTTTCTTTTTCTTCTGAAATAGTTTGTATTTTCATATTTTTTATTTAATAATTAAGTTGAACAAATCTTTTAAAGCCATATATTCCGGATTTATAAATCTTGCTAATGTTAACTGAATGTTAAATGATAAAAATAAATCGAATATTAATAAAAATATGCCTCCAACTATAGCAATAACCATAGGCCATTCTAATTCAATGAAATTTGTTCTGTATTCGTTTTTTTCATTTTTCTTATTACCCCATATTAAAAAGTTAATAAAAACAATAGTTAACAAAATGCCTAATATATAATAAATTAAATCTGAAATTGCTATTACGTAATTTTGTCTAATTGCGTATTCAAATAATTTATTCAAAGGAACTTGTAATTGTTGTGCTAATGGAGTTAATCCATTAATCACTGCTTCTAATGACTGTTGTATTTCTTGCGGGTTCATATCTTGTTATTTTTTAATTATGTTTATATTATACCATATTCTGAGAAATATGTAAATATATGGTTTTTATTTTTTACAAAATGGACATCTTGATTTTTCTTTTAGTCTATAAAGATCTTTTTCTCTCCAATTACCAATAAAACCGTCATCAGTTAAAACCTGATATAAATCTATTAAATTGTTTACTTTTCCCATTACTGTTCCTTTCATTGATATTCTACATCTTGTTTCTACTCTATCTCCAGGGTGAAAATTATATTCAAATATGCACATATGTTTATTTTTTTGTTATTTTGAAATTAAACATTAAGATAAACTGAATATGTTGCCTATCAGTAAAGAGGTTAATTAAGCACATATGCTTTGCAACACTCTTATATATCTTAACTGTTCATTCTGGCTGACCTATCTAATGCCGGTTTCAGATCATAAAGAGGAATAGATATTAGAAAGAATATTTCTCATTTATTCTTTTCCGACTCACCCTCACACCATTTTTATTTTTGTTTCATTTGAAGAATTGATGTTGGTATATCTTTGATAATATATTTATCATCAATATATTCTATTGCTTTATAAACAAGCATTACTGTTAAAAAAATCAATAAAAAGAATAAAATTGTTTTAATGATTGTTGAATAATTCATACTTTTATTTTTATTGTTTATGTATACATTATACCATATTGTGCAATATAAGTAAATGCATATTTAATCAAACAACGATAACTGTTTTCCTCTTTTTTTGATTTTATTTTTTAATATTTTTATTTGTTTTGTGTTTTCTTGAAGTGCTTCTGTTTCTTTATGAACTATTTCTTCTGATATACTAATTGGATATAATAAATCATCTTTTTTTAATCGTTGTATTCTTTCTTCTTCTGTTAAGTTTTTTCTAACACAAGACATTTGACATTTAGAACATTTCCAACCAGTTGGACTTTGAGTGTCTTTTTCAAGATATGACATCGCTCCGCATTTTGGACATATTATTTCTATCATATAATTAGTTTATTTTTTAATTATATTATTTTGTTGTGTTTCTCTTAATTCAATATATTTTTCGTATGTGAGTGGTTTCGGACATTCTTCTGTCGGATATTGTTCTCTTGCATATTTATTATATTTATTCGGTCTAAATCTAGTATTATTTGAATAACCTAATTCACAACCTATACTTGGATATTTTGATGCTCTACAATTTTCACAATTTCTTTTCATTCTTTTTTGCATTTTTATCTATTGTTCTTTTACATTGATCGATTGCTCTATCTATTTTTTCATCTGGTATTTCTTCAACAGATTTATACATTCTATTAAAAAAATCAACTTGTTCTTTTTTACATTGAGATAATAAATCTATCAATATTTTTTCTGCTTCTTTTCTTAATAATATATTCATCTTATTGTTTTTATTTAATATTTTCTTCGTCTTCTTCTCTTGCAGACTGCAATGTTTCTAAATAATCAAGTAGTTCGTCTTGTTCTTCGTTGGTTAAATCGTTTATTTCTTT
>JBAZJQ010000012.1:0-5087 GCA_041651235.1 Candidatus Pacearchaeota archaeon
CGTAATCATATGCTTCTGGTTCTGTATCAAATTTTTTCTTTGCTCGTTTAATACTCAATTCATTTTCTTTGTTTGTTGCTGGATCATACCAACTTTCAGCCATTACATTATTAAAGACATACCAATGTCCTTTATATTCTTTTACTAATACTTGATTGTTTGCGCTCATATTAAAATTCTTTAATTTCTTTTTCTAATATTATACATCTTTCATAATAATCGAAAGGTCTGAATCCACTTTGTGTATAAGTATAACTTCCACCTAATTTTTCACATGCATCTTTTCTTTCTGAAACTGTCTGAATAATTATAGTTGAGCAAGGTTTATCTTTTGGATAACTAAATGCACCCGTAAAATAACTTATTACAACAATAGCAATGATAGGAAAACTAGAATTTATAAATTTTTTTATTTTTTCAAACGTAGACATATGATTAAATTATTTTTATTATTTCCAAAACTCCCACCATTTTTTATTTTTCTTTGCAAATTCTTGAATTATTTCTGAAATTTGAACTATTTCACTTTCAAAATTACCTCTATGTATGTTTCTTATTTTTTCTCTGAAATCTCTGAATTTTTCAACTTTGTCAATTATTGCAAAACCAAACGTTTCGTTTTCTTGTTTGATTACATTTACTTTAAACCCTATCTCGTTAGCTATTTTAGCTAAACATTCCAGTCTTTTTGTTTCCGATTGCCCCCAGCTTTGAATGTAATTAAGAAGAATTTCTTCTGCCATTTCTTTTAATTTTGGTTCATTGTCTTCTATATTCCAATATTTATTATAAGATGATGGAGCGTTTTTATTATATATTTTCATAGTTCTTCAATATAAGTCTCTGCTTCTCCTGTTGCACATGCACCACACATTTCTGTGTCATCAAATATTTCTTTATTTTTTTCCATAAACTCATATATTGGTTGATTGCATACAATACATCTTCCATATATCCCTTCTTCTTTGTCTTTTTTCATATATTTTTGAAATATGTTTCTACTTCTCTTTTTAAAACTTCGTTTTTTTCCTGATCTGTAATTATTATGAGATCAGAATGAATTTTATTTTTATCTTGTTTTCTGATTTCTTTAACAAAATCAAATAATTTTTCAAGTAGCATTTCTTCTCCATCTTTGTTAAGATATACTTGCCAATCAATAATGGGCGGATCTTTAGCATTTTTTGGAGGTTTAAGATAACGTAAAATAGATGATATTTCTTGTTTAATCTCCTCTTCGTTCTGTTTTGTTAATATATCAATTCGATCTTTATTTTCTTCTTCGATTATTTTTTCAGATTTAGGGAAATTCGAAATATTAAGTTCTTTTTGTTCTATTTCATTTTCTATATAGAATTTGAAGTGTTTCTGTATAAATTGCTCACTTAAATCTGTATATTGACCAGAAGATAATATAATATCGTATGTATTAGTTTTTTGTATTTTAAATATTCTAAGCAACTTTTTTTCTAATCTGTCTTTTGTCCAAACGTTTTTTTCAGTCAATAAATCACCGAGATCATGCTTTACAAAAATAGAAAAATCAGAATATGTTTCGTCAGCAAGAGAAACGACATCATCAAACGAAATACATTTTAGTATTTTTATAGTATTAGTCGAAAAAGATTTGATAATAATATCGTTCATATATTAGTAATAGATTTATTAATTATTTTTAATAATTGTTCAATACTAATTGAAGTAAATCCATCGTCTTCTAATTCTTTGAATGCACTTTTGATTCTTTCTAATGTTTCGTTTTTTGATTTTATTTTTGTTGAAAAAACTAATTCATCTAATAAATCTTTTGAAATCGGACAAAGATCAACTGAAACATCGCATAGTTTTTCGTTTACTAATTCTATTAATAAATCAAAGTTTTTATAATCATTTAACCATTCTTCCTTTTTGTTCATATTTTAACGTTATTTAAGCTTATTATTACTCTTTATAGAGCTGAGAGATGTCAAAGATGATAAGATAATCATGTTAATAATTCTGGATTACTATAAACATTCCCTATTACATTATATTCTAATAAAAGTTTTTCTGTTGCTTTGATTCTTTTTGTATGGTGTATACTGACTAATTCATATCCATCAGAAGTATAAGAAATATAACAATCATCGTCTTTTACGTTGTCTGCTGAATAATGTCTTAGTATATCGTTTTCGTATATTGCAGAAAAAAGTTTAAAATTATAATATCCAGTTGAAAATAAGATTACGTATCCTTTTGCATTTGATATTTCTTCTCCAATTGCTTTGCAATTGTCTGAAGTAGGATATAAAACAGTATCAAACATTTTATAGAATTTACCTGACTGATCCATAATAATGTCTTTTTCCCATTTCTTTTCATTTATGTTCCAGACTTTGAATTTTTGTAGATGCGATTTCATGTTTATTTACAGAGACAATAATATATCTTGTTTTCTTTTACATTATACCATATTCTATGATATTTGTAAATAGGTGTTCTGGGAGATAGAATTGAACTACCATTTCTTGGTTCAGAGCCAAGTGGACGACCATTATCCGATCCCAGAATGTTTGTCAAGGAGGGTAGAGTTGAACTACCATTTTTCTAAGTTCCAAGCTTAGTACCATACCGTTAGGCGACTCCCTGTTTTTTGTTCAGTGCCCCCTGTTGGAATCGAACCAACACTAAAAGGTTAGAAACCTCTTGTAATATCCGTTTTACTAAAGGGGGTGGTGCGGAAGATAGGATTCGAACCTACAATGTTTACCACTAGGGTACATGATTTACAGTCATGCTCCTTCACCGTTCAGAACACTTCCGCTTATTAAAGAACTGTGCCACACACAGGAGTCGAACCTGTAAAATTGCGCTTCTAAGGCGCACATGTCTTGCCAATTGCATCAGTGTGGCTTGGTGTTCCGTGTAGGACTCGAACCTACAAATAATAAGGTTTGGGCTTATCGTGTCTTTCCAATTGCACCAACGGAACTCTGTGCTCAAGGTGAGAGTCGAACTCACATGCATTTTTCAGCCAGAGATTTTAAGTCTCCTATGTATACCATTCCAACACTTGGGCTGGGGTGATCAGTGAGGATCGAACTCACATAAATAGGTTCACAGCCTACTACACTACCATTGTGCTATGACCACCATTATTTATCATTTGTCAAAATATTTATTTAACGTTTGATGCGGGAATACGGAGAGTTGAACTCCGATGTACTGGTTGACAACCAATCATAATGTCCGTTATATCATATTCCCTTGGACTACTGGGTGGGAGTCGAACCCACGTATTTCGTTTTGCAGACGAACTCCTTACCTTTTCGGATACCAGTAGATCTATGTGCCTTGTTTCTGAATTGGACAGAATCCTTTTGTTTTTCAGACAAACGTGCAGACCACTTACACCAACGAGGCTTTTCAAAAAACTGAGGTAGATGTCAGATTCGGACTGACGATGCTTTTTACACATGACTGTTTTCAGGACAGCCGGTTTAATCCTCTCACCCAATCTACCGAGGAAGATGCTGGATTCGAACCAGCAAGACTTTTACATCACGGTTTAGCGAACCGACGCAATGCCATTCTGCCAATCTTCCGTCTATGTTCTGGCTATTGGAATTGAACCAATTTATACTAGCTTATGGGACTAGTAGGATACCATACCCCCCAGCCAGGATGATTGCTTGACGATTTTGGTTAGTCTTGTTTTACACATTGCTTCGCCTCCATAATAAGAATTAAACTTTGCACTATGTCTCCATTTATCAAGACGTGACGCATTACTTTTTCTTCTTCTGATATGATGTTTTTTATAATTCATATTTACGCTATGAGCGGGTTTCCCCTTACCCCCTCCAAGTAAATTATGTTTATCCGTTTGGATTCATAAAACATTCACTCTTGGAAGCATGCAGATAGCGAGTCTTGCATGTGTTTGTGGACCCTGCGGTGATCGAAACCGCGCCTCAACTTTGCAAAAGTTGCGTTATACCACTTAACTAAGGGCCCAATTTTTAATTTTTATCTTTAATTCTTTTAATGATATTTTTGATTTCTTTCCTTTTAACATGTTTTCTTTATGTCTTAATAATTGACAGTTTGCTGGATGAGAAATGATTTTCGGTGAAATATTATTTTCGTATCCATATTTCACTGATATTATATGATCTCTTGATATTCCGTTTTGGTTGTCTCCTCTGTTTTTTGCTTTATACCAACCGTATTTTTTTATTAAAGAAAGATCAAATTTATCTTTATATTTATTCAGAGAAAATCTAAAATTGCATTCACTTTTATATTTTAAATATTTTTCTAACATCTGGTGTCTATTTTTCTGAAAACAGATCTGAGAACAGAACTTTCTTTTTCTATTTCCTTTATATATTTTATGACAACAAGGACATACTATATCAATTCTTTTATCTAATTTTTTTGATATTTTCTGTTTTGTTTCGTTTGACAAAATATGAGTATTTGCACATTTTAAAGAACAATATTTTCTTTCTCTTTTAGTAATATATAATATCCCGTTTTTTTGTATAGTTCTAATAACAACGAATATTTTTCCGCATCTTGGACATATTTTTTTTATTTTCGTTTTCTTAAAAGTATGCAATTTTTTCATTTTTGTTAACCAGATCGGGTCTTTATACATTGCTCTACCATAATTTCCAATTGATGTTCCCATATACAAACATTATACCATCTTTTGGAGATAATGTAAATCGCTCTCTGAATATGTCATTTTAAAATATCTGTGATTATAAAGAGAATTGCACTCTTATTTCCACTGTGAGAAAGTGGCGTCCTTCTATTAGACGATACAATCATGTGCTCCTACAGGGAATCGAACCCTGATCTTCAGATTGAAGGCCTGATGTACTAGCCATTATACGATAGGAGCTGGAGTCCCTTGTTGGACTCGAACCAACATCTAAATCTTCGAAGGATTTTATCCTATTCCATTGGAAGAAAGGGACGTGCTTTCAGAGGGATTCGAACCCACATCAACTGGTTAAGAGCCAGCTATTCTGCCATTGAACTATGAAAACGAGCCGCTTGTGTTAGTCGAAAACACATATGCAATTTACAGGATTGCC
>JBAZJQ010000013.1:0-4638 GCA_041651235.1 Candidatus Pacearchaeota archaeon
AGCAGGCAGGCTTCCAATTAAACTCCAGCTATTCCCGCTACTTCCACCAACATAAACATAATCAGAATATAATTGATTCACTTCCCCTTTCTTCAACATTGTTGTTGTAATTGTTGTTTTGTCAAAAACTGCACCAACAATTAAGTTAATTCTAGTCCATGTTGGATAAACAGAATTTCCTTCAGAATAAACTCCAAATTCATCATAAGCCCTCACAGAATAATCATATTTCATATTAATACATGAAAGATTATAACTATTGGAACAAAAACTCTGATATTGAGGAAGAATTGGGGGATTTTCACAAATAGCACATAGATAACTACGAGTAATTGTATAATTACAAGTTCCATTTTGAGCATAATCATAATTTTTACAATAATATCCTGGAGAGGGACTCCATTCATATGCTAAAATTTCTCCATCAGGATCATAGCTATCATTAGCATAAAGCATTAAATTATAACTCGAAGTAATACTTGGATTTGCATAAAGAGTAACAATAGGAGCCTGATTATCTGGATTAAATCTTTTGTATTTAATTGCTAGCTTAGGTCTTTTTGAAATCCCATTATTTAACTCACTTATATTATAATAATCACAACTTGCAAATTCAACTAAATTAGACCCCGACTTTCCTTTTAATAACCATCCTTTATTTTCTAATCCAGTACCATATTCTCCAAATAACTCTGTTATAGGCAATAAATAATTTCCAGAAGAACTTACTGTAAAATTAAATATTTGGCTTTCTCTATCAATCCCTGCTCCATCTGCTCCAGGCGAACCCCATAAACTAACAGAAGAAGAATTATACCATGTACTTTCTGATTCAGACCAGTTTACTAATAGGGGATAAAATGAAATAGTGTTAGTATACCCATCAAATTTATACAAACTAAAATTAGCACTTGTTATAATCGCGTCATCTGGGACAGGCCCACCTTCACTTTCAAAGATATTAAATTTTAATAAACCTCTCTTAAAATTATTTGACTCTAATAATGAAATTTTATTAGAATTTCCAAAATTAGTGTTTCTATTATTATAAGTATAATCAAGATAATTATCAATACATCCATCATAACCATTTAATCCGTTTTGCAAATCTAATATAAATTCATAAGAATCTGGAAGAATTCTTAAACTAAATTCTTTTTCATCAAAATCTCCTCTAGCATCAGTTACTCTTGCTTTAAATGTAAAATCACCTGATTCAATAGGAGTCCCATTTAACAATCCAACATAATTATTTTTATCATTAATTAGTTCTAATCCAGCAGGCAAATCTCCCTCAACAATTTCCCAATTAAAGGGCCACTCCCCATTTTCAATATAAAAACTATCGCTTTTATACTTAACATTAAACTGCCCAGTAGGTAATTTAGAATTAGAATTTATAATCTTTGGATTTTCATATCCTTTTTCAAATGCATAAATTTTTTCAGTGAATTCCCCCCAAGTAGTTATAGGTTCTGATCGAATTATTACAAATATTTTATTATCTGATTCAATTAATGAAGCTACTCTTCTTTCCTTTCCTACAATATCTGAATTTTCAACACTACCACAAAACTTCCAAACTTCCTCTCCACTTAATTTATCTACAGCATATATACACCCAGCATAACTATCTGCAATATACAAATAATTTCCAGACAAAAGAATATCTCCTACTTCACCTAGTTCTGAATTAACTGATTTTTCCCACAAAACAGAACTTGTTGTCATGTCCAAGGCAATTACCTGATAAGAAGAGATTATATATACAATATTATCTGAAATAATATATTTATATAAATGTGGAGTTTCCATATAGTTCTCCCCAATATTTATTAAATCATCCCAACTATTAAAATTTTCATTACAATACTGATAAACTTGATTACCTGTTTGAATATTAAATCCAGTAAAACAAGGAGAAGTATATTCTTTACAATAATAAGAATCTAAAACTTCCTGGGTACAAGTAGTTTCAAAAACATATACAACCCCATTAGAGTAAACCGCAGGGCCTAGATATACCTTTGATCCCAAAACAGCATTAATAAGACTTGTACCCTTACTCCAAATTATACTTCCATTAGTAGCATTATATGCAACTATTAGACCATTAGGCATTACAACAATTCCCTCAGCAATACCTAATTGCCCATAATTTCCAATATTCGCTCCGTGAGTTATAGCATTACTCGGCCATTTTAATTTAAGATTTAAATGTCCATCGTAAACAGCATTTCTATTGTTTCCAGAATAATCATAAACAAAACTTGCATTTTCTCCATAAACAGGATTATTATTAAAATGATATAATAATTCTAAATTAGAGCTTGAATCTGGAATTTCAGAATTATACATGCTTTGAATCTCAGAATCTGTTAAGGCATTATTAAAAACAGCCATTTCATCAAGACTTCCTAAAAACTGATTTGTTCTTCTATTTGCACCAATATAAACTTTGCCAGGTTTGATAGTAACATCTCTTGTTTCAGAATATTGTGTAATAAATTTTCCATTTTTATATAATTTAATATTTTCATGATCATATGTTATTGTAACTTGTGTCCACTCTCCCATTTTAATTAAAAAGTTATCGACGTTTACTGAGTCATAATAAGAAGAAGAACCAAATAAGAAAAAGTTCAATGCATAATCTGAAGAATTAAAATTAGATAAACCAACATAATAACCATCATGAAAACTAGGATCATTAAGAGAATTACTTATTATTTTTCTAAGACTATCATAAGAATAAGTTGCATTAACCCAAAACATTAAAGTAAACTCATTTCCTTCAATCCCTAAATCATCTAAAACAAGGTAATCAGATTCTTTGTAATATCCTAAATGTTGATTAGTAGGAAATTGAAATGAGCCTCCCAATTTTCCATTAGAACTAGGATACATTATAGGCTCATATAAATATGTAAGAGCCTTAACTTCTGGAGAATAACCAACTCCAGAATACATAGGACCATAATTATAAATTCCAGATTCATCAATGATTATTGAACCAGGCATAATTCCCTGCATAATATCTTCTTTTTCTCCTGTATAAATATTAAATCCCTGAGTAACTGCAGCATGATCTCCTAACCCAACACCAGTAAGAATATAATCATCTAAAATAATTCTTGGCCAAACACTATACACATTCCACCAACCATATGTTAGAGGATCTTTCCATAATAATTCTCCTGTTGTTGCATTTAAGGTTTCTATATTCCAAGAACGAAAATGAAATAATCTATCATCTTTATAATACAAGTCAGAATCGTGATTAGAATAAGGATGATCTTCTCCTCCTGCTTGTGGAGGAACCCGGACAATAGACTCTTGTTTCCAAAGTAATTTTAACGGAGGAGCAACTTCATCATCAGCAATTCTTGAATTATGGGAATCTTTTGCCCAGGATATCCAGCCAGATGAATCAAAACTAGATTCTCCTGCTTGTTTTGTTATTCCAGAAACACTTTTTGCATTTTCTCCAAAAAAACTAATTCCTAAATTATTATCAGTCAGACTAAAAATCAAAATTATTAAAATCAACAAAATTACAATAACTAAAAAAATAAAAAGGGGTTTTTTCCAAATATGTCTTTCATACAAAGAATAATCTATTTGAGCGATTTTATTTACCACTTTTTTACATAAATTTTACAGAAAATATAAATAAAATCACCTTATATAATTAATGGTAATAACAACTATATAAAAGTTATAATTATTTCCAAACAGAATGCCCAAATTGAACAATTAAATCAACACCTAACTTTTCAACTTCTAAAGGAACATCACATGCACCAAAACAACTACCCATCCAAATAAAAAATTCTTTTTTTGTTCTGTTTTTTAATTCATCAGAAATAACTTGGGCATAAGGTTTCATTCCTTCTGGAAACTGAAGTAAAACTTTTTGAGCTTTCTGTTTCTTAATCTCATTAACTATTCTTTCAATTTCTAAATCATACTTTTCACTAATTTCTAAAAATGTTTTTTTATTCATACTAAAAGTAATATAATAATGTTTTTAAAAGATTGGGTTTTACTTAAAAAACACAGTGGGAAATCCAAAAATAGAAGAACAAATAAAATTGCTTAAGCCTTACTTAGGTTCTCAAGAAAAAATAGACTATCTTCCACATAATTTTGAAGTTTATTTTGAAGAATATCACAAAAGAAACTTAGAGCAGAAAACAAAAGGGATTATAGTTGAAATGGAAGTTGAAACTGAAGAAGGAAAAACAGAAAAATTAACTATTAAATATCCGGAAATAGAAATAATTACTGCTCATCCAGTAGAAGAAGCATTAGAAAAAAAGATGTTAAAATTAAATGAACAAGAATTACCTGCTACTATGTATATTGTTGCTATAAATAAATTTTCAGAAGAAGAAAGTCCTACACAATATAAACACCAAATAACAATTGTACCTAAAAGTTCTGTGTACCGAAATCCAGTAGATTATGAAAAAGCAGTTATAATTTATTTACAGCAGTTTAGGAAGGAAGTTAAAAATCATTCTAATAATAATCCTGTATGCAGACAAAGAAGATATAAAATTAGAAATTAATCCTTCTTAGTAAGCTTTTTAACTCAATATGCATTGATTTTTTTATGATAAGACAACCAATTGT
>JBAZJQ010000014.1:0-3552 GCA_041651235.1 Candidatus Pacearchaeota archaeon
ACTCCAGCTGTAGTTAAAGCTCCAGGATACGGATCACAAATGAAAGATATTTTAGAAGATATTGCTATATTAACAGGTACTGAAGTGATTTCAAAAGACATTGGCGTTTCTCTTGAAACAATTGAATTATCTCAACTTGGTAGAGCAAGAAGAGTATTTTCAAATAAAACGGTCACTACAATAATTGATGGAAAAGGAGACGAAAATAAAATAAAAGAAAGAATCGATTCTCTTAGATATCAACTCGAAAATAATGAAAATTCTGAGTATGATAAAAAAAATATTAGAGAAAGATTAGCAAAAATGACGGGTGGAGTTGCTGTTCTTAAAGTAGGTGCAGCTACAGAAATAGAATTCAACACAAAGAAACAAAAAATTGAAGATGCTTTAACAGAAACTAGAGCAGCTCTTGAAGAAGGTGTATTACCAGGGGGTGGTATTCCTTTGTTAAGAGCAAAAAAAGTTTTAGATAAAATCGAATTAGAAGGTGATGAAAAAATCGGTTTAGAAATAATTAAAAAAATATTAGAAGAACCGATAAAACAAATCATCAAAAACGCTGGAAAAGAAAGTTCAACAGTTATTTCAGCTTTGGAATCTTTAGAATATAATATGGGATATGATGCTTTAAATGATAAAATCGTAGACATGGTTGAAACAGGAATAATCGATGCTGCTAAAGTAATAAGAGCATGCTTAGAAAATGCATTATCTGTATCTTCTACAATGATCATCACAGAATGCATAGGATACACGATACCAGATGATAAAAAATGTAATTGTGAACACGAAACAAAACAATACTAAACACACATGATTAGTTATATGAATCTAATAAAATTCACTCTCTAATAGCATTATAGAGTGTTAAATAACGATAAAATGAACAACGTTTTAGAACAAAATGGTATTAAACCAATATATGGCTTCGATAATGGACAAATCATATATTTTATATATAGGAATAAAGAAAATAAAAAAGTAGTGTTTTCGATAAAAGATTTTTCTTGGTATTTTTGTTTAAGTAAAAATGATCTTAAATCTAACGAAATAAGAAAAATATTAGCACGTGGGCAAAAAAGAACTAAATGCATTACAAAAATAAAATTGCACGGTGATTACGTTAAAATATATTGTATAGGAGATAGAAAAATACCATACGTTAGATTCATGATTAAAGATCTTGAAAAAACAGATGCTCATCTAAAAGAATCAGATCTTTCGATTACAAAAAGATATATGGTTGATAATATGATTGAAATAGAAGAAAATCTTAAATATCTTTTTTTCGATATAGAAACGAATGATTCAAATTTAGGAATTGAAATTGGAAGAGATCAAATTCTTTCATGGGCTGCATGTGATGATAAAGGCCAGACGTTTTTTAGTATTAACAAAGATATTAATAGTAAAAAAGCAGAAGCAGATCTTATTAAAGAATTGATAAATCTATTTATTAAATATGATTTAGTTATCAGTTGGAATGGAAATCAATTTGATATGCCATATATCATGAAAAGAATTGAAGTATTAGACATTCGATCAAAAAGAGGAGATCTTTTATACGAATCTGCTTTTTGGAAAACTTTTATTCATATTGATTTAATGCAAAGATTAATTAAACTATTTGGTCCAATGATGACAGTTGTTGGTTTGACTGGTTTCAGTTTAAATGAAGTATCTAAAGTATTTCTTGAAGATACGAAAATAGAACATTCAGAAAAAATCATCGAATTATATACTAATGATAAAGATAAACTTAAAGAATATAACATTCAAGATGTGAATTTACTTTTTAAGTTGAATGAAAAATTGAGAACACTACCATTAATGATTAAAGAATGTTTTTGGACAGGGACGTTTATGGATAGATTTTATATAGGAGAACTTCTTGATAATTATATTTTACGAGAAGCGTGTCAACAAAATTTTCATTTAAAATCAAGACCCACTTGGGAAGAATCTGAATTCAATGAAAATATTCAAATAAGAGGAGGATATGTTAAAGAACCAGACACAGGTTTTTATAGTAATGTAAGAATATTTGATTTCAAATCAATGTATCCTTCAATAATGGTTAGTTGGAATATCGGACAAGAATCATTAGTGACTGGAAAATTATCAAGAATAGCTTCTGAAAATTTTAATAAGTTTATAAATAATAGAAAAATTGACTTAATACCATATGAAGAATGGTATGAATTTCTTAGAAAAGAAAACAAAATACATAATCCAGATAATAAATATTTGCAAACAGCAAACAATCAGTATTTTAAAAGAGAAAAACCAAGTATTATTGCAGGATTGATAAAAAAATTATTGACTGAAAGAAAGAATTATAAAAAACTTCAATTAGATTCGAAATACGGTTCACTTGAATATAAAAACGCACAAGCTTCACAAGAAGCTGTAAAAGAAATGTCAAATAGTATGTATGGTATAACAGCTGATAAACAGTCAAGATTTTTTGATCCGAGAATAGCTGAAGCAATAACTTTGACTGGACAGTTTTTAAATCGTACGACGATGGCGATTCTTAAAAAAATGGGATATCCTTCAATTGCAGGAGATACAGATTCTATATTTACTATCATTGAAGATGATAAAGAAACATTAAAAGTGATTGAAGAATTAAATAAAAGTCTTTCAGAACATTTAATAAAAAAATATAAATTCACTGACTGTATTGTTTACACAGAATATGAAAAGAAATTTAGAAAATTTATAATGTTAGATAAAAAAAGATATTCGGGTCATTTAGTAGAAATAGATGGTAAAGCAGTTGATTCTATTCTTTCAAAAGGCACAGAAAATGTTAGAAAAAACACTATTGATTTTACAAAAAATAAAGTTAACGAATGTTTTGATTTACTTTTGAAGAAAGACAAAGATCTTAAATTCATGAAAAAATGGTTAAGAGATCTTAAAGAATATGTATTGACTGAAGATATATCTGGTGATCAGTTATCAATAACGATGAAAATTTCAAAACCTATCTCATCGTATAAATCAAAACCACCTCACGTGAAATTAGCTGAAAAAATGATTGCTGATAAAGAAATACTTGAAACGCACGAAGGAAAACATGTTTGGGGACAAAAAATAGAATATATAATAGTAGATAATAGTAATAAATCAGCAGACGGAAGTGTAGTTCTTCTTAGAGATTTCGATGGAAAATGGGATAGAAAATATTATTGGGATGTACAAATTTATGCACCTCTGATGAGAATACTTAAAACAGTATGGCCAGAAGAGAATTGGGAAGAACATAACATTATATTCTTTGAAAAACAACAAAAGAAAATTGAACAAGCTGAAAAGAAAGCTCAAAAATTAAAAGAAAAAGAAGAGAAACAAAAAGAAAGAGAAGCAAAGAAAAATAAGAAGCAGTTAAAACTATTATAAAAATGATTGATAAATTCATAGAAGAACTTAGATGTGCAAAGATAATAGAAAAAGGTGATTATAAATATATTCTTAATTCTATTACAGAACAAGAACCGCCTTTAGATCCTTTAATTTTAGAAGATTTTTGCAATAGATTGTTAA
>JBAZJQ010000015.1:0-3446 GCA_041651235.1 Candidatus Pacearchaeota archaeon
CCCATATACAAACATTATACCATCTTTTGGAGATAATGTAAATCGCTCTCTGAATATGTCATTTTAAAATATCTGTGATTATAAAGAGAATTGCACTCTTATTTCCACTGTGAGAAAGTGGCGTCCTGCTATTAGACGATACAATCTTGTGCTCCTACAGGGAATCGAACCCTGATCTTCAGATTGAAGGCCTGATGTACTAACCATTATACGACAGGAGCTGGAGTCCCTTGTTGGACTCGAACCAACATCTAAATCTTCGAAGGATTTTATCCTATTCCATTGGAAGAAAGGGACGTGCTTTCAGAGGGATTCGAACCCACATCTACTGGTTAAGAGCCAGCTATTCTGCCATTGAACTATGAAAACGAGCCGCTTGTGTTAGTCGAAAACACATATGCAATTTACAGGATTGCCGTTCTGCCGTTGAACTAAAGCGGCGTGCGGGTAATGGGATTTGAACCCATATTCTCAACTTGGAAGGTTGCAATAATTGCCATTTATATTATACCCACCTTGTGGTCTCGGTGGGAATTGAACCCACATAGATTGCTTAAAAGGCAACTATTCTACCTTTGAATTACGAAACCTATTTAAAGAACTGTGCTAGATGAAAGAATCGAACTTCCATTCACCGCGTATCAGACGGTTTTTCTTCCATTGAAATAATCTAGCGTAGTAGGTGATAGAATCGAACTATCGTTTACCGCTTATAAGACGGCATTTCTACCATTGAAATAACCTACTGTATAATATAGACACAACTTCACTTGGTATGTTCCAAGCAGATGGTTGACTTAACGTTAAAGTGTTGTGCTACAACCATCACTATATTATATGTTTTAATACGTTCGGGATTACTCAAGATTTACAAGAAGATTTTGTTATTTCTTAGCCAAGCGCCAAGATAAAATCTTAACTAAACTGATTTTGTACTTGCCCCATATTAAAACAGGTGCTGGATAAAAGACTTGAACTTTTACTAACTGCTTGTAAAACAGTTGTGATGCCATTTCACTAATCCAGCTTGGCGGGACGGCAACGAGTTGAACGTTGAACAATTCTTTTGGAGAGAATTATGATACCAATTTCACCACCTTCCCATGCATGCTCCCCATTCAGGATTCGAACCTGAAACAAATGGTTAACAGCCATTTGTGATACCGTTTCACCAACGGGGAATGAACTGCACTAGAGGTACGGATTGAACGTACAATTTTCTGGGTCAAAGCCAGATGTCCTACCATTAGACGACTCTAGTAAAAATTATATCTTTATCTAGAGTCGATTTTAAAGTACTTTTTAATTCGACGGCCTGAGATAATAAGATATAAAACGCGTATTTTGTTGTTGGTGTTTTATATTCATATATGTTTTTATATTATACTATAAATTTTATTTTTTGTAAATTATTCTTTCCAAAACTTACTTTTATTCAGATACCATTGTTTCTTTTTAGCGTCCCATGCTTGCATTCGCGAAAGATTACTTAACCTATCTGCAAATTTTAGAATGATTCCTTTTTCTGTATGTAATCTCGGAAAATGACTACCATCTGTTTTTGTTTCTTTTGTCACTTCCATAATCAAATCTGCTATATTTTTACCCATCGATTGAACAATTGAATCATATGTAAGAGGAGTATCTTCAATTACATCGTGAAGTAAACCAGCACATAATAGTTCTACATCGTTTGTCACTTCTTTTAAAATATTGAAAGTTTGCAAACAATGTGCTATAAAATAATTTTCTCCTTTTTCATCTAAAGTATAACCGTGAGCATCTAATGCTATGTGCATTGCTTTTGCTATTTTTTCTGCATCTTTTTTATTTTTCATCTTGTTTTATTCTAAAATTATATAACACTCCTAAAATGTCTGTATGTTTATCTGAATAAGATAGTCTATCTAATTCTTCTTCTAATTCTTTGTCTGAATCGTTAGCAAAAGAAAAACTTTTTGAATATATTTGTTTTAATAATTCTTCTGCTTCTTTTCTTGTTATTGTTTTTGTTGTGTATGCACTCATATGATTAATGTGAAAAGGAGATCAGATTTTATGTCTCCTTTTTATTTTTTTCTTTTCTCTACTACACTCGATTTTTCATTGAATTTTCTAATGATATCTTCTGGTTTGTGTTCATTAACAATGAACAAATTCAAAAGATACTTAAAACAATCAATCATTTCTTCGAGTTGATGTTCTTTTTCTTCGAACGAAAGAACTGGTTTTGTTTCTTTTAATTTCGAAGCATCAAACACTTCAACTAATTCTCCGTGCAAACGTAATAGATATTTTTCTGTTAGTTCTGCATGAAGATGTTCAAATTTATCAGTGCCTAAGATTTCAGTTAGAAATCTTTTTTGCCTTTCATACATCTCTGATAATTCGTCCATTTTGATCTCCTCAAATAACTAATACCATTATACCATATTATTCTATATTTGTAAATAGGTATTAATCGATGAATTTTAGTAAATCATGTCTTAATGCAATCTCTTCGATCTGTTGACTTGAAAACACGGGTTTATTGTCTTTTAACAAAATATATTCTTTATATTTATTTGCTTTTATTTCAGCTACAATTATACTATATCCATCACCAAAATTTTTACAGAAAAGATTAGTATAAAATATAGTTTTTTCGTTTTCTCCTATTTTTTTATATTTAAGTGTTTTCATTTAATAAAGATTTTCACTATAAAGATCATCAATTTTTTCTTTTATTTGACCAGTTTTAAAAGCAATATCAGCTGCTTCTTTTCGAAGAACAAATCTATTTTCTGTTGTTATAAATCCTTGTTCATAGTTTATTTTGCATAATTTTTCTCGAGACATTTTCCAAGATAGTTCATCATTCATTGCTTGTATAGCATGACAATGTCTATGACCACGATATATCTTTCTTTTGTATAATACTGCTGCACATATTATTTTTTCTGTTTTATCTTTTCTAACTTCTTCTTCTTTTTCAACTACTGGAATAATATCTTCTGATGATACATACAATGAACCATTGCCATATTCTCCTGACAAATGATATTTATTATCTTTTAATATACCGTATCCATCTGCGATTAATTTTACTCTTCGTTCTTTGTCTACTGAAAATTTTTCATCGAGAATAAAAATCATATCTAAATTTTTCTTTTTATCAGGCCAACTAAAAAACGAAAAATCTTGTCCTACTGTAGCACCTTTTTTAATTCTATATTTTTGTATTTTCATGTTTTTGTATATGTTTGTTTATTAACATTTTTCTATCTGCTAACAATATCGCTTTAAAAAGAGATGTTCTAATTTCACTCATACCAACAGAAAAGAATTTATTAGTTTTTAATGCGTTTATTCTATTTGATAAAAGAATGAATTCATCTCCAGCATATCTTATTAATATTTCGTTTTCTTTTTTATCAATATTATCTATTATTTTTTTAATAAATCTA
>JBAZJQ010000016.1:0-3193 GCA_041651235.1 Candidatus Pacearchaeota archaeon
TCATTCCAGAAAATGTTCCGGCATTACATAAGTTTGCGGTTGGTGCGTATTCAAATGTTTGACCATTAGAATATCCACATTGTCCACTTACTTGGTAAGTTGTAGTTTTGTTTGCTGAACAGCTGGCAGTAGTTCCGCCATTTTGGCCGTTGCAAGTCCAATACCATGGGCCATAGCCAGAAACAGATGATGCAAAGCCAGAAGAGCAAAGCAAAGAACTTGAAGGAATATATTCATAAGTCTGGCCATTAGCTGATCCGCATTGTCCGTTAATAATATTAATTTGAGTTTTGTTTGCTGAACAGCTGGCATTGTTACCGCCGTCAGAACCATAACATGTCCAATACCATGGACCTGATCCACTCATTCCAGAGAATGTTCCGGCATTACATAGGTTTGTAGTTGGTGCATATTCAAATGTTTGACTATTAGAATATCCGCATTGTCCATTAATAGGATTGCTAATTTTATTGGCTGAACAACTGACATTGTTTCCGCCATTAATTCCATAACAAGTCCAATACCATGGGCCTGATCCAGTCATTCCAGAGAATGTTCCGGCATTACATAAGTTTGTGCTTGGAACAACATCAAATGTTCCAGTATGAGATGATCCACATTGTCCATCAGTTCCAGCAGCTGTAGTTTTGTTAGCTGAACAGCTAATATTGTTTCCGCCATTGGTTCCATAACAAGACCAGTACCAAGGACCGACTCCGCTCATTCCAGAAAATGTTCCGGCATTACATAAGTTTGTAGTTGGAACAATATCAAATGTTCCTCCATTGGATGATCCACAAGCTCCGTTTGTTCCTGCGACTGCAGTTTTGTTGGCATAACAGCTAACATTGGTTCCGCTGTTTTGTCCATAACAATTCCAGTACCAAGGACCTGATCCAGTCATTCCAGAGAATGTTCCGGCATTACATAAGTTTGTAGTTGGAACAATATCAAATGTTCCAGTATGAGATGATCCGCAAGCTCCATTAATTGCTGAAGGAGCGGTTTTGTTGGCTAAACAATTAACAGTGATTCCACCGTTTTGACCGTTACAAGTCCAATACCATGGGCCAGTACCAATCAAAGAAGATGGTAATCCGTTTAAGCAAAGCAAAGATGAATCTGGGGCAGTGTCAAAAATATTGTTATGAGCTGCTCCACATTGTCCGTTAGTAACAGCAATTTGAGTTTTGTTAGCATAACAACTTGAATTGTTTCCACCGTTTTGACCGTAGCAAGACCAATACCATGGGCCAGCTCCAATCATTCCAGAAAATGTTCCAGTACTACATAGATTTGTGCTTGGAACAACATCAAATGTTCCAGCGTTAGATGATCCGCAAGTTCCATTAATTGGTGCAGGAGCAGTTTTGTTGGCATAACAGCTAACATTGGTTCCGCTGTTTTGTCCATAACAATTCCAGTACCAAGGACCTGATCCAGTCATTCCAGAGAATGTTCCGGCATTACATAAGTTTGTGCTTGGAACAACATCAAATGTTCCAGTATGAGATGATCCACATTGTCCATCAGTTCCAGCAGCTGTAGTTTTGTTAGCTGAACAGCTAATATTGTTTCCGCCATTGGTTCCATAACAAGACCAGTACCAAGGACCGACTCCGCTCATTCCAGAAAATGTTCCGGCATTACATAAGTTTGTAGTTGGAACAATATCAAATGTTCCTCCATTGGATGATCCACAAGCTCCGTTTGTTCCTGCGACTGCAGTTTTGTTGGCATAACAGCTAACATTGGTTCCGCTGTTTTGTCCATAACAATTCCAGTACCAAGGACCTGATCCAGTCATTCCAGAGAATGTTCCGGCATTACATAAGTTTGTAGTTGGAACAATATCAAATGTTCCAGTATGAGATGATCCGCAAGCTCCATTAATTGCTGAAGGAGCGGTTTTGTTGGCTAAACAATTAACAGTGATTCCACCGTTTTGACCGTTACAAGTCCAATACCATGGGCCAGTACCAATCAAAGAAGATGGTAATCCGTTTAAGCAAAGCAAAGATGAATCTGGGGCAGTGTCAAAAATATTGTTATGAGCTGCTCCACATTGTCCGTTAGTAACAGCAATTTGAGTTTTGTTAGCATAACAACTTGAATTGTTTCCACCGTTTTGACCGTAGCAAGACCAATACCATGGGCCAGCTCCAATCATTCCAGAAAATGTTCCAGTACTACATAGATTTGTGCTTGGAACAACATCAAATGTTCCAGCGTTAGATGATCCGCAAGTTCCATTAATTGGTGCAGGAGCAGTTTTGTTGGCATAACAGCTAATATTGTTTCCGCCATTTTGACCATAACAATTCCAGTACCAAGGACCTGATCCAGTCATTCCAGAGAATGTTCCGGCATTACATAAGTTTGTGCTTGGAACAATATCAAATGTTCCAGTATGAGATGATCCACATTGTCCATCAGTTCCAGCAGCTGTAGTTTTGTTAGCTGAACAGCTAACATTGTTTCCGCCATTGGTTCCATAACAAGACCAGTACCAAGGACCGACTCCGCTCATTCCAGAGAATGTTCCGGCATTACATAAGTTTGTGCTTGGAACAACATCAAATGTTCCTCCATTGGATGATCCACAAGCTCCGTTTATAGGAGTAGGAGCAGTTTTACTAGCAAAACAGCTAGATGTAGTCCCGCCATTTTGGCCGTTGCAAGTCCAATACCATGGACCTGATCCTGAAACAGAAGAAGCTAATCCAGTGTTACATAAATTAGTAGTTGGCGCAGAATTAAAAGTTCCTCCATTAGATGATCCGCAAATTCCGTTTATAGGAGTAGGAGCAGTTTTCTGAGCAGAACAGCAAGCAGTATTTCCGCCATTTTGTCCATAACAATACCAATACCATGGACCCGAACCCATTATTCCAGAAAATGTTCCAGTATTACATAAATTAGTAGTTGGTGTAGTGCTAAAAGTTCCTCCATTAGATGATCCGCAAGCTCCATTAGTTGGTGCGGGAGCAGTTTTTTGCGCAGAACAACTAACATTATTGCCACCGTTTTGGCCGTTGCAAGTCCAATACCATGGACCTGATCCTGAAACAGAAGAAGCTAATCCAGTGTTACATAAATTAGTAGTTGGTGTAGTGCTAAAAGTTCCTCCATTAGATGATCCGCAAGATCCGTTTATAGGAGTAGGAGCAGTTTTCTGAGCAGAACAACTAGC
>JBAZJQ010000017.1:0-3049 GCA_041651235.1 Candidatus Pacearchaeota archaeon
AAAGAATTTATTAGTTTTTAATGCGTTTATTCTATTTGATAAAAGAATGAATTCATCTCCAGCATATCTTATTAATATTTCGTTTTCTTTTTTATCAATATTATCTATTATTTTTTTAATAAATCTATCTCCTGCGATATGCCCTTTTTTATCATTTATTTCTCTTAAATCGTTAATATCAAAAAAATATACATATTTATATTTACTACAATACATGTGTTCATATAACCAATTTCTATTGTATATTCCTGTTAGAATATCATGGTATGCTAGATATTCTAAATCACTAATTCTATTTTCGTTGCTCATATTCTTTTTTATGAAATAAGTTATATTTATTATTGTAGTCGACACAGACATCAAGACAATTCATTCTACATATCTTATCTTTAAAGCAATTATGTTTTCTGAACCATTTTTCTCTTTCTTCTCTCATATTTTCAGAAACTTTGCCTATCGGATTCCCTTTCTCACGCATGTAGATCACACAGGGAAAGTGATAATCTCCCGCAATGATTGAATCATCAAGTGTTATTGCACAATGCTTAGAATCACTGTTTTTCATTCCTCTAACGTTTCTTCCTTCGATAAAGTTTTTAACTCTATATGCTAAAATAGGATGTTTTCTAAGAATTTCTTTTTTGATTTTTTTAAGATCTGGTATAGGTTTGTTATATTGTGCTGCTGAAATTACTCTAATATCAGCAACTCCAAGCTCGTGTGCAAAATTAACAGTATCGATTGTTTTGTTGATATTATCTGGTGTCAGAACTATACCAACAGTGACATATGTTAATTTTGAAATTGCTTTAATATTTTTTACGACAGTGTTCCAAGAACCTTTTCTATTGCCAGCCATTCTATCTCCATCTTCAGCACAACAAGCATCTAATGAAATTGAAAAATCATTGACTCCTGCTTTTATTAATTTTTTGTATAATTCAATTCGATTTGAACCGTTTGTTGAAATTGCAATCCTTTTGATTCCTTTCTTTTTTGAATATTTAATAATTTCTATTATATCTGGATGCAATGTTGGTTCACCACCTGAAAAACGTATGTTTTCTAATGGAATATCTTTACACCAGAAATCTATGTTTCTTTTTATTTCTTCTAACGATAACTGTTTAATTTTTCTGCAACCATAGATTTTTGAATCTAAACCTCTGCAATATGGACATTTAAAATTACAGTATTCTGTAATAATCATTTCACATCTTTTCATTTGAGATGTTTTTGACGATTCTTTTGCTCGCTTATCGTTTAATGTATAAAACCCTATTTTTTCTAATTTGTTTTTCATCTTTTTAATGGTAAAAATTCTTTATATTCTTCTAATGTTTTTCTTACTTCGTCATCTGTTAAAAGTGTTTCCAGTGCTTTTTTATCGAATATATGTCCTTTCGGACTCATTAGTTCTTCTGAATGAACTACAACAGAAAGCAATTTGACTAACAAAGATAACGTTATTTTTGTTTCTTTCATATTTATATTGTTTATTATATTTCCATTATACCATATAGATCAAAAAAAGTAAATAGGTTTATTCAGGATTATATTTACCGCATCTTTTACATACAAAATGTTCTGAACAACCATAATATTCACTAATTCTTCGATGACCGAATATAAAACAGAACATCTTGTTTGGTGTTTCTTTTAGATCTTTAATCATTCTTTTTAAAATTGTTGGTATAGTCATATTAGTTTGTATAAATTATTCTTTCTCTTGTTTCTGGTATATATAATATTCCGACTGTATTAAACATAGGAGATTCTGATATGAAATATCCAGCAGATGGTCTATTTAAAAAATAAGATATTCTACTGGGACTGTTTTTTGATTCATACCATTCGATTTCTGTTATTGCAATATTCATATTTTTAATTTGTTTCTTGTTCTTTAAAGAAATCTACAATTTCTCCCATTTGTTTATACATTGTTTCTTCGTCTTTTTTCATTGATTCTAATTCTTTTTTTGAATAAGGTTTAAAACGATGTCTTGTCCATTCTGTGTCTACTTCACTCCCTGATTCATTGTAAATTATAGTGCAACAACATAATTCTTTTTTCTTTATTTCTTCTCGAGTATGTCCACATTGAACACAAATATTATTTTTCATACCTCTTATTTATTTTAATTATCAGGAAAGACTAAATCAATTACTTTTAATATCAATTCTGAAAACTCTTGTCTTTTCTTCATATCTTTAATCTCCCAAGCATAAAGTTGTATTAATCCCATCAATTTAAGTATTTCTTTTTTCTTCATATTATTTAAAAAGTATATAATAGATATATCTATTTCCCATTATTGATTTATCTTTTATTTCCCAACCATTTTCTAATAATTCTTTTAATTGATCATCTCTAAATCCAGGAAACGAAATGTCAATTAATATTTGTTTTATTTTCATATTATTTGTTTAGTTTTTCTTGTATATTTTCTAATTTTATTTTAGCTTTTGATATCTTAATTTCTTGTTCTTTTAATCTAATAGGATATGACGTTTGTCCGCAGAAAAATGGAGTAATAAACTTTTTATCTCTTTCTAGACATTCTATGTTTGACAATAAAAAATCATATTCGATTTTTAAGAAAAATCTTCTTATTTTATTTAGTATATTCATCTTTTTAATATTATTTTACTCTTCAATGATTTCAACTATGATTGTTGCGTTATAACCAATTTTACTTAATGTTCCATCTTCTTTAATTAATTTAGATTTAATCCATTTTTTGATTTCGTCTATATTTTCGTCGGGATACTCACAATTAAATACTTTTTTCATATTATTTATTTATTAATTCTATTTTTCTTAAAAGTTCTCTCATTTTATTTTTCGAAACTTTAAGTAATCTATATCCATTATACAATGCAATACTTCCTTTTATCTCATTATCTATTTCAACATGCTTGATAAATCTACTATTTTTTATTGCTTCAAGAATTGCAATATTACAATACAAAATATCATTACCTTTGAATATGACTATTTGATTTATGTCTTTCATTGCTTACTTTATTAATTTTTAATCCCATTCAC
>JBAZJQ010000018.1:0-3017 GCA_041651235.1 Candidatus Pacearchaeota archaeon
CCTTTTTGTATTTCGATAAAATGATTTCCTCAGCCGCCTCCCAGGGTGCCAATCTGGGAGGCTATTTGTTGTAATTTTATCTCGTATTCTTTTTGAGATATTTTAATTTTCATATTTATTAACAAACTTAATGATGTTATTTATTGTTTTTTCTTTGTTTTTAAGATATTCATCTTGCCATATTACTAATACATTATATCCGTTTCTTTTTAATATGTTTATTCTTTTTTTATCATACTGATGTATTTCTTTTAATGTTTTATTATGACCAAGTATAATATTGTCTTTATATATTCTTGAATTCGCATGCCAATAATTACCGTAATATTCAATAATCGTTTTTTTGCCTATACTTATATCTGGATAAAACCATCTGTTTTCTAATTTTAAAGTTATTTTTCTAACATTTTTTTCTGGTATTCTCTCTTGTAGTGTTTTTCTAATTTCTTTTTCGTTTTTTGAATCGTTTATTGAATTAATAGTTGGTTCGATTTTTCCTTCTTTCCAACTTCGTTTCATCTGTTTGCTTCTTATTTTTCTTTGTTCTGGATTATCAGTATACCATTTTATTAATCTTTCACTTTGTTCTTTTTTAAAAGATTCTTTTCTTGGTTTTGAACTATTTCTTATTACTTTTTCTCGATATATCGGATCTTTCCATAGATTTTTTGAAGCAATAGATATTTTAATTTTTGCTTTTTCGATCGATTCTTTTGTGTGTTTTCTACCATGAAAAGGATTATTTTTCCCAGATCTATCTCTATGTTTATTGCAATATCCAGTTTTACTATGATCTACTATTAGTTTATTACATTTTAAACATCTTCTATTTAGTTTATAAACATTCATTTTTATAAGATTTATAATTACCTATCTCTAGTATACCATATATCTTATATTGTGTAAACTATTCTATTTCATAGTACTGATCTAAAAAGTTTTTTGCTATTTCTATATTCTTTTTTAAATCTTTTTGATGCTCAAAACCAACTGGAATTTGTTTTCTGACCTCACTCATTATCTTTTTAAGAGTTGGAATATCAATTTCAGTTAATGAAGTTTTAACAGCACACATTCCACATCCAATATCAACTCCTACTGCATTGGGAATGATAACATCTTTTGTTGCTAACACACCTCCGATCGGCATACCAAAACCTTGATGTGTGTCAGGCATTATTGCAATATGATGAAAAGCAAATGGCAAATTAGAAAGATTTATTGCTTGTTTTAAAGCTCCAGCATATTCTGGTTGTATTAAATCATCAGTCCAAGCTTTTATATGAATTTTACCTTCATTTATTATCATATGTTTTTGTTCTTAATCATAAAAAAATGGTAAAGCAAATAATAAAAGTAATATCCAGACAATGATTAATAATATAAATTCAGTTAAGTCTCCATTTAAAATAGCACCTATCGTTTGTGCAAATAAATAAGTTAAAAGTATTCCTATTAAAAATCCTAAAATTATTTCTATTAACATACTTTATTTTTTTATTAATATTCTTTTGATTTTCTTATATATGTGATTAGGCACTTCTGTTATTCTATCTTCATCTGTCAGATACCCAACATAATAACAAACATTTCCTTTTCCTTTAACATAAACGTCTCCGTCTGCGTCAACTCTTGCAGTTATCTTTAAAGTTTCATATTTTTTAAACTTTTTAGATTTTGTTTTGTTTAACATATGGTTATATTATACCATACATTGACATATTTGTAAATATATGATATTATTTAAAGCATTCATTATCTAAATACTGATACTTTGATACTATAAATAATATCTAAAATGTTTCTTTTTAAATTCTTTATCTTTTTCTGTTAAAATATAGCCTTTAGTAAGTAAATATTTCAATGTTTTCTTTAATAATCTCGATTTTATATCGAATTTTGACAATTTTCCGTTTCCAATATGACATTTAAAATTGTGTATAGGTGCTGCGTTTAAAGGACTATCAGATATTCTACCAAGTATATGGTGTATGCAATCCCAACCATTTTCTGGGCAAACCCAACATTCTTCGTTCCAAGTAAATAATTCTCTAGTTTCTTCTGAAAAACTATTTCTTAATCCTTTTGATTGCATGTATGATAATCTTTATATTTTTTTATTCTTACTATATCTAACTTATGATATATCTTTGAATTCCATAAACTTAAAAAAGATTTAGGTATACTTTGATCATATCCTAATGCTAACGCATTTGGTTTTTCTTTTAAAAATATTTTTGTAAAGTCGTTCTTTTCTCCAACAATAACTTTATCAATTATTTTTATTTCTTTAAGCATTTTCATTCTATCGATAGCTGGTGTTTTTATGCTTTTATTATTGTTCGTGTCATTCGTAATAATAACTATTAGTTTTTTACCTAGTTTTTTAGCTTCTTTAAAAAGATAAATATGACCTGGGTGTATTCTATTAAAACATCCAGCTACTAAAACTTTATTTTTTTTCATTTTATTTTTTGTACAAATACTTTGTCATTTTTGATTTTTACATCTAATAGATATTTCGGGTCATACCCAATTTTTCGTAAAAGTTTAACTCCTTTGTAATCAGGTTTATTAAATACAACACCGATATCGACTACTTTAGCTCCATTCTTTGTTATTGCTTTTATTAGACCAACTATTGTACCAGCTGTTGAAATTAAATCATCAATGATAACTATTCTATCTTTTTTTGACATTTTGTTCAAATGCATTATATCAGCCATATATCCTGTTCTGAATTTAACACATTCTTCTGTTTTAAGATCTTTACTTCTTCTTGTTGCAATAACTAAAGGAATTCCTGTTTTGACTGATATAAGAGTTGCTAATGATATTCCCATTGCTTCTGCAGTGACGATTTTAGTAGCATTTTTAAAATCAAGTTTTCTTAACAATCTATTGCAAAAATCTTCTAAAATTAAAGGATCTAAAGGCGGTTCTTGTTCTGTAATAGAATTAAGAATATATTTATAATCACCTTTTTCTATTATCTTTGCACATCTAAGTTCTTCTAT
>JBAZJQ010000019.1:0-2984 GCA_041651235.1 Candidatus Pacearchaeota archaeon
TAATGCATTAAAAAAACATATAAAACAATCGCCTTTGCAACTTGCAACAGCAACATGTCCTCCTTGGAATACTGCTGATGTGATCGCTGGATGCGGAATTAAAACTAATCATGGAACAATGCTTTATGGATATTCAGATGAGTTTTGGAAAATATTCGATACATATAACCCTTGGTGCAAAAAATTTGCTAATGACTATGGTATAGCTTGGGCTATGAAATATGTAGTCGAAAACAAAATAGAATCTACACCAATGGAAACTAAATTTGAATATGTATTTAAAAACAAAATAAAAATGGGAGATAAAAGTGCAGATGTAGTTGCTTTACAAACTCTTCTAAAACTTGATGGAGATTTTCCTGCTTCAGTCAATATTACTGGATACTATGGAACTATAACACAAACAGCAGTATTGAAATTTTGTAAAAAATATAAAGTTGCATGCGCTTTAGAATTGTTATATGTAAATGGAAGATGGTGCGGTGCAAAAACGTTAAATGAGCTTAACAAGCAAGCAAAAAATTGGTCGAAATAATAAATTTAAAAATATAAAAATATGCAAACAAAATCAGTTCAAGTTAGATTCTCTTTTGATAAAGAAACAATTAAAAAAATTATCAAAAGTTTTTGGATTTCTGCTTGGCCAGCAGCTGCAGTATTCATTTTAGGTTGGATTAACAATTTTAATATAACAAACGTTGAATTGGCTGCGTTTATTACTTTTGCGACATCTAATCTTGTATATATCGTTTATAAAGTTAGAGATGGAAAACTAACTTGGAAAAAGTTAGTATGGAGTTTAATATTGAGTGGTGCTACTTCTGGAATAATATTGTTAAAATCAACTACTGATTGGTGCACTTTAGGAGAAATATGTACATTAGTTTATTCAATGATTGCATTAGGAGCGCCAACAATAATAAATGCAATTAAAGAATACATAGTTGGAGAAGCAAAATAAAATAACAAACAAAACATGATAATGATAGAATTGACTTTACTTACTTTTTTCTGTCCTATCATAGTGTTAGTTTTATTATTTTTTGGAGATTCTGAAAATATATGTTTTTCTAAAAAACTTTTAATAATCTTTTCAGGCGTATCTGGTTTAATCGCTGGATACGCTTTATCTCCAATTTTATTTAAAGGTTCTTTTATTTCGTCTTTTATTATTTCTTTATATCAAGTACTAGCAGCGTTTGGTATTTTTTTTATATTCAGATCTTTTACAAAAAAATAAAGTTTTTTTCAAAGTAGTGTCAAGTCAAGTAAAAACGTAAAAAGTTATGTCATTAAAAGAAACAGATGTTCCAAAAATGATTGGACAAATTAATAATGTTAAGCATTATGCTAATGGTGCATATGAATTTATATTTAAAGAACCACAAAAAGACGGTATGCTTGGAAGAACAGGAAATATATATTTATATAAACATTTGATTTCAAGCAGATTTAATCAGTTGAAAGCTAAATTATTCAATTTAGCTGAAACTTCATCTAGTGATGAGACACAAAGAAAAGCAATGAAAGGTCTTATTAAAGATTTTTGTAATGAACAGTATAGATGTACTATTGGAGATATGAACTATTTCGTAAGAGACTTAGGTTTCGAAATAGAAGAATGGATGACTGAAACACCATTAGAAGACGGAGATCTTAAACCAACAGAATAATATGTTATACATTTCAAAATTAGTATGTGAAAATTGTGGAAAAGAATGCACTATAGACACGAAACAAAGTAATAAAAATTGGAAAGTCTATAAAATAAACGATGTTTGTGAATGCGGACATAAAAAATATATTCCACAGTTCGAAGAAAAAAAGAAAAAGAATAAATAATACAAGATTTTGACACTACTTTTAAGAAAATAAAACGTTCTATCTTATCTCTAAGAAAAATAAGATAGTACATTTACATTTAGGAGATCTATTATGTTTTACTGTCGTATTTGCAAAGAATGGCAAAGGAATAGTGATATGAGTCATCATCATATTCTACCCATTGCTGTGTTTGGTGAAGGAGAACGAATTGAAGTTTGCAGGACTCCTTGTCATGACGCTTTAAATGAGTTGATAAGAGAGAAAGAAAATGCAATACTTCAAGAACATCAAGAAATATATCTTGATGCTTTAAAACAGATATCTGGTAATCATAAAATCATAGCAAAGTACTATGGAAAAATAGCAGAAAGACAAAAAAGAAGAATAAGAAAATGAGGTTATTAGACCTCATCTTTTTTATAGATGAATAAATATACCTTTTTTATATTATTCTTTCTTAAAATGCATTCTAGAGCTTCTAGAAACATATTAAAAAGCTCCTTAACAGAGCTTTCTAATAATAAATGCTAAATATATAGATTATTCGTCTTCTTCGTCTGCGTCGTCGTCTTCTTCCTCTTCTTCATCTTCATCAATTTCTTCTTCATCTATATCTAAATCTTCTTCATTTTCTTCTGTTTCTTCTTCCTCTTCATTTGTGATCAAAAGATTTTCGTTTGTTAAATCTGTTATCATATTTTTTTATTTATTATTTATTATTTTTCGACCTATTTTATTAACTTTAAAAATGCTGATTCTATCTGTGAATTAAGAATGATAGCATTAGGAACTACACAATGTCCTCCAATTTTTTTATTACCAGGCGATGTTAGAATTGGTCTGATTACATTTGACCTAAGATTACTATACCCTTCATTATACGTTTTGTTAAATTCTATAACAGCATCATCAAAATTAACATGAAACTTTTTACAAAATCTTTCCATTTCTCTATACCAAGCAATACACAAACCATAATAAGAAGTACACATTAGTTTTCCCAGTTCTGTAGTTTCTGATTTATGCATATATCTTGTCGACATATTCGACATTTCTTTACTTGCTAAAACAAATGCTTCAGTGCTATTTGTTCCGATATACTTTTTGAATGATAACAAAGATTTTTCTAAATCAGGATGATTTCCTCTTACTGGTGAATG
>JBAZJQ010000020.1:0-2894 GCA_041651235.1 Candidatus Pacearchaeota archaeon
AAATTTATCACTTTTATTCTACCGAAGTCTTTGGAAACACAAAGAACTCTAAATAAAGACCAATAAGTGCAGAAGGAGGTGTTTCATCAGGCCAGTAAAGAGACAAATAAGCTGGATTACTATCTAAGCTTTTATTACCACTTCGATCTACTGCACACAATCTAAATTCAAATAAAGTTGTATCACCTTCTACTGCTTGCACTGCCAAAGTTCCATCTATAGACCATGTTTCTGGATCACCCTTTTGTACTTGATCCATTTGGTAATATTCCAAATTAAATGAATCTTCTTTTACATCTCTCCACTTTAAAATGTAATAAAAAGTATCAAGTTGATCTTTTTCACTGGGAGTATCCCAAAGAAGCCTAATTCCATAATCATTATCAGGACTATAAGTATAGGTAGTATCAGTCACAGCTGCATTGGTCATACTAAACAATGTAATAATACCAAAAACAACACAAATTAAATAAGTTTTCCTCATTTTTTTTTATTCTCCTTAATTTTTTATTATTTTTATAAATATACGAAATTTTTTGTTAAAAGTCAAGTAAAATCTTTATTGAATTACTACAGCAGTAGCTTCTGAATTTTTGTTAAAAGCGTAGTTTTCATTGGTCGGATCTATAATCGTAATCCTACTAACAGCTTTTAATCCCATGTCACTCGTTAAAAAAACCAACATGTTTGGTTCATATTTTTGAAGTTGTTGTATTAAGTCCTTAATTTTCATTTTGGTCCTCCATGTTATAGGTTTATTCTTTTATATGTTTTAAAATATGAGCAATAACATTAACAGTCCAGCCATTACCAAGCATTTTATATCTTTGTGTGTTACTCACATAAGCAGTATAATTATCAGGCACTGTTTGTAATCTTTCACATTCAATTGGGTGAAAATATCTAATCAAATTACGTGTTTTCAATACATTATATGGAACCCCCTTAAAAAAATTAGCAACAACTGCTGATGATTTGTTATTTTTTATGTCACTATGATGTTTAAAATCCCAATGTGTTCTTCTGTCTTTAATTGTCCTATCCATGTATTTTAAAGCTTTTTGTGATAAAAGCAAAGAAGGAATATGCCCGCCCCCACAGGCTGTTCTTATTGTTGGTGATTTATCTACAAAAATACGTGCATTTTTTTCTTTAAATCCTCTGTAAACATTATGAAAACAAATACCTTGGTCTAAAAGAATATCTTTTAGTTTTATGTTTAAATCTTCTGGCTGTTCTATGTTTGGTATGTTAGTCCAGTATAATCTTCTTCTATTTTGTGCAGAAACTAAATTGCTATTAATTTCAATAGGCTCACAACTCAAGTAACTACTTATAATATCTTGACTTGACTTTTTCATCTTCACATTTTCAAGCAAGAAGTATTTAGGTTTTGTTTCTTCTAATAATCTTATAAATTCAAAAAATAATTTACTTCTTGGATCATCAAAATTTAAACGTTTTCCTGCAAAACTAAATCCTTGACAGGGTGAACCACCCATTAATAAATCAATTTTAGGTAAATCTTCACCTTTTATTTTAGTTACATCACCAAGCTGTATAGTATTAGGATAATTTGCTTGTGTGACTTTAATTGCATACTTATCTATTTCAGAAGCAAAATAATTATCTACTTTTATTCTTGCTCTTTCAAGTGCAATTTGCCCACAAGACATACCATCAAATAAACTAAGTACATTCATTCTATCTCCTAAAACTATTAAATATATAAACTGAATCGGATACAAGTGGTGGGATAGGAATTTCTTCTACTACTTTAGAATCAGTATCTATAGAGTATAAAAAATATTTTGTATTAAAATCTTTACCACTGTTGTATAACATATGAACATATACATCATAAAATGCTTCTTCTTCTGAAGTTGTATATAATTTAGCTTGTGTAGAAGACCACTCTTCAGTAAAAATGTTTGAATCATCCGGTATCAATAAAACAGTAGGTGATAAAGATTCCACAATAATTAGTAAAATAAAGAGCTTCATTTTTTTCTCCTTAACATATACTAGCAATAGAAACAATTATTACAAGACCTATAATAAAATAAATAATATACATAAGACATGTATCCAGACTTACATTGGCGTCTTTTTCGTCAATTTGTAAGTTCATATTTATTTTCCCTCTCTATTTTAAAGTTAATTCTAGAATATAATCTTTAATCATATTTTTAAAATCTTTTAGAGATCTGTCATTTATAAATGTTTTATCCCACTTTACATCAGAAAGTTCTTGTTCACTTATATGATTTAATGTAAAATTAGATATATTTAAATTTGGTCTAATAATTTTAATAAATTTAATGTCATAATCGTAATTTTTTAATTTTTCATACTCATTATTAAATCTAAGATCAGGAATAAATACTATATCTATACCGTCTAAATAGGCTCTGTCAATATCTCTTAGTACAGGATTAATCCATGTATCAGGATCAATTGTTCTACATACTTCCGTACCAAGACGTTGTAAAACCTCTCTCACTGTTAATCCGTTTTCTGTTGCTATAATTTCTTTACTTTCTGGATTATTTAAATCTAAATCACCCAGATCAAAAATTATACTGGTAGCTTTTTTTAATCGTTTAGCTAATCTAATAGTTCGTATCCGATAGTCTGGACTTAAAAAGGTACTCATTATATTAACAAAAGTATCTTTTCCTGATCCAGCTAAACCATTTACTGCAAATATTAAAAAATTTTTTCTCATAAAGATTCCTTATTTAAATTATTTTAACATAAATTTAGAATTACCATTTTGATAGAGCTATAATACAGTATGAAAGTACAACTATTATAGTTAATACTAAACCACATCCCATCCCTGCATCTTGGTGTTTTGCTGGTAATTTTTGTACTTTATCTCTTGCTGTTCC
>JBAZJQ010000021.1:0-2876 GCA_041651235.1 Candidatus Pacearchaeota archaeon
GATACACTTACTAAGAGCATATTTCATCCAATCTGCCCAAGTATTGTGTACTTCTTTTGCTAAAATTTCAATATTCATCTATTTTACCTTTCTATTTTCTAAAAAATTTAAAATTAAAACAATATAATATTCTAGTTCTTTAGTCGAATATCCATTATCACTACTATCTACTAATTCTTCTGCAAATAATATAATACCATCATCTATATTATATACTTCTTTTAATTTATTTTTAATTGCCATATCTAATAATTTCTTTTCTTTTTGCCAATTTTCAAATTTAATTTGTCTAATCTCATAATTAGGAAACTGCGTTATATAAGGAAATTTAGAATTAAGTTCATTCTCTTGTTTTTCAAATTCTTTATAAATTTCTTTATTTACAATTAATCCCATAAACAACCTCTACAATCAATTATTTTTTTAGCATATTCATTATCTAAATTATATAATGCACTTTCAAAATTATAAATAGACATATCTTTTTTCTTTTTTGTTTCTTTATAAGTAACTTCAGCTAATCCAGCTTCAATAAATTTCCATTTAACTGTAAAAGTTTTTGGTTCAATTATATAAGCAAATTCATATAATTTTTTATTTTCTTCTTTTTCAAAATAAGGGGTCCATCTATGTTTTGAATCTTTAAACATTTCTTCTTGAATATGTTCAAAATTCATTTTATTTAAATGTCTGCTTAAAGTGATATATAAAAAGATATTCCTTATTTCCCTACATTCTTTTGCTCTTTCATCTGCTATTTTTTTGGGGGTATATTTATCTTTATAATAGAATTGAATATGTTCTTCTGAATACCTACCGCTATGTTTTTCATAATATTCTTTAAACTGTAAAAAAAGCATCTCAATAGAAGAATCCACAATATCCCACGGAACATAAGGAAATCCTCCTTTGAATAAAAGTTGTATATTCCAATAAGGCTTTTTTATTTTATCATATATAAAATCTTTTATGCCATAGATATTAAATGGATAGTTCATTATGTTTCTTCTTTTATTGAGTATATTCTAATTCCTAACTTATCTGTGACGTCTTTACAATTTTTACAAGGATGAATATTTAGTAATTCTCCTTTCTTATTTATCCGACAAATAAAAATACTTTTAATTCTAGAGCCATATCGTTTAATCAAAACAATTTCAGCGTGTAATCCCCCACCTTTGTTATGAAATCTTAATTGATTAGTACAGGAACCTATGACATTTCCTAATCTATCAATTCCTACAGCAGATATTTTATACCTACACGGAGATTGTTTTGCTTTTTCCTGTGCTATGTTTTTAATATTTTTAATCGATGCCACTTTCTATCCTTATTTACTATATATAATAGTAAATACATTTAATATTTTCAAGTAAAAAATTCAATTACTAATAAATAATGATAAAAAGTTGTTATTCTACTAATTAAGGAACTTCGCATTTTGATACTAATAATAAATACAGTTTTGAGGTAAAAATATATGAGCTACCGCGTATCATCCGTAGAGCGTGATTTGGCCGGATTTATTTCTGGTACAATAGATGAAATTGGTGCAATGGTATTATACTCTTCTAAAGGAAGAATTGATAAGCCATTACTTTGTTATACAGAAGATGATGTTATTGTAAGAGCTGGTTATCCTTCTTCTACATACCCTTCAGTTTTTGAAGCTATTGCTTATGTTAGAAAAGCCCCATTATACATAGTCTGCCCGTATGGAACATATTCTTTGTTTGGGGGAGTTGATGTAAAGTCTGGTTCAGTAGTAGCTTTTTCTGGTGGGCGTGAACACCCAGATAGTTTTCTTTATACAGCGGCACATCACGAAGCGTCACAAACATTAGGAACATCAAACGGTATTACTAAAATTTATTCAGGAACACTAACTAATACTCCTGTTGATAATGGATATCTAAGAATTAAAGTTGGTGCAAATTATATTGATGGTACAGACGAGACCTCAGGAATAATAGCGGGTGATGATATAGACGTAGCCGGAACAAATGCTATTAACTATACTTTAGGTGGATGTACTTTCCAACTAGAAACTGCTCCTACTAGTGGAAACCTTGTCGCAGTAGAATATCAATATACAGAAGATGTCTCAGCAAATGTTTCACACAGCTTTTTTACCGTGTCGCCTTATACAGACGATCTTTCAGTTAGTATTGAATCTTTAACTGGAACACAATTTAAGTTGACATTGTATAAAAAGACAACAACAACTTATAATGAAATAGCACAGTATACTTATTCATTAACAAAAGAAAAAGATGGTTTTGGAAAATCTTTATATATTACAGACGTATTTAAAGACGATGATTATCTAATACCAAAAATAAACACGGCTTATACTGGTACTTCTTTTGCTGTTAATGCTACTTATGTGGATTTTGATGGTGGTTATAGAACTGATCCTCTTGGGTCAGACTATACAACTGCTTGGGCATTTTTTAATAAACTTGGAAAATATCCAGTTAAAAACTTTATGGATCCTTTAGGTGGATATGCTACTACTATAAATACAATTATTAATACATATCAACCCTATGCTCATGGATTATCTATCCTATCAATAAACAAGGGATCGGCGGCTCTTGCTGCTGAACGTTCTGGTTTATCTCTTGATTCAGACAATATGTCTTTATATTGTAACTGGTTTAGGATTAAAGACGATTATAATAATAGTGAAGCATGGATTTCCAATATAGGCTCTATTGGTGGCAAGTATGCACAAATGGCAGATATTTATGATTCAGGAGCACCTGCTGGTATTGATGAAGATAATCACGGTGGGCAGTTAAGTGACTGGACTTATCTAGAAGCAGATCAAGATTTTAATGATGCTGAATACAAAGTGCTAGACGATGCACAAA
>JBAZJQ010000022.1:0-2809 GCA_041651235.1 Candidatus Pacearchaeota archaeon
AACTGGGTGAGTATTAACGATATGAGTGACGCCGGTATTAACTGGGAGGATGTGGATATCTTAAGCGACGCTGGGGTGAACTGGCTGGATGTGGATGTCTTAAGCGACGCTGGTATTAATTGGAGCGATGTGGATATTTTAAGTGACGCTGGTATTAACTGGCTGGATATTGATGTGATCAGTGACACGGGTATTAATTGGAGTGACGTGGATGTGTTAAGTGACGCGGGGGTGAACTGGGTGAGTATCAATGACTTAAGTGACGCGGGGATTAACTGGGTGGATGTGGATGTAATGAGTGACGCTGGGGTGAACTGGGTGAGTGTCAATGACTTAAGTGACGCCGGGATCAATTGGGAAGATGTGGATGTGATGAGTGATGCGGGTATTAACTGGCTGGATATGGATGTGATCAGTGACACGGGGATTAACTGGAGTGATGTGGATATTTTAAGTGACGCTGGGGTTAACTGGCTGGATATTGATGTGTTAAGTGACGCTGGGGTGAATTGGAGCGATGTGGATATATTAAGTGATGCTGGAATTAACTGGCTGGATATTGATGTGATCAGTGACACGGGGATCAACTGGATTGATGTGGATATATTGAGTGACGCTGGTATTAACTGGCTGGATATCGATGTGTTAAGTGACGCCGGGGTGAATTGGAGTGATGTGGATGTCTTAAGTGACGCCGGCGTGAACTGGGTGAGTGTCAATGATATGAGTGATGCCGGGATTAACTGGGAGGATGTGGATATCTTAAGTGACGCCGGTATTAACTGGCTGGATGTAGATGTGTTAAGTGACGCCGGAGTGAACTGGAGCGATATTGACGTATTAAGTGACGCTGGGATCAACTGGCTGGATGTGGATGTGCTAAGTGACGCCGGAGTGAACTGGAGTGATGTGGATGTCTTAAGTGACGCCGGGGTGAATTGGGTGAGTATTAATGACATGAGTGACGCCGGAATTAACTGGGTGGATGTGGATGTGTTAAGTGATGCGGGGATTAACTGGCTGGATGTGGATGTGTTAAGTGACGCCGGGATCAATTGGAGTGATGTGGATGTGTTAAGTGACGCTGGGGTTAACTGGCTGGATATGGATGTGATCAGTGACACGGGGATTAATTGGAGTGATGTGGATGTATTAAGTGATGCGGGAGTGAATTGGGTGAGTATTAATGATATGAGTGATGCGGGGATTAACTGGATGGATGTGGACGTATTAAGTGATGCGGGTATTAACTGGCTGGATGTGGATGTAATCAGTGACTCTGGGATCAATTGGAGTGATGTGGATATCTTGAGTGACGCTGGTATTAACTGGCTGGATATTGAGGTGATCAGTGATATGGGTATTAACTGGAGTGATGTGGATGTGTTAAGTGACGCTGGGGTGAACTGGGTGAGTGTAAGTGACTTAAGTAACGCGGGTATCAACTGGGTGGATGTGGATGTGTTAAGTGACGCCGGGATTAACTGGCTGGATGTGGATGTGTTAAGTGACGCCGGAGTGAATTGGAGTGATGTGGATATTTTAAGTGACGCCGGAGTGAATTGGGTGAGTGTCAATGACTTAAGTGATGCGGGTATTAATTGGGTAGATGTGGATGTGATGAGTGACGCTGGCATTAACTGGCTGGATGTGGATGTGTTAAGTGACGCCGGGGTGAATTGGAGTGACGTGGATGTGTTAAGTGACGCCGGAGTGAACTGGCTGGATGTGGATGTGTTAAGTGACGCGGGAGTGAATTGGAGTGATGTGGATATCTTAAGTGACGCGGGAGTGAATTGGGTGAGTGTCAATGACTTAAGTGACGCGGGTATTAATTGGGTAGATGTGGATGTGATGAGTGACGCTGGGGTGAACTGGGTGAGCGTGAGCGATTTAAGCAATGTGGGTATTAACTGGGAAGATGTGGATGTGATGAGTGATAGTGGCATCAACTGGCTGGATATTGATGTGATCAGTGATACGGGAATTAATTGGAGTGATGTGGATATCCTAAGTGACGCCGGGATTAACTGGCTGGATATTGAGGTGATCAGTGATATGGGTATTAATTGGAGTGATGTGGATGTGTTAAGTGACGCGGGGGTGAACTGGGTGAGTATTAATGACCTGAGTGACGCGGGAATTAACTGGATGGATGTGGATATCCTAAGTGATGCGGGGATTAACTGGCTGGATGTGGATGTGTTAAGCGATGCCGGGATCAATTGGAGTGATGTGGATATTTTAACGGATGCCGGCATTAACTGGCTGGATATTGACGTGATCAGTGATACGGGTATTAACTGGAGTGATGTGGATGTGTTAAGTGACGCCGGGGTGAATTGGGTGAGTGTGAGCGACTTAAGCAATGCGGGTATCAACTGGGTGGATGTGGATGTGTTAAGTGATTCCGGGGTGAACTGGCTGGATATTGATGTGATCAGTGATACGGGTATTAATTGGAGTGATGTGGATGTGTTAAGTGACGCCGGGGTGAATTGGGTGAGTATCAACGATATGAGTGATGCCGGAATTAACTGGGAGGATGTGGATATCTTAAGTGATGCCGGGATCAACTGGCTGGATGTGGATGTGTTAAGTGATGCGGGGATAAATTGGAGTGATGTGGATGTGTTAAGTGACGCCGGGATTAACTGGCTGGATATCGATGTCTTAAGTGACGCCGGGGTGAACTGGAGCGATGTGGATATTTTAAGTGACGCCGGGGTGAACTGGGTGAGTGTCAATGATATGAGTGACGCGGGCATTAACTGGATGGATGTGGATATCCTAAGTGACGCTGGTATTA